>NZ_JAAHHX010000669.1:0-1524 GCF_010672065.1 Moorena sp. SIO4A1 | reverse complement strand
CCTTAGAAGGAGTGCTACGGAACTTCCCTTGTCCACTGCAGGGGTGGAGCTTCCAGCCATATCCATCCATGGCCTTTGGGCCACGCTACGCGAACGGTTATTAGTTTCGATTAGTTAGTCTTTGGCTACTAATCTATATCATAACCTGGTGTTCGCCACCAGTTTCTAGCTATAAGGAGACGCACTAGCTGAATCAATCATCCAGAGGTTTTCTTGTTTCAGAAGCGTCCCAAGGATATAACGGGCTTTCCGCCCCTCTACGGGAAGGAATCCAAAGCATCTATAGTATTGTGTAAAGTATTGTAGCAATTTGGGTAACCCATGGAAGCCTTTTCCATGGAAGCCTTTTGCCTGAGGTTAGTAATAGTGTTGCGATGATGGATTACCCAAATCCCAACTTAAGGAACAATTTCAAGATACTCTATAGCTTATGTATTTAAGCATTCAGCTAAGGCCAATTGGCGCTATAGCTGATGCAGGACAAGCCAATAGCTTAGCTATTTAGAACAAGGATGCTTAACTCCGTAACGTTGCTTAGTAAAATCAATCGGTTTACCCCAAAGAACGTGGAGATAATATGCCCCACGATACTTTAATTTGGCGATCGCTTCCGGTAAAAGCACACCGTTGAGCTTTGGCTGTCGCCAACGGACACCACGATACTTACCAACAATTTTTTCTGATTTCATCTCAAAAGTTACCGGTTCATTTTCATAGGTAATACCACGGTAAGTGAATTTCATTATTTGATCCTCTTAATTGTTTGTTTTATCTGTAATTGACCACTCCAAGTCAGAGCCTATACTTAGATAATTCCCGAAAGTTAGACTAACGGAACAGTAAGCATTCAGCCTAGAGCTATCAGCTATCCGCTGATTGTTCGCGTAGCGTGGCCCAAAGGCCAAGGTTGTGGAAGATAACTCATATACTCGCTCCCCTCAGCCAAATTTGTAAGTTTTCATTTATTGAAAAACTGACTGTTGAAGTGCTGATAGCTCAATGGTTATAAGTAACAAATCTGGTTGACTGACTTTACTCCTAAAACCCTTGATTTTATGTAGAGAGCAGTTGAGGAGTAGCGAAACCAAAGCAAATTATTGCCAAGGTTGGTTTCACTATGTTAAAATGATCTCTGGCCGATAAAAAGGTAAGTATTCAGCTATCAGCATTCAGTTATCAGCCATTGGCCTATGGCCACTCTACTTGAGGTGCTTATGTGCTATGGGCACGCTACACCGAACAGCTTTTGAATAAAATAAGCTGACCGCTGACCGCTGACTGCTGAATGCTTAGAGAAAAAGTCACTCAACCAGGTAAAAAATTTACCGAAACAGCAATAAAATTAACTATGATCCTGATGATACCCAAGCTTCTGTAGCTTGGACTATCAATCAGGCTTGCTCCCTTACCTACCTTCTTATTGGTTAGTTGATAATCAGGACATTAGAAAATTTGGCTATGGGATGTTTTGTTTAGGTGCGCTTGACCCATTAAGAATTAAATTCGCCACGGGTCGCACCTGAG
>NZ_JAAHHX010000668.1:0-1524 GCF_010672065.1 Moorena sp. SIO4A1 | reverse complement strand
CAGGAAAATCCCGACGGCTCCATTGAAATCTCTATCGATCTCGTAACCACATTTTGGGCATTTAAAGTTCTTAGAGCTACCAAGTTTTCTATGAACATGCCCACACTTTGTGCAAGTCAATGAAGTATATTCTTCTGTTATTCTCACCAAATTGGAACCATACCGGTTACACAAATGTTCTAAAATCTGAGAAAACTGATAGAACGCCCAGGTCATCATAGCCCTGGCTGTCTTGCTTTTTAACTTTCGCTTCTTCTTTACGACCATTTGCGAGGTCTCTTAGGTAGGAAGAATAATTACGTCGTAATTTCTGGCTAAATAGGAAGCTACTTGTTTGTGGATTTCATTCCTTAGGTTTTTTATCTTAGTCCTAACTTTTTCCATAGCTATCTTCAATCGATAGCGTCGATGCTTGTTATAATTCCCTTTCAAACTATCATGTTTGCTCTTTAATTTATCTAGATAAGAGCAAAGTTTAGCTATTCTCTGAAAGTCATTAATCCCAAATTCTAAAAACTGACCTCCGTCAAACCCAGTCATGAATGTCCTAACTCCAGGATCCAAAGCTATAACCTTTTGAGTGTGAGTAGGCTCAGTCTCAAACTCAACTGGAAAATGAGCAAACCACCTTCCTTTGTTATAAGTAAGCTCTGTAGACCCATCTGTCAATATGCAGTGATCATGACCCTTAAACTCAGGCTTTGGTAAATGTTTGGTAGTAGATACCATCCATCTGCCAGCCTTGTAAGCTGTGGGATCAAACTGGATTGTTTGCTTCTGATTCCGCACACTACGAAATTTGGCTATTTTTAATCCAGCTTGTAGATTTGGTTTTCGTTTTTTGCCAAAGCCTATAAATAAGGGCTGTTTTGCTGTCTCTTTCCAGGCTGTATATGCCTCCATTGAAGCATTATCAAGTATTTTAGATACATTTTGATTTTTGCACCACTCCGGGATAAGTCCAGACTGTTTCAACCAAGTCCTAAAACCATGCTTCCCTCCCTTCTTACCTACCTTTGTATACCCTTGGTTTTTGTTTAGCTGCTCAATCGATATGTTATATACTTTTCTAGCAGCGGAAACCCATTTCTTCCATATACTCTCAAGTTCTTTACTTGGATATACGCGGTAAGTCGTTGTCTTCAATGATTTTATTTTTGTACTTTCTGAGTCCGTACAACCTACAGCTGAAGACGTGGATGACCGCAAGAACATCTTCAACCATTTCTTGCTCTGGGCTGAGGTTCTTTTCGTCGAGAACCAGTATTTTAGTTTGGAATTTAGAGCACAGCCATGAGATAAGATCGAACCCAAAGCGGCAAAGCCTATCTTTGTGGGCAACGACAATATACTTGCAAGTACCGCCGAGAACTCTGTCCAATAAGGATTGAAGACCTTTTCTTCTGAAGTTAAGCCCGCTCCCGATGTCTTTGATAATCTCTGCTTCTGGGTAACGAGACTTGAGAAACTGTACTTGTTGCTCAAGATCGGCTTTTTGAGAGCGGCTTGAAACTCTGGCATACA
>NZ_JAAHHX010000667.1:0-1524 GCF_010672065.1 Moorena sp. SIO4A1 | reverse complement strand
TTGAAAAATGCTGGTCATGGCTAAAAAGCCGCTAAGCCAAGCAACTAGAGCATTTTGAAACACTGCGAGAGGCTAGGTCGCACGTCCTCACGTAGAGCGTCCTAACCAACCTGGCGGTTGCTATAAAATCCACGGAAATCTAGATGGGAAAAACCCCAAACAACGAAAAGCGTGGTTGTGGGTGGCAGTCACGCCACTAGTGACATTTTTTGAGATTGCCCTAACTCGTTGTACCTCTGCTTCTGGCAAACCTACTGGGTCAAAATTTTGGTGGTATTTTAAACTCAGACCGTCATGGTGCGTATAACTGGGTAGACAAGGAACGTCGGCAATTGTGTTGGGCACATCTGCGACGGGAATTCATTAAAATCTCGGAACGTCCTGGGGTATCTAAAGAATTAGGGACTGCATTGGTTAAACAACAGGAGAAGCTGTTTGAATTGTGGCATCGAGTACTATATGGAACTTTGAAACGTTGTCAGTTTCAATTGCTAGCCCTTGGAGATACGTGAAGCGGTCAAGTTGACTTTAAAACAAGCAGATTCTTACTCGATTGGGTCACAGGAGAAAACACCCCTTGCTAAAACTGTCCGCACTTGTCGCCAACTACTCAAAGTTGAACCAGCTTTATGGTTGTTTGTGAGTGTTGAGGGTGTGGAACCAACAAATAATGCAGCAGAAAGAGCCATCCGTCCAGCAGTAATCTGGCGGCGTACCAGTTAAGGTTGCTCAGACTCAAGCAGGGAGTGCTTTTGTTGCTCGTATGTTAACTGTTGTGACAACATTGAAGTCCCAGCAGCGTAATGTCTTGGAGTTTTTGACAAATGCAATTCCCCGCTGCACGCGCAGGTAAACCTGCCCCTTCGTTACTCCCATAGGTAGCTATTTCTGATCACGACCATGAGCAAGAGCTAGTGATCGCAGCTCAATAATTTTATTTCATTATTACTCCTGCCGGGTGTGTTTTTTTGATGATTACAACCCCCCTGAACGGTTACGACAAAAACGACCACTACTCCCCGAACGTGGAGTCAAACCATGAAGCAATAAAATTAAGCAGCTATCAACAAATTATCTTATAAGTTAACAGAACCAGTACCGGACTATTCCATACAAGAAGTAGATATCAATGGCAGTAAACTTCGAGCTTGTGAACCGGAGCGAGCAGCAACAACAGCTTGTACTAAAAATTCGAGAACATCACGCTTCTGAGACTTTAGGGTTGTAACCACTGTCAACATTCTGGCCACAAAATCACTACCAGCTTGAGTCTGAGTCCCAAAACTGGTACGTCGCCAAATTACGGCAGGACGAATCGCCCTTTCCGCAGCATTATTGGTTGGTTCCACACCCTCGGTTTCGACAAATAACCACATGGCACACTCAACCTTTAATAGTGGGACTTTAGTCAAAATCAAGCCCAAATGTAGCCCTTACTCGCCTTGTAAGCAACAAATACGTCTCGATTCTCCTGGAGCCAATGGACAAAACGGCAAGACATGGCACTCCGAAAAGCTTCTAAAG
>NZ_JAAHHX010000666.1:0-1525 GCF_010672065.1 Moorena sp. SIO4A1 | reverse complement strand
GGTGGATCAAATTGAGGTAGTTTAGCCATTGATTTACTCCTTAGTTTTTTTGTGTTATTGATATGGCAAGTAATAGCAAAGGGAACAGGGAACAGGGAACAGGGAACAGGGAACAGGGAGTAGGGAGTAGGGAGTAGGGAACAAAAATCCTCTCAATTCCTACACGGATTGCTAAGAGGATATCTCCCAAGTTTTTTGATACTGAATTTTGCCCCCCTAGCCCCCCAACTTTGGGGGGAACAAGAGTCAATTTGCTTCTAAAAGTCCCTTCCGGTGCGCTTTCCAATGGGCGAGTAAATCGCCCTTGGGTCGCAGCAAAATTGGGGGATTTAGGGGGCTTGGATGTAGCAAATGGTACTTCTCAGACAACCTCTAAAGTTGTTGTTGTTTTAGTTAATTTCTTGAGGGTCTGATTTAATTAAGCCCTAATGACTTAAATCACTCTGGGGAAGTAACAAGCTAAATTCATTCAGGTTACTAATTGTTGGCCAGGATTGAAACTGCTCCCGGTGCTTGACACTTGATTCCATCAGTTGAGCTAACTGCTCCCTAGGAGAAAGTGTGTTTAATTCATCCAAATAAGCCTGAATTTGCTCTTGGACAAAAGATTTCCACTGATTATCAGGTAGTTCCCATGTTTGCAAAAACTCTTGTTCCGCAGTGCATTGGTCAAGGTTAGTAGGATCGCAGGGAGGCTGGTTAGCAGCAGCAACTCTAACTTTCTCGGCAAAATCATTGGGTACACTACTAATCCCATTGGTGATTGTGCCTGTTGTGACTTGCTCAGCGTACTGCTGCAAGCTAGACCGCTTTTCGGAAAAGACAGGGTTTTTGAAGTCCACCATCAAGACAGCAGCAATGAATTTATCTGTCAAAATCTTGGCACTTCGCATCCGTGTGAGCATGTAGAGGTCTTCTGCAGCAGGAACTGGCACAAAGAAAGAAAAGTAGGTAGAGCCATCCTGTTCGTACAGTGGAGAATCATCCGGTTTGGTGAAGTCAGATTGAACCAGTTGGAAATGATGGGTATTTAGGTAATTGTCATACTCTTGTCGCTCGAAGGTAATCAGCGGGATATTGTAGTTAAGACCTAAGCTGGTCTTGAGGGCTGAATCCCAAACAAAAAAGTCATTGGGAATACCATTAACAGGACGGTTGGCTGGGCTAGTATTGGCTCCGTTGCTTTCAATATTCGTTGAGGCCAAATTGATGGTAGTGTTGGTGGTTAGATGACGTAGCATCTGGTTGACGTCGCTTAAGTTAATAACTCCTGCTTGTCTTTTGTAGCGATCGCGCAACCAATTGTTATGGTAGTTAATGAAACCACTGCGAATTACCTGCTCAAGCACCTCGGCTCCTTGCAAGTTCTGAAAGAATGTTTCTTGGGTCACCCTTAACGGCACTACTAGGGGTGAGATTCCCCCCCGCTCAGAATGCCAATTGTTCCAGGGTCGAGCAAGTTCTTTCATAATCACCACACCATTATGGTGACAATCAAAACAGCCCACTCCCATAGTCGGTTGTG
>NZ_JAAHHX010000665.1:0-1526 GCF_010672065.1 Moorena sp. SIO4A1 | reverse complement strand
CAACCCTTGGGTGCTCTTGCTGAGATACCAGATGTTAAGTTTGACAACTCTCTGCTGATGATATCTCCTCCCAAGAATATTCCTATGCCTCACAGAGATAAATTAGAGTCTGTCTGCACATTCCGACTTTGAGATGAACGATGGCAGGGAAGCGCAGCGCGATCGCGCAGTTCGATGAACGAAAAATCTGGAATTTATAATTCATCATTCATCATTCATTTTTTTCCTTGTGTATATAGCAATCCTAAATCAGTTCTAAAATCTGCCAAATCTTAAATCTTTACTGGACAAGGGTTATAGCGAGAGCTTCGGCCACTAGATTTTACGAATCATTTAGGACTGCTATAGTTTAAAGTTTTTGACAAAGATAAACCCCTTCTTCTTGATTAGCAGCTTCCCAGTAATCCAAAACCTTAATACCATAACTCTTTAGTATTTCTTGAATCATAGGAGTAGTATAACGATAGGAAAAAAATAATCTAATTCTATCTTTGCTTCTCCACTCAATAAGGTTGTTTTCTAAACTAAAAATCACATCGTTTTCTAATTCAAAATAAGCAGCAATTCTTTTAAATTGTTGATTTGGTTCATCCTGTTCTATTGTAAATTTAATAGTCCCATCTTTGGCTTCGACTCCAGCATCAAGTAAAACAGTAATTAACCACTCTTTAGTTAACTCATTATCATATTGAGGAAGAACTTTTTGAATACCTTGCAGATAATCAGAACCAGGGGCTAAATTAGCACTAAAAAGCAATATATCTCCCTTGCTTAGAAAATTACTTAAAATCGGCAAAATTTCCTCAGGAGCGAAATTGGGAATCATGCCAAAAAAGGTAATTATATTTCTTTTGTCTTGATTATCGACAAGGGAGATTAAATCATCAGAGTGAAGCAGATCGCAAACAATGGGCTGTACCCGTAAATTAGCAAAATATTCTCTGATCTTTTGAGCAGAAATTATCGCCAGAGATAAGCTAACATCAACAGGATAATAAGTTAATGCTCTTTCAGAATTTAATAATTGGGAAACTAGAAGTTTATCTTTTTCTCCACCACCACAACCTAAGCCAATTAAATTTAAATTTAGACTATTATCATCTAAAATTTCTGCTGTTTTTTTAAAACACTTGGCATAGGCATCAATACAGCTTTCATCTTGTCTAGCTGGAGAATAAGTTTCGTGTATTTTTAACCATTTTTGGCTTTGCTTGACACTATCGTAATGAAATTTGTGATTGATTTTACAAGAAGTAAAGCCAGCTAAATAATCTTGAAAAACTCGCTCAGGAAATTGACTGGGATGTACGTATACTTTTTCAAAGTCTAACATATATAAATTCTCAAACTCATCAGGTACAAATTTATTGGTTTTAGGAAACAGAGAACAGGAAACAGGGAGCAGGAAATAGGTGATAATAAAAAAAATATCTGTACCTAATAGCTATGATAAAAGCTATATATTATAGTGAGTATAGATTTGCTTTTCTAGATAGTCCTCAATTAACACGCGAGTGTAGCTATTG
>NZ_JAAHHX010000664.1:0-1526 GCF_010672065.1 Moorena sp. SIO4A1 | reverse complement strand
TGTTGGGTCAGCCTTCCGGTGGTTGCTTGGGTAGATTGGTAATGGCGGTGCAGTTGGCGGGTATTAATTACTCCACCAGACTGTTCTTGTCGCCGTTGCAGACGACTTAGTAAGGGGGAATTTTCTGGACTTCCCGATTCCTGGGAATTATTGCCTGGTGAAGCTGAATTATCCATCTGATTTAGAAAGGGGAAAATCCCCAATTACCCACTACTGAACTAAGTACCTGGACATAAATAAACAAAACTGTGTTAACTTTTGTAAAGCTACTCAAAGTCTCTCTGTTCCCTGTTCCCTGTTCCCTGTTCCCTTTACGAACTATTCAAACGCTGATTGATTTTGGCGACTTCAGTAACCCATTTTCGGCGTTCCCGGTGTTCCATGGTCATGATTGATTCATAATGCCAGTGGAAGTGATAGGCGAGATAGGCTACCTCCTCATGGATTTGGGTAAGGGGGTAGCCTAGGATTCCCCCGATAAATCGAGTTCGACAGCAAAATTTTGCTCACAGTGGGGGCAGCTAATTTGAAGCGATCGCATTCCATTGCCATTGATCCGATTGTACAGATCCTGCAAATACGCTAAATCAGAGGCAAATAAACTTTCGATAATCTTAGGATTAACTACCTCCACCGAACCAAGACGAGTGACAACACGGGAGAGCAACAGCACAATCAGATAGGCTGGGTTGTTTTGCACACGAGGATCTTTGAGGGGCAGAATTTCATCCGCCGCTGTCGCCATCCGCATGACTCCTTCCTGATGCAAATTCCCTTCTTTATCTATATACCCTGCTGGTAAGATAAATTCGTATTCCGTCTGTAGCATTTTGGTTCTTGGTTATGGCTAATTGCTAACTGATTACTGTTAACTGATGACTGTTAACTGACATTAACTCTCTGCAAACGTTCACAGGTAATCGTTAGGGAATCAATCCCAACATCGCTACCCTTAGCATCTAAGCTGGGTGCTTCATACTTACTCGCCCAAGCATTAAAGAAATCCCAGCGCACTTTTTCTTCCCCATCATCATTGAGCAGGATAATCGAGCCATTTTTGCGCTCAATTGTCCCATTCACTGCTTGTAAATGCCAATCGTAAAGTTCCTTAGAGTCAGTAATACCATACTTGAGGGCAATATCAGGGTAACTAGCTTTGCCCCGCAACTTACGTACTGTGGCATCATCTCCCCCCTCTCGATACTCCACAACTTCTACTTCTGAACCAAAACCACTACATTCAGAAAATCCTGCTTGAACAATCCCATCCAGTTCTACCAGAAAGCGATAATTTTTATACGGATCTACTCTGGGCATAACTCACATCTCCTTGTTGTTTGGTAATAAGTAAGGTAATGGGTAATTCAAGAAATATCTATTCTTATAACACTACGCATTTAGATTAGGACATTCCTAAACTCCGAAATCTAGTCATAGCTTACTTCTGACTTCTGACTTCTAACTTCTGACTTGCGCGTAGCGCTATATCTATTCTCCAGCCATCTGTTGAATGCGGAAGATGACAA
>NZ_JAAHHX010000663.1:0-1527 GCF_010672065.1 Moorena sp. SIO4A1 | reverse complement strand
TCAGCTGATGGAACAATTACTGTTTACCGATACTTTTTAGCTACCAAAGTCTACCAAGATAGACCATTACCCGCCAATGCAAGCTGTTCACGAAGTGTCGGCTTTGCCGAATCTCTCAGCCAGGGGGATTAAACTAAGCCAGTGAGTCACCTCACTGACTCGTCTTCAAAACCGTACGTGACACTTTCGCATCATACGGCTCCTCATTACAGTACAGTCCTTGACATTGGCTCCTCTAGAACGGATTTTCGTCTAACTCTGATGAATTAGTTTTTGACCCGTGCTTGGCATCATGGCAGTGTAGGTGTAGTAATTCTAGATTTTCATCTTTGTTACTTCCACCTTTGTTACGTGGTAAGATGTGATGTTTTTCTAATAAATCTCCACTTCTGAAGGTAAGACCACAATGAGCGCATTTCCCTTCTTGCCGTTCTAAAAGCCTTCCCTTCTGAGTGGTCATCTCAGGATGCTTTCTCATTCTGGTGTTCCAATAAACTAGGTCACCATCATAAGGACTTCTGTTGTCCTGGATTTTAATATGCCTGACAATTTTTGTCTTAGCATGTTTTGGCAGGTAGTTGTCCTTTCCTGTCATGAACGTCCATCTGTCCTTTTCAATGGTTCCCCAGTATTTATTGTTTACCCAGGTTCTTGATTTATTAGGATGTCTTCTGTATCCCCATCTTCGGAGTTTATTCCAGAGCAAGTTTCCTATTTTTTTGTAGGTTTCCTGGCTACAGGCTGAACTGTAGTAGTTACACCATCCTCTTATAATAGGTTTGAGTTGGCTTATTAAAGCCTTCTGTGGGGCAGCTCTGTTTTTTTCTATAACTTTTGAGAGCTGCCCATAATGCTCCAGGATTTTTTCTTTAGATGGTTTGATGATTGTTTTAAAGCCGCGTTTAGAGTGTTTCTTTCCAACTTTGTAATGTCGGATGTTGAATCCTAAGAAGTCAAATCCTTCCTTTGTGTTGGTTATTTTTGTTTTGCTTGACTTTAATTCCAACCCCATGTCGTGTAACCATGAGTTGATGACTTCAAGACATTCTTCTACCACTTTTTGGTCTGGGTGTAGGATGACGAAGTCGTCTGCGTATCTAATAAGAGCTAAACCCTTCTTATAGTGGGTCTTTTTTCCCTTTATAGAATTCGCATAGTCCTGTATCACCTGTTCCATTCCGTGGAGGGCTATGTTCGCTAAAAGTGGTGATATTACACCACCTTGAGGAGTTCCCTCATTTGTAGGTGAGAGTGTTTCCTTGTCCATTACTCCGGCTTTTAACCAAGATTTGATTAATCGCGATAGTGTAGGGAAGGTATTTAATTTTTTAAGAAGTGCATCATGGTTGATTTTATCGAAGCATTTGGCAATATCTGCATCTAAAACCCATTTCTGAGTCTTATTAATATTGTTGAATATGGCTTCGATGGCATCATGACATGAGCGTCCTGGTCTGAAACCGTATGAATTGGATTCAAATTTTGCCTCCCACTCAGGCTCTAAGGCTTGTTTGGCTAGAGCTTGTA
>NZ_JAAHHX010000662.1:0-1527 GCF_010672065.1 Moorena sp. SIO4A1 | reverse complement strand
GGTTGCTGGATCCCCACCAATAAATTTAGTATCACCGCGATCGCGGTTTTTGAGAGTTTCATGACGCCATTGGGTTGTCTTGGTAATTTGAATTTCATTAGGATTGAATAGAGGCATTGGTTTGTTCTCTGGAAAAACCATCTGCCATCTTTTTCCTGGCTGCTCCTTGAGGATGGTTAATTTATCTAACTCTGCCCCAAAGAGGCTACTTGTTAATCCTTTGGTTTGGTTTAGTGTTTTTTGGGCTAGATTCTTAAACCCTGTTAATGCCATTGGCTTAATCCCCTCCGCTCACTTTCTATGGTCAGATGCTGCATCAGTTTATGGTGTACTTTCTCTACTAGTTCATCCACATCAATGTCCTCCACAGACTGATTAGTTGTAGTAGCGCCTGTTGTATTTTCTGATCCTTTCTGAATCACGGTATTTGCCTGTAAGCTAGTAGTTGATACAGTTGATATACTAGTTGATACTGATGCACCGTTGACAGATGGCATTCTTTGGATAACTCCAGAGCCATGATCACCAATAGATGGCGAACTACTAACTCCTAGTCCGTTGCCAGAAAATGACGTTCTATTGACCCCAGAGGCGGAAAAAATCAGGGGAGCAGATAATTGATAACCATCTTTTCCGGAAATTTCTCTAACCACTGGTCGCTCCGGGGTGGGTTGAATCAATGGCTGCTTTCCTTCGGATGGGCTGTTGACTATCTCCTTGACCACTGGTCGCTCCGGGGTGCGTTGAATCAGTGGCTGATTTCCCTGGGATGGGCTGTTGACAATCTCTTTGATCACCGGTCGCTCGGGGCTGGGTTGAATCAGTGGCTGGTTTCCCTGGGATGGGCTCTTGACTATTTCCTTGTGAAGCGATCGCTTTGGGGACCGTTGAATAACTGGCGACTGGGTCAGGTTTCCGGAACTGCCTAAGGATAGCTTAGACTCTGTTGGCAAAGTGGTATTGGTGTTTTTTAAATTGTTTTTTAAATTGTCTGAACTGACCTCTCCCCCAACTCCTGCTCTAGTAGGAAAGGAATGTTGAGTACCACCCGTTCCTTCAGGATTAGGAGGGTTAGGCAACTTTACCAACATCTTCTCAGAACTACTTTCAGAACTACTTGATGACTGGGAGTTAATTGGTTTGGCTTGCACAACTGGCAAGGATAAGTCAGAAGATAGTCTAGTTTTCCTAGACGGTTCAAGACCATAAACTAGGGATTTGCTATCAGAATCTGCTCTGGCTAAAGTCCTCTTAGTAGAGTTTAAAAATTTTGCTTGGATAATCGGTTTTGTGCCAGATTTGCCTCTTTCAGAAGGGATTGAATTTGAAGTTTGGGGTTTAGCGTTTTCTCTAGATTTCTGGGAATTTGACCCTGTACTTTTTTGTACTGAGGTTTCTTGATCGACATTAAATGTAGTTGATATCAAAGGTAGTTCTTTGCCTGTTCCTTTAGTTCGAGAGGCCACATTGGGAGAGGTAATTGGAGAGGTAACATGTCCCTTCTCTACCTGTTCTGCTGCTGGCCGG
>NZ_JAAHHX010000661.1:0-1528 GCF_010672065.1 Moorena sp. SIO4A1 | reverse complement strand
TCTTCCCGATTCCCGATTCCCGATTCCCTGTTCCCTAGAAATGATTAAACTCAATCAACATTTAATATCCTATTTAGGTAGCTGCGCTTTATCTGCACTGGTGCTGTTTCCCGGATTAGCTAAAGCTCAGGTTCAAGTTTCTCCTTTAGTTATTGAAGAAGAAGCAGAACGAGGTCAAGCCAAAGGTATCATCAACGTCACCAATCGCAGTAATAAGGCGTTTCGAGCCCGTGTCTATGCGACACCTTTCACCTACGATGAAAATGGGTTTGAGGCGTTGGAATCTAGCTCTAATGACTTAACCCCTTATCTACAATTCTCCCCTCGTGAGTTGGTAGTAGAACCAGGAGTAACTCGCCGCATCCGCATGATTTCCCGCTTTCCTCCTAGTATGGATAAAGGGGAATATCGGGCAGTGATTTTCACAGAAAATCTGGAACATTCTCAGAATAATAGTCGTGGTGTAAGTATGGGCATCGTACCTCGCGTTGGTGTCACTGTCTATGTACGTCATGGAGATATTTCTCCCAAATTGACCGTAGAGGAAGCGAGCTTTGATCACAAGAGTAAGCAGATTCTGTTACAGGTTAGCAACAGTGGCAATGCCTCTGCACGTCCCAAGGTGGAGTGGACTCTGAAACAGGGAAGCACTACGGTCACCACTGGCAAACAAAACGAATGGACAGTTATTGCTGGGGGGGAACGGAAGATTTCTATCGGATATCCTAGTCATGCCAAGGAATTGACAGCTGGACAATACCAATTGACTGGAACCTTGCTTTGGGGCGAAGAAGAGAATCGACAAAGTGTGCCTTTTAGTATTAATCTGACTGTTCCCACCAGCACCACTGCTCAGAGTAATTAACCTGAGGGCGTTGCTTAATAATAGAATGATTTTAAGAGTTTTGTGGAACAGGCATCTTGCCTGTTCCCTGGTCTGTGTTCGGGTGCATCTCCTAAAAGTTGTTTGACTCAGCAGTGGTGCATTACGGGCAGCAACCTAAGCCTGGGTACGAAGCGAAACATGAAGCCCCCCCTGAAGCACCACTAGCAACTGTTCCCTGGTATGTGTTCCATTAAAGTGACAGCTCCTTTTTGCTGCATTGCTTGCCTGTTCCTTGAGGAGTAGGTAGAATTAACCCCGTCTCTTACTGGCTGGTATCTCACCGTAAAGCGCAAAAAATCAACGCAACCAACCTTGTTCTTACTCGCTAGTCCATTTTAACACGAAAGCCCTTGATAAATCCCGGAACGCTCCACCCCCACCCAATTAATTGGGCGGCTAACTCTCGCTTTGTTTACTCTCTGTTTTTTTTCCATCATGGCAGTGTAGATGAATTGACACTCCCCGCCCTGGAAGGACGGGGATTCTTGATTCAACGAGATGACTTGTTCAACCAGGCCGGAGCCAGGAAAAATAGAGGTCTCCTTGGAGACGAAACCTTAGAATAGTGGAGCCTTACTACAAAACCTTTCCCCTATGCTGCATAACCGACCGACTATAAAGGCTCCACTATTCTTACGGTAA
>NZ_JAAHHX010000660.1:0-1529 GCF_010672065.1 Moorena sp. SIO4A1 | reverse complement strand
CCAAGGTTAACTGGTTGTTCGCGTAGCGTGGCCAATAGGCCAAGGTTAACAGGTTGAAAGTTAACCGGTTGAAGGTTAACTGGTTGAAGGTTAACCGGTTGAAGGTTAACCGGTTGAAGGTTAACTGGTTGAAGGTTAACTGGTTGAAGGTTAACTGGTTGAAGGTTAACTGGTTGAAGGTTAACTGGTTGAAGGTTAACTGGTTGAAGGTTAACAGGTTGAAGGTTAACCGGTTGAAGGTTGAAGGTTGTTGAAGGTTGAAGGTTAACTGGTTGAAGGTTAACTGGTTGAAGGTTAACTGGTTGAAGGTTAACTGGTTGAAGGTTAACTGGTTGAAGGTTAACAGGTTGAAAGTTAACCGGTTGAAGGTTGAAGGTTGTTGATGGTTGAAGGTTAACTGGTTGAAGGTTAACCGGTTGAAGGTTGAACGCGCAGGCGTGGCCTTTTGGCCAAGGTTAACCTTCAACCGGTAACACCTACTAACCTTCAACCGACAACACCTACTAACCTTCAACTCTATTGGTTCACAGTCTAATGTCGATCGGGAACCCTTACCCCGAACATCGGTACAAGTTATGAACCTGGACGGCTCAAACCAACAGACCTTTGCCTATGGCTGAGGTAATCCTGTCAGTCTCGACTGTCATCCAATTACTGGTGAACTTTATATTATTGTCAATAGACCTGATGACTTGTTTAACCTTAAATAAAGAAGTTGGCAGCTTTCCCGAACCAAGGCAGGAGCTTAGTGATAATAAGCTGAAATGTTTCCCATAAGTTTTTTCCTGCTTCAACCGTTTCACCAGCTTCTTTTAAACCTTTGAGAGCTGTACAAGCCTTTTGCAAATTCTTAGCAGCAAAATCCTTATCAGGCTCTTCTCCTTGTGCTTCTTCTTTAGCAGCTTCCAAATACTTGATTGCTTTAGATGTCTCCGCCTCCGGTAAATATGAGCTGCGAAACAGTTTTTCAAGCTCAGTAATTAACTCAACCACCTCGGCTTGAGTCAGTGGCTGAGAAGATTCACTTGGAGGCTGAGAAGATTCACTTGTACTAATTTGTGGATTTTGGGTCACATCCATATCGCCACTCGCCATTCCTCCAATTGTGTTATTAGACAAGTTTTGACCAACGGTGATATTGAATGATTGAGAAAAATTTTCTTCTGGCATGACTGTAGCAAGAGTAAAGTTGACGTTTAATCTTTAACAAAAGACTAGCTAAATAATATGACTTTTACAATTGTCATAATTTCCACTAATCATCTAATTATCAAAGGATAATAATTAGTGGTAGCTGAATAGTTTGGGTGCATCTCATATTTGAAAATATTGCGTAGTGGCGTGGCACACCTAAAAATGTTTGTTGGGTTGAGCGGTAGGGAAACCCAACAAAGCGTTACTGGTGTTGGGTTTCATTCTTCAACCCAACCTACGCTTATTGCACCATTTTAAATGTGTCGGTCTAGTAGGGTGCGTTAGGGGCGGCTCGCCGTCATTTTCTAACTCTTAGCCACCGCTGGGAAAGCCAC
>NZ_JAAHHX010000066.1:0-34757 GCF_010672065.1 Moorena sp. SIO4A1 | reverse complement strand
TAGCACTACTAGATGTGCCTCAGGTGGTTTTCTACCGAGTTAATCCCTTTACCTACTGGCTTGCTCGCACCTTCTTGAAATTTTCGATTCCCTTCATGTCTCCCCCTAACTTGGTAGTAATGCGTTCCATTGTGCCGGAGTTGTTACAAGAGCAAGCCACACCAGAAAATATTGTCCGGGAATCCTTGGAACTCCTTTTTAATCAAGAACGGCGTCAGCAAACCCTTAAGGATTATCAGGAAATGCGCCAGTTATTGGGTGAAGTGGGCGTATGCGATCGCGCTGCTCAGGAAATTTTCCAGCTAATAAACTAAGTAGTCAAAGCCTAATGGTTGATGGCTGATAGCTGAACGCGCACGCGTGCGCGTAGCGCATATGCTTAAAATCCTGCTAATTCCAGACAAATTCCAAGTCTAAAACAAAGCCAGGTAAAACATCTTCTCCGGATAATGTTTTGGGAGATTTCAAGACCTCTACAGGTTGATTGAGTCGATAAATTTCAACTGTCTTATGATTAGGGTCAATTAACCAACCCAAACCCAGTTGATTATCAATATACTCCTGCATTTTTTGGCGTAACGGTTCCATATTGTCACTCTTTGAACGCAACTCCAGCACAAAATCAGGACAAAGGGGTGGGAAAGTTTCTTGTTGTTCAGGGGTTAATGCATTCCATCGTTTTTGACTAACCCAAGCTGCATCAGGGGAACGAATTGCCCCATTGGGAAGTCGAAAAGCAGTCGATGAGTTAAAGGTAACCCCCAGTTTGGTTTGGCGATTCCATAACCAAAGTTGTCCTTCTATATCAATGTTGCGTTTTCCAGTATTCCCCCCAGTGGGTGGCATGACAATTAATTTTCCTGTAGCACTACGTTCTAAGCGTAAGTCTCGATTAGCACTAGCAAGTTGTTCAAACTGCTCGTCAGTAACTCTGAGGCTAGGAGGAATGTTGATTGGAAGGGTATTCATGGATAAATCTCAAGTTATCCCTTATAGATATATCTAGCAATTGCTTCGCAACTAAGACGAATCATTGTCTGGCCCGGGACGACCCAATTGACACTCCCCCTCCTATAAGAACGGGGATTCTTGCTTCAACGAGGTGACTTGCTATTCCAGGCCGGAACCAAGAACAGTAGAGGTCTCCTCTCCACAAGCGTTCGGATCTATGATCCGAGTTCCGGTGTGCCCCACCGTACTCAAAGCTCGTTCAAGAATGTTGATTGCGGCGTTGTGATCTCTGTCTAACTGACATCCACACTTACAGATGTGGGTTCGAGTCGATAATGATTTTTTGACCACTTCGCCGCAATTAGAACAGTTTTGGCTAGTATAAGCAGGGTTGACTGCGACAGTTACCCTACCAAATTTATCACCAAAATGCTCCAACCATTTTCTAAATTGATACCAACCTGCGTCATTAATAGACTTAGCTAGACAATGGTTTTTGACCAGATTTTTTATCCTCAAATCTTCGTAAGCAACCAGATCGTTAGACCGGATTACGCAGCGCGCTAGTCTCTTAGCGTGCTCTTCACGCCGCCTACTTATTTTGAGGTGAGTCCTGCCTAGTCTATTAATGGCTTTTCGACGATTGGCTGAGCCTTTCTTTTTTCGGGATACTCGTCGCTGATAAAACTTCAGTCTCTTCTCTCCCGTTCGATAAAATCTAGGGTTAGGTTCAGTATTTCCCTTAGAGTCAGTATAAAAATCCTTCAGTCCAACATCTAAGCCAATAGTTGCATCAGCAGGTTTTAACTGTTCATTATTATCAGCCTGGATGCAGAATTGAACATAGTATCCATCAGCTCGACGAACTATCCTAACCCTCTTGATTTGCTTCTTGTCAAATCTCCACAAGTCCCATGTACCCTTGAGCTTGAGTTTTCCGATTCCTTTCTTGTCGCTGAATACGATCCATTTTTTGTCTGGAGACAACTTCCAGCCAGACTGCTTGTATTCGACCGAGCGGCAATGTTTTTGAAACTTTGGGAAACCCTTCTTGCCAGGTACCTTTTTTTGACAATTTTCATAAAAACGGGCGATTGATGACCATGCTCTTTCAGCACTAGACTGACGAGCAGTAGAGTTTAACTGATTTGCAAACGGAAACTGTTTAGCTAAAATCTTACTATATTTGTTCAAGTCAAATTTATTCACTCCTTTATTGTCCATCCAATAACGGATGCAACTATTGCGAATAAATTTTACTGTCCTGAGCGCTTCATCTATAGCTAAATATTGGTTTCGTTTGCCGTAGGCTTTGAACTCTAGAATAATCATCGGTATCGACCTCACATTCTATTTTATTCTACATCATTTAATATAAAAATTTCGAAATATTCTCCAAAAAAAAAGCCGTCCGTTAAAGTTCCCGTAAGATAGTGGAGCCTTTATGGTCGGCAGGTTATGCAGAAAAGGGTTAAGGCTATTGTTATAAGGCTCCACAATAAACAGGTTTCGTCTCCTAGAAGGACGGGGCTTTAAACCCAAATTTTTCGGTAAAGCATATCTTTCTTATTCCTCAAAGGGTAGCAAGAAACCTTCAAAACTCGAAATACTCAGCTCTTATGGGTAGGTTCTAAGTTATAAACAGGACTGAGTGCGTAAGTTATTGAGGAGTAGATTAAGTTTGTATACCCTCTTCACCATAAGGGCAACTTACCATGAGGGTAAATTCCCAAACAACAAAAAAACTAAGCACGACCACTCAATTGCACAAGCCTAATTTGTACAACCTCTTCATAAAGCTTTTCGAGCTGAGTAATATTCCCACTTAAGGTATAGCGCTCTAGAACCCTTGCCCTAGCTTTATGACCAAGCAAAGTAGTCCAGTCTCTGTGGTCACGCAATAGGGGTAATAGGGTTTTAAGTTGGGATGTCACCCCATGGGTATTGAGAATTATCCCAGCACCATCCTCTAACACTTCCCCATCAGCTCCAGCATCTGTGGCTACACAAGCCACGCCACAAGCCATGGCTTCGAGTAATGATAAGGACAGCCCTTCCAATAGAGAAGGTAAAATAAACACATCTGCTGCCCGCAAAATCTCAATCCGTTCTTGCTCGGAAGCCACAAATCCTAGCCAAATGATATTGTGTTCTTCCCCATAAAATGGTTTTAATGAAGCTAATAACGGTCCATCACCAGCAATCACTAGCTTACTGGATTCACCGAGGTTACATTGTTTCCACGCTCGCAGCAGCGCTTCAACATTTTTTTCCGTAGCAATCCGACCTTGATAAACAAACAGGCGTTGCCCTCCGAACTCAGATGCCAACTCAGAGGTAAACTGGGAGTATCCTGGAGAATATTTCTGGACATCAACTCCATTGGGAATCACTGCTAGCTTGTGATCAGGAACGCCAACCCGGATTAGGACATCCCGTTGGAGTTGAGAAAAGATAATCACTCGGTCGTAGTGGGCGAGAAACGGTGCATAAACTTGATAGGTCAGCAATTGGGTTCCCGATTGCAAATTGCGTCGTTTACCATCAAAGGGCGGATGGAAGGTCGCCACTAAGGGTATATTGAGTTCGGTACAGATTTCCGGTAACAGGAAGTCTAAAGGAGATAAAGTTAAGGAAGCATGAACCAGGTCAGGTTTGAGCTCCTGTAGCGATCGCTTCAAAACCTTACTGGCGGTTAGGGTTGGAATGGTATACATCTGAGACTTGTACAAGCAAGGCAGTGGTACCTCCTGACAACCCCACCAAGTTCGGTCCTCTTCTTCTTGGGCAAAGTGGAGGAAACTGACCTGGTAGCCCCGGTCGAGCAGAGCATTGGTCACTTCTCGAGTGTAGGTGACATTACCACAAAAAGGGGATTTTTTTCCTAGCCAGGCGATATGCATTCCGGTTGGTAGTTCTATCTCTATTTATGACGTTTATTGAAATTATTTAATCTATTACCGGAAATATACCAGTTTAAGAACCCACCTAAGAACACAAGTGCTGCTAAACCAAGAAATACAGGTTGTAAACCCAACCAAGTTTCTGCGATCCCCGCTAAGGCTAAAGGTAAACTCAAGGCGATATTAATAGCATTGTTTTGTAGTCCGAAAACTTTGCCCCGCATCTCTTCTGGTGTTTCTGCCTGGATGGTAGTCTGCATCGGGATACCGACCAAAGCCCCAAACCCCCCCAATACCATAGTCATGAGTAAAGCCAGCCAGAGATTGTTAGTGAATAAGGACAACCCTACTAAGGCTACTCCCATACCCACAGAACCAGACAGACTTAAATTGACATGGGAGGTGTCATCAAACCAGTTTCCTAGGATTGCTGCACTAATCCCCATCCCAATCCCACCGGCTGCTAACAAGAAGCCAAACTGGGCAGCTGTGATCCCAGGGAGGTTTTCCGCGAGTCTTACCGCCAGAACCGCTAAAGCAGCAAAAACCGAAAACAGGATAACTTGCTGAATCATAGCATTGCGGACACTTCGATTGTGTTGTACGTAACGCAAACCATCGGCAATGTCTGCCCACACATGAGGTTGCTCAGCCTTAGACTTTGCCCGATTTTCTCCTGTTCTCAGTAACAACAATACTAATCCTGCGATCGCATAAGACCCTCCTACCAAAACTTCTTTCCCCAAGTACACCCCGAAATGTAGCTGAGCTCCCAACCTATCTGCTAACGCTAACAACGGTTCACCCACAGCAAAACCAATGATTAAGGAAGCCATCATGGTTGTAGTATATAGAGAGTTGGCCGACAGTAGGTGCTGCGGTTTCACAATCAAGGGAATTACCGCTTGTTCTGCTGGGGCAAAAAATTGGGTCAGGGTAGAGACTAGAAAGGTAATCACTAATAAGACATAAAAGCCTAGTGGCAGATTGGAGACTGATGTCGAGCCTTGAGTTAAAGACAACAACCCAGGCACTAACAACACCAGTGCCCCTCGCAACAGATTGGTTAGTACCAGCACATCTTTTTTTGACCACCGATCCACATAGACGCCAGCCAAGGAACCAAATAGAACTGCTGGGATGGTAAAGGCAATCATAATCGCTGATACCCAGCCACTGATAGTTTGATCAGCGTCTTTAAAGCGACTGGTTATCAAGGCAATCATTAACACCAGATAAACCTTGTCTGCTAGCTGAGAGAAGACTTGACCACTCCATAGGGCTAAGAAGTTGGAATTTTTTAGAACTGGTATAAATCCTTTATCCGGCGATGAATCCAGTTCCTGATCGCTTAGCTCATCACTGCTCGATGAGGGTTTTGCCACCAAATCAGACTTGGTGAAATCAGACGTGGGGTCTGGGGAGTGTTTTTGGTTTTTTCCAGTCTCCGATGATTGCATTCTGGCTTTTCTTGGATAGGCTTTTTTTTTACCAATAACAACTTTTGTCCATCGTCATACTGTTACTATGAATGGATTATTAAATCGGTAATTGGTAATTCTTAACTGGTAATTGGTAATTGATAATTTAAGACCTTACTATTGCTGCTGTTCAACACCACAATTAGATTTTAATTATCCATTAACTATTATTTATTACCCATTATATATCACCTATTACCTATTAACTATTACCTATTAACTATTAACAGACACTCATTATTAGTATTAATTAACAGACGACAACGCATCCACTAAAGCCGCTGAGCGAATTGAGCGACCAAAGTGATACTGAGCGTAGTCTCTTAAAATTCGCTCCAACTTCACCCAGAGTGAATCTACAGACTCAGCCGCTTTCGACCCTGCCAATTGGTCTTTTAATAGTGTACTCAGCTGAGGTAATTCAGCAGCTGCCAGTTGTTGAAGCAGAGTTAACTCCAGAGCATTCAGCTTATGATTTACTCGTGGAGGAGGGGGTAGGATGACATCAGTATCAGGGTTGTCAATGGTTTCAGTCAAGGTCTGTTCTTGATTCGGAATAGTTTGATTAGGTAAATGGTTCCGATTGGACTGATTACTGACTAAACTAATAGTTCCACCAGCTTCTACACTAAAACCAACCCGCCAATTCGGGTCAGTTAAATCTGGTCTTAAACTGTGTTGTGTGATACAACACAATTGTACTTGAGGTGCAATTCCGGCCAGGGCAAGCAGGTGAAAGACACCATGGGACAAATGAGCTAACACTAAAGACAACCCTGAGGGATTAGCCGTAATTTTAGGTAACTGCTCAAGACGCCGTAGATGTTCATTAAGTAGTTCGTAGAGTTCTTCCTGAGGCTGCTCACTCAAAGCATGACAGAGAACTAATTCTGCCAGATACTGGCTAGCTGCCAGTTTACTGAGCTCCTGACTCAATCCTCGGTAAGATTCGGTAGTTTCTGCTTGGATAATTTTATCTAGCGATCGCCCTTTTGCCAGCAGTAGTTGATTGACCACAAACAAACCACTCCTACCACCTAACTTCGATTTCTGCTTCCTTGCCCCTGGTGCCACTACCCGAATCAGACCCAACTCCCTAGTTAAAATTGTCACCAACCTGTCCGCTTCCCCCAGCGGTATACTTTTCAGATTAATTCCAGTGGCTTTGTAGGTTTGACTCATTAGTCATTATTACTTGCTAATTTTTAAGTTTAATTCTTAATTTTTAATTTTTAATTTTTAATTCTTAATTTTTAATTCTTAATTTTTAATTCTTAATTCTTAATTTCCAGGTTATCCCGTTGTCGCAGCAAGTCAGGACCACGGGAGGTGCCTAATCTAGTTGCTCCAGCAATGACTAAATCGAAAGCTTGCTCGATGGTTCGGATACCTCCTGATGCCTTGATTCCAACTTGTCCCTTAGTCACTTTTTTCAACAATCGGACATCATCAACTGTGGCACCACCATTCCAGCCAGTGCTGGTTTTGATAAATTGCGCCCCAGCATCCATACAGATTTCCGCAGCAAGACGTTTTTCCGTATCACTCAGCACAGTAGTTTCCAAGATTACTTTGACAGTTTTACCCGTTTCTTCACAGATTTGGGCAATTTCTTGGTAAAGTTCCTCTGTTTTACCCACTTTCAAAGCACCGAGGTGAATCATTACATCTAGCTCTGTCGCTCCATTTTCCACTGCCTCTTGGGCTTCATAAAGCTTAGCAGTGGGTGTTGTAGCACCGATCGGAAAACCAATGACAGTACAAACCTTTGGTACTCTACTGTGGAGGAGTTCAGCCGCTTGTTTAACGTAAACTGGCGGGACACACACTGTAGCAAACTTATATTGGTCTGCCTCTTGACACCATTTTTCCACCTGCTCTGGTGTAGCCGTGGGAATAAGCAGGGCATGGTCGATTAGGGGAGCAATATCAATGTCTGGATAGTCTATATCCATCGCTAGGCTTTATTTGAGACTCCTATATCATTATTTATCAAAATTTATCAAAAAATTAAGATACTTAAGGAAAAATCAACCGTAAGTATTCAGCGGTCAGCGGTCAGCCGTTGGCCAAGACCACGCTACGCGGCTGATAGCTGATAGCACCATCTGTAACGGATAAGCTGATATCTGAATCCTGAATGCTGATAGCTGAATGCTTACAATCAACCAAAGCACAACTCTAACAGTTAACCGTCAACGGTCAACTGTCCCCAACCTGATTCAACCGTCCCTTCTTGATGCAGCATTGCTGCATGCCTAACAAGGCTGCTGTCACCCCGTCAGATTAAAAACTTATCCGTTGCTTCGAGCAAAGCACTGCGGATACCTGGTTCTGCCATGGAATGACCGGCATCAGGTACCACAATCAACTCAGCTTCTGGCCAAGCCCGATGTAATTCCCAAGCTGATACCATCGGACAAACCACATCATAGCGTCCTTGGACAATCACTCCAGGGATAGATTTAATCCGATCTACATTCCTCAGTAACTGGTCTTCTCGTTCAAAAAAGCCTTTATTGACAAAGTAATGACACTCAATTCTGGCAAAGGCATCAGCAAATTCACCCTCACCAAACTTTTGGATTAGGGTTGGGTCTTGGAAGAGTTTACTAGTACTTGCTTCCCAAATTGACCAAGCCCGAGCTGCTGAATTGCGGGTTTGAGGATCCGGACTGGTCAACCGTCGATAGTAAGCAGAAATTAGATCATGGCGTTCTGCTTCTGGAATCGGCTTGATATAGTCTTCCCAAGCATCAGGAAAAATATAGCTTGTTCCCTCCTGATAGAACCAACGAATTTCCTTTTGCCTGAGCATAAAAATGCCGCGCAATATCAGTCCTAGACAGCGTTCAGGATGGGTTTGACTATAGGCTAAAGACAGAGTACTACCCCAACTACCGCCAAAAACTACCCACTGCTCAATACCCAGTTTTACTCGCAGTTTTTCGATATCACTAACTAAATCCCAGGTAGTGTTCTGCTCAAGTTCAGCATGGGGGATACTTTGACCACAACCCCGTTGGTCAAACATCACAATTCGCCATTTCTGTGGGTCAAAGTATTGGCGATAAACGGGTTGGCTACCACCTCCTGGTCCTCCGTGTAACACCACTACTGGCTGACCTTGTGGGTTACCCGACTCTTCAAAATAAATGGTGTGGAGGTTAGAAACTGTTAGGGTTTGCTGGTTGTATGGTTCGATGGGGGGATAGAGTTCTCGCATATTTTTGGCTTAGGGTTACAGTGTTCAGTAAATACAGTACATACAAAAGCAATGATCTCCAAACCTCTATGGTGAAAGTAATATGCTAGTAATCCGGCTTAGCTGAGTGTTAGCTGTTCACACTCAACCGTCAACCGTCAACCGTCAACCATCAAATGATCAAAGAGTTTCTCAAGCGGAACAAATCCCTTCATCGCAGGGTTAAGCTCTATAAGCGTAGACAGCGCATTATTCGAGATCAGCCCAGGTGGGATTTGGTCTTGAAAGGGTCTCTAAACCAATGGCATGCCCTAAAGGCTGCCCAAACTGGCTCTAAGATTCTGGTAGCTACTAGTGTCGGTGGTGAAATCCATTCCATCACTTTAGAAAGTCTACTAGCAGTGGGGTTAACCCTCAGGGGTGCTCAAGTTCACATTTTGCTCTGTGATGGTATTTTACCAGCTTGTTTTTGGTGTGATGTCAGTTTTTATCCCAAACAGGATTTGTTTGTAAACCATGGTCCTAAACGTGACTTGTGTAACGACTGCTTTCCCCTAGCCGATCGGATCTATAAGCCCCTAGGATTGACTATTCATCGCTACAGTGACTTTCTCACAGATACAGATTACCAACAGGCCAAGGAGATAGCTAGTAGTCTCACGATTGCTGAGATTGAAAAGTACACCCTAAATGGGGTAGCTGTGGGGGAACACGCTTTAGCAGGAGCTCTGCGATTTTATGCTCGTGCTTCTCTGGAAGGGGAACCCAATGCTGAGCCGATTCTCAAGCGTTACTTCCAAGCAGCAATCCTGACCACTTGGGCGACCCGTCGGTTGCTGCAAACCGTTAAGGTTGAGTGTGCTGTATTTAACCACGGCATTTATGTTCCTCAGGGGTTGACTGGTGAAGTAGCCCGTCAGGAAGGGGTGCGGGTGGTCAACTGGAATCCTGCTTATCGCAAACAATGCTTTATCTTTAGTCACCATGAAACCTATCATCACCAGTTGATGTGGGAGCCAGTCAGTAATTGGGAAACTATACCGTGGACTTCCCAGATGGAACAGAAGTTGATGGACTATTTGAAAAGTCGCTGGCAAGGAACTCAGGATTGGATTTGGTTCCATGAAAGTCCTCAATTTGACCTGACCAAAATTACTGATGCGGTAGGAGTAGACTTTTCTCGTCCTTGTATTGGGTTACTGACTAATGTGATGTGGGATGCTCAACTCCATTACCCAGTTAATGCTTTTCCTAATATGCTGGAATGGGTATTGACAACTATTCGGTATTTTGCTAAAAGACCAGAGTTACAGTTGTTAATTCGGATCCACCCAGCAGAAATTCGAGGGACTTTGCGATCGCGTCAACCCTTGTTTGAGGAAATTCGTCAGGTTTTCCCCACTCTCCCTCCAAATGTATTTGTTATTCCCCCAGAAAGTACCGTTAGCACCTATGCTGCTATCCTCCAATGTAATGCGGCTCTGATCTATGGCACTAAAATGGGCGTAGAATTAACTAGCATGGGCATACCTGTAATTGTTGCAGGAGAAGCGTGGATTCGTAATAAAGGCATCACTATGGATGCCAGTTCTGTAGAGGAGTATGTTCAGTATTTAGATCAGTTACCCCTAGGGCATGGCTTACCTGAGGCAATCATCAAACGAGCAAGAAAGTATGCCTATCACTTTTTCTTCCGCCGCATGATTCCCCTAGAGATGACCACCGAAGCTAGTAATCCATCGGAATTTAAACTTCAGGTATGTGATCTCAATGAATTTATTCCTGGTCAAAGTAAAGGATTAGATGTTATTTGTGACGGCATCTTGACCGGAACAGAGTTTATCTATAGTCATTAGTTAATTATCAAGTAGCAATTATAATTTTACTTGGGTTACAACTAATGATTTAAATATGATTAAAATTGCTGTTGATGCTACACCAATCCGCCATAAATTAAGTGGCATTGGGATGTATGCCTTAAATTTAATTCAGGCACTCCATAAGCTACAAGGTCAGGAAGACTTTAAGTTAAGTGTCGCCTATCAACCAAGTGTAAGAAAATGGTTATCTCGTGATTGGTCATTTCTGGAAGTGCTAACTAGGCATTTAGAGATTAAGAATATAGAGATTAAAACTATACCGTTACCGGTTACAATCTCTAGTTTACTAGCCACTATACCTAATCCAATCTTACCTTATTGTGAGCAATACTTAGGCAATCCTGATATCGTCCATGGTACTGATCATGTCGTTTATCCCTGTCAAAAAAGCTTGCGGTTGATGACGATTCATGACCTAACCTTTATGAAATATCCTCAGTATGTTAACTCAATTGTTAAAAGCTATACTGCTCGGGTAAAACAATGTTTACGGTGGACTGATTTAGTAATTACTGTTTCCCAGTCTACTAAACAAGATATCGTCAATTACTTAGGAGTGAATCCTGACAACATCCAAGTTATTCCTCAAGCTAGCCGTTACTCTACTCTAGATTTACCGAATACACTAGATTTACCGAATACCCAGGTGGAGTCTGGGCTGACATCGGTTAATTACGACTTCGCCCAACCCTATATTTTATTTGTCAGTACTCTTGAGCCGAGGAAAAATATTAATACTCTGATTGCAGCATTTAATTATTTAAAACAACGGCATCAAATTGAGCATCAGTTAGTACTGATTGGGCAAAAAGGATGGTCTTATGAATCTATTTTTGCCGATATTGCTAGCTCCCCTTGGAAACACCATATTCATCATCTGGGCTACTTATCGGATCAACTGGTAGCCTGGTTTTACTCAAATGCAGATGTTTTTGTGTATCCTTCCTACTATGAAGGGTTTGGTCTACCTGTCTTAGAAGCGATGACTTTGGGTGCCCCTGTGATTACCTCTAATACTTCATCCCTGCCTGAAGTAGCGGGAGATGCCGCAATTTTAATTGACCCTAATCAGCCTATTGAATTAGCAGATGCTATGGTCAAGGTTATCAGTAATTCTCAATTCCGGGAGGAATTGATTAGAAAGGGTAAGGAAAGAGCAATGCTATTCTCTTGGGAGAGAACGGCAAGGGAAACTCTAGCAGCCTATACATCTTTAGTAGGAAATGGAAAAGGGGGAAAAGTAGTTGAGGGAACGAGCTTTGTAGATAATTAATGAGATAATTAATAAAACAATTAATCAGCAGGGTAATCCCATTGAATTTGGTATAAATTGTACTTGACAAAAGAAATAAAGAGTAGAAAGAAACTTTCCGACAATCGAGGCTGTGTTGACACAACTGACGAAGTTGGGGGGGTGACATGCAAGCTAAAATCCTTACTGGGTAATATGTTCAGCCCATCTGTTACTTAATCGGTGCTCTTGACCTTGGCGAATTAAATTCGCCACGGGTAGCACCTAAAAGATACATGCTGTTTTGGGCTGACCTTGGACGTAGTTATAAGGGTTTGAGCTTGCCATTAAATCACAGGAGGGTCAATTTGGGAGTTGATCAATTCTTATGATAATTGGCATCAAGGCTTTATTTAGTAAGCTTTTCAGGGCTCATGTCACCCCCTCAGTAATTATTTACGAGCGATGCAGCGCGGTCTTGGGGAGGCAGTGCGGTCTTGGGGAGGCAGTGCGGTCTTGGGGAGGCAGTGCGGTCTTGGGGAGGCAGTGCGGTCTTGGGGAGGCAGCGCGGTCTTGGGGGTTCCCCCCATGAGCGACTGCCGTTCCCCCAGCAACTGCCATGGTTCCCCCCATGAGCAACTGCCGTTCCCCCAGCAACTGCCGTTCCCCCAGCAACTGCCGTTCCCCCAGCAACTGCCGTTCCCCCAGCAACTGCCGTTCCCCCAGCAACTGCCGTTCCCCCAGCAACTGCCGTTCCCCCAGCGACTGCATCAAGACAGGTATGAGAGCTATGAAGCTTATACAGTCTACTTTTTAGCTCTGATGTCGCCCCCCCAGTTAGGATGATTAAAATAGTAAGGTTTAAAAAATCGCTGAAACCTTTGCTGTGTATATATTTTAGCTATTTATTCATTTGAGCTATTCCAGCCCAATTTTGCAGAAACTACCCAGAAGCTGCAATATCTTCACGACTGCAAAGATCCACGTTTTCACTTTCTGAAAGCCTTACACAGTAGCTGTTTCCAGTTTATCCTGCACTTGGTGACAGCTTCGCCAGTTTTACCCCAAATAAGAATGTAGGACTTATGTTGATCTGCCTTTATTTGTAGTAAAATATTAACATGATAGTTAAGGAAGCAAAGCAGGGTAAGCGCAAGAAAAAATTGCCCATAATGTGCATTGGCTGGATCTCGGTTGCTCGTGGCTCGAAACCCCTATAATCTCGTCGAACTGTACTCGCAATAGAGTTAATTTGTTGAGAATGACGTGGTTTTTTTCTCAATAAGCTACGGCTTATTGATTCTTGCGCTTACCCTGGGAAGCAAAGCTAATCAATATATGCTTTTGAGCCTTTAAAATTAAAGAACTTATTCACTTTACTATGTAACTTTTCAATAACATAAGAGGAGCGAAGAGCTATGAGCAAGCAAAAATCAGAAGATTTCATGAATCTCGAAGAATTCCGAAATAGATATTCTGATGCATCACAAACATTGTTTAAAGATGGTATAGAATATTCTATTTTAGGTAATGAAACACAAAATGAGTATGATCTGCTAGCGGATTCTTATGATGTTTTTATGCGTGAAGAGTTTGGTTGGTATCCTGAATATATTATTCCAATTATAAGGAAGTTTGTGTTTCCACATCAATTGATTTTAGATGCAGGCGTGGGTACTGGTTTGATTGGTCAAGAACTAGCTAGATATAATTATAAAAGACTATGGGGTATCGATATTTCTACACAGATGCTGGAAAAGGCGAAAACTGATGGCAATTATGAATGCCTTAATTGGGCAGATCTATATAAACCTCTTGCTTTTGAAGATAATTTTTTTGATGCCATTATATCTATAGGTGTCCTCATACATGTCAACCATCCTCAATTGCTGAGAGAATTTGTGAGAGTAACTAAAAGGGGAGGTCATATTATTCTTGCCAATAGAATAGATAGATTTAGAGCCTTTGGTTTTATGGATGAGGCTGAGAATATGACGAATGAAGGTTTGTGGACATCCCTCCATCACAATATTAAAAATTATTGTACCAATATGACTGAGTATATCAATACGCCAGACTTGCATTATACAGAGGATGTCTATCAAGTTCTAGAGTAAGAATATGAAATTATCAAGTATTGAATACAAACTTTTGCCAAAGACGTTTAAAGCAGAAACATTAATAAGCTTTCTATTTACCCATGGAAAAACAGAATATAATTGGTGTCCTGATCAACGGATTCGAGACCATTTTAAAAAACTGAAAAGTGGAAAAATATTTGCCTGGGGCGCATTTTCAGGGGAAATTATGGTTGGCTTAATTACAGCAGAATTAGGAGGACAGTTTTGCCATCACTATGGCGAAAAGACATCAGCTGAAATTATAGAATTTGTCGTTCATTCTGAGCACAGGGGCATGGGTATTGGAACTGCGCTTGTAAACTGTGCAAAAAAATCTATTTTTACACAGCATCAAGATATTAAAGAAATCTATGTAATGGTCCATGCAAGTAATGTAGCATCAAGCAGAGCATTTATTAAAGAAGGCTTTGCTGTTGTCATTACGTTTGATGATCCGTTTCGGAATAGACATACAACAGTTTTGAAAGTAAAAAAGGCAATACCGTCAACCAAGTTAACCAGAGTATTGGGGATACAGTCTGGGAATGCGGTTGATGGAATCGACATAGTTGTAGTTGATTTTGAAGAACCTCTGTTATCCTCGTCTCGGACGGTTTCAGAGCTCAAATATCATGTTGTTGCCTTTGAAACCTTTCCCTGGTTAAAAGAAAAGCGTCAAGAAATATTTGCTTTACGAGAAGGTAACTGGCAAGGATGCAATGCGGCAAATTATGGGATAGCAAAACATTTTGTTGAAACAGCACTGACATTCCTTGCTAAGCATTCTATTGCTAAAAAAACAATTGATTTGGTATCTTCTCATGGTCAGACTATTCATGGACATCCCCACTGGGAAATTGGTGAATTATCATCTATTGCTCAAGGACTTGGTATCACAACAGTAGGAGATTTTCGTTCAGCAGATGTAGCAGCAGGTGGTAATGGTTCACCATGCACCTGTACTTATGATTACCTCATGTTACGCCCTCCAGTAGGAAGTTCAATGTGGCGTATTTGCATCAACATTGGTGGAACTTCTTCCGTGACATTTTGTCCACCCCAAGGTTCTGTAGAACTTCCTTCTGGACTTGATCCTGGATTAGGCGTTCTCTATATAGACTGGGCTGCAAATAAATGTGATCCTAACCTAGAATATGATAAAGATGGAAAGTTAGGTCTTACTGGGAAGATAAATAAAGCATTATTAGATGAGATGTTGCAACACCCTCATTTTCAAAAAAATCAGCTTCCCATATCAGTAGGTCCTGATGATTTTACACGTTCCTGCTTTGATCAGTGGCATCAGCAAGCAAAAGAACTTGGCTGTACAGATCAAGATTTTGTTGCAACTCTGACAGAACTTAGCGCGATGACAATTGCACTTGCGTGTAAAAAATTTGGACCATGTACTGACGATATCATTGTCAGAGGTGGTGTTCGTAATAACCCTTATTTTATGGAAAGACTACGAGTAAATTTGTGTCATGCTCTTGGACAAGATATTCAGACTTTACGTTCTCTCAATGATCTAGGATTTGAAGAAAAATCTTGGGAAACTGTCTTGTATGCAATGATGGGATTCCTCTGTATAAAAGGACTCTACAACTTTGTGCCATCATGTACTGGTGCATCCCATCCGGTTGTAGGTGGAAAAATTTGTCCTGGGAATAATTTTTCGTCAATTGAGCTTCAGGTGCTGGATTCGTTCAAGGGGGATTCCGGCACTGGTGTAGTCTGATGTACAGGCTAGAAGGCTTACTACTTGAGTTTAGATTAAAGCTTGAACAATGAATCAATACAAGGGTTAAGTTGAAATTGAAATCTCAGGAAATTTGAATAAAATTTAGGGTTGTTTTTTCAATTTCTTCGTTTTCTTTTGACTTTAAAACTGTCCTTTGCCCTTTTTAACGATATGATTCAAGTTCTCAATTGTTGTTTTCTTCACTCTACCTTAGATTCTTCTGAGAACTTGTGTTAAGTCTGATTGAGATGCTATTACCCTGACCCTATTAAGCGATGCCTTCAAAGCAGAACCTACATCTTTTAAGCCATTTCCGGTAATGATACAGACTACCACTTCACCCGATTTCAGGGTACCATCTTCCCAAAGTTTCTCCAGACCAGCCACACAAGCTACACCCGCTGGCTCTCCAAAAATACCCCACCGTTGCGCTACTGTCTTGATTGCCATTAAAATTTTTTCATCAGTCACTTCAATTATCATTCCTCTTGATTCCAGAATGGCCTTCACTGCAAATACCCCATCACGGGGTGTATTTACGGAAATGCTATCTGCAATAGTTGAGGCTTGAACAGATTCTATATCAATGCTTGCCTTATTTTGAGCAGACCGCACTGAAAGAGCAATAGCATTACTGGCGAAAGATTGAACTCCTGCCATTTTTGGCAGACGATCTATATAACCGATCCCATAAAGGTCTTTAAATCCCTTCCATAATCCGCTCAAAATATTCCCATCGCCAACCGAGACTATTACCCAGTCAGGGACATGCCAATCTAGCTGTTCACAAATTTCATAAGCACAGGTTTTTTTGCCTTCCCGTGTTAGGGGATTATATCCGGTACTTCGGTTATACCATCCCAATAAATTGGAGGCACGTATGCAGAGGTCATAAGCATCATCATAAGAACCAATGACACTATACACACGAGTCCCAAAAATACACATTTGGGCTATCTTAGCTTCCGGTGCCTTATCCGGCACAAAAACGGTCGTTTCTATTCCCATACTGGCAGATAAACAGGCTAAAGATGATCCGGCATTACCAGTAGAGGCAGTTGTGAGATGGGTAATACCTGCCTCTTGTGCCGCTTCCAAAACAATCGCTGTCGCACGATCTTTGAGAGAACCGCTAGGATTTCGTCCCTCATCTTTGATAAAAAGCTTGATACCATACTCATTGGGGACTGGATAAAGAGGTGTCCAGCCCAATTGTAGTGGTCGTTCTGGCATTTTTTTCAGCGGTAGAAAAGGCAGATATCGCCAGATGGAGTAAAGTTTGTTTTGACGGAAGCTAGTTTTGGGGTAGTTGTTACGTAAAGCTTTGTAATTATAAGCTATATCTAAATTTCCTTGGCAGGTAGGACATTGATAGCGAATTTCTGAAATTTGCCATTCTTTATTACAACGGATACATTTTGCTCCTTCAATATACATATTCATGGAACCTTTTCTTAATCACTTATAAACGATTCAATTTTTGTTCCCAGATTATTAGTTAGTGCCAAATCATAGATAAATTTGCCCAGTGCAACATCCAGAACGCCCAGCCCGAAAGGACTAAAAATGACAGTATCATTAGATTTTTCTCTGAGAGAGATACGTTTCTGAATTATATCAACAAGTGTTCCTTTGATAAAATGAGTATTACCTTCTTGTTGTTGGGCAAGGTGGATTGAAGTATTGGCGCGGCAAACATGGTCTGGATCATCTACAATGTTAATGTTTGTTGAAATAATTTGCGGCGATATATCCCGTAATGAGATAAGCAATATAGTCCTAGAATCTAACTGAACAGTAGGTAATTCATAGATATAAGGGGTGGCTGCGGTTGTTGCCAGTGAAATGAGAGGAGTAGACTCTAGAACCTGTTCTGCCGATGTGGCAACTTTCAGATGACAACTTGGAGCAATATCTTGAACTTTTGAGACAAAAGCTGTTGCGCGTTCAGGCTGCTTGTCAAATATCGTCAATGTTTTCAAGCTCTGAAAAATCGTGGAAAGAAATCGGAAGACCTCAAGATTGATTAGCCCGCATCCGATAAACCCGGCTTCAATCACATCCTCATTGACCAAGTTTTTGGCGGCAAGGGCTGCACTAGCAGCGGTTCTCTTGGCACTAATAATTGAACTTTCCATGATGCTGAGGGGATGTCCAGTTTCCATGGAATTGAGTATTAACACTGCAGAAGCCCTTGCTATATCCCGCTCAATATTAGCTGGAAAAGATGCAATCCATTTGATACCTGCTACATTAAAAGGTTCTCCCAAGTAAGCTGGCAAAGCAATGATACGATTGCTCAGGTTATCAGGAAATGTTAAAAAGGACGAGTGTGGCAATACACTTTTTCCCTGAGAATGTAGCTCATATGCCTGTTGCACCACATCCATGATTTTATTTTCCTGCTTGTTTAACAAGGATTCAATTTCTTGTTGTTTTAAAATTAGGATATCTGATTTTTGTGGCATTAATTATAGTTACCCTTTTACAATGATTTTACACGGAAAAGCTTAAATTTATGAATTTTGTGCTTTGATTGTAACAAATGTCATATAGTCATTGACATCGAATTTTTTTAACGTTTGTTCTAAACATTTTGTATACTCTTGTAATTCGCTGTTCGATAATCTGTCACTTTCCATTTCAAGTGGTTCTGACATAGAAAGCAATTGAGGTGTTTCGTGAACTACTTGCGGGCTTTCAAATCCAGTCTGTCTCAGCAGCTCGAGCATCTTCTCTTTTTCAATGGCATTGTTTTTGGCAAGTGCCACATAAATCCTGAATATTATGCTGGCAACAGAATCATTGCTGATTGGAGTAATTTTTTGATCTATGGCTTCTTTTATTAACTTATCTAGCTCTGGAGGCATTGAAGCTTCAGCCTTGTAAGCCTCTTCACAAAAAACAAAATTTACTCCCGGCTTTAACACTCGAAAAACTTCAGGAAATACTTTATTCTGATTCACAAGGCAAATACAGCAATTCGATATGACATAATCGAAGAAATTATTGTCAAAATCATACTTTCCCAAACCTATATCTTGAACATAAAAATCTGTCGCACTCTCATCAAGAGCAGTGCATTCTGCTGCACATGCTTTGGCTCTTGTAATCATCTCAGGCAAGAAATCCAATCCAATAGACAGCCCGCCCGGCATCACTTTCAGTCCGCCGAGTATAACATCTGTCCCTACTCCGCATCCCAAATCAAGAAGCTTCATTCCAGGTTGCAAATCACAAGCTGAGGTAGGATTACCGCAGGCAATCCCCATAATGGCTTTGGGAGGTAACATATCAAGCTGTATGTCAGTATATCCGCTTGCCAACATGCTTGCCCTATTATTTTGAATTAATTCATTTTTTGCTAAAGCTCCATACTCAGCTTTAATGTATTCTGACATAGTTTATCATCGTTATTGAATGGTGTAAAAAAGGAGTCAGGAGTCAGAAGGGAAGAATACAGAAGTTTTTTTAATAAAAAAACGACAATCATTGGTTTACAACTCATCTAGAAATGCTGTCGTTACCCTTTCACACTAAAAAGCTTGATTTTAGGAGCAGGGGTACCACGAAAATTCTGACTGAGAAGTTTTTTATAATACTCTTCACCAAAGTTCTCTTTAATCCACGTTTCTGAATAAAGAGTCTTTAAATAGCGGTCACCTCGGTCAGGAAGGATCATAACACAGATGCTGTCACTTTTCATCTGGTTTTGCATAGCCTCTACCGCAGCAACAACCCCCCCTGACGAAGCACCTGCCAAAATTCCTTCCCGTGCTACAAGCTGATGACAGCAACGAATACAATCTTGATCGGAAACGAGGATATAACCGTTAATTAGCTCATCGTTACAATGTATAGTTCTGACTCCAGCTCCCATACCTGGAAATCGTCTTATTGTTTGCTCATTGTCAAAAATTTGACTCCCCTTGACATCCACTGCAATAATTTGTGTATTGAGATTTTTTTTGCGGATGTATTCTGCACATCCCCTGATAGTGCCGCAGGTACTCACAGCACAAAACAAATAGTCAACTTGCTCGTTTAGTTGTTCTAATATTTCGCGCATCGTTTCATAATGTGCTAATGGATTATCAATATTGGAATACTGATTTATCCAGAAGAAATCTGGATTTTTATGGCATAGCATTTTTACCCGTTTTAGCCTTGCCTGGAGAAATTCACCAGTTTTAGGATCAGGTTCTGATACATAGTCAATTTCTCCACCATAGGCTTTGATAATATCGATATTTTGAGTGCTAGCCTTCGGATCTACGATACAAATCAACTTTAATTTGTAATAAGCACATACTTGGGCTAATCCTATACCAAGATTTCCAGAAGTTGATTCAATTACAGTGGTATTTTTCTTGAGATTTCCATTTTTCATAGCATTCTCAAGCATTTTGAGAGCAGTTCGGTCTTTAATACTTCCACCGGGATTAATAGTTTCTAATTTAGCAAAAAAGTTTATTGACGTTGTATCAAAGAGATTAGACAGTTGAATAATAGGCGTATTTCCAATTGCACTTATAATTCCTACCATTGTTTTTTTAGGCTTTTTCAAACATTACTGAGATGTCCGAATAGTTGAGCTATCGGAATTCACTTGGTGAAGTGTACAGGGAAATTGGGGCTAAGACAACACATCCATAGCCCCCACTGGGAGAATATTATACCACACGCCACGTTATCTAGTAGTTGATTCTTACCCAGAAAAACCCCAAGATATTAACCCGATAAGGAATCCGGCGTGTGACCCTTTTATTGTGAACATGGGGGGCTATTTCTCAATATAAGAGTGATTGTCCATCGTGGGATGCGGTTGAACAGGTGAGTCAGTTTGCTGTTGATAATCAGTTAGGCGTGTGGGGGAATCCCGCAGCGGTCAAGCCCTGGAATTATACACATAGTAATTAGTTGGGGTAGATCTAGCGAAACTGCGATATGCTTGTTATAATATCAAAAATCCACGCTGTTGGATCAAGTCATCAGAATCGACAATTGCTGTGGTTTTCTGTGGGTGATGCCAGGCCACGTTGCTGCAAAATCTACCGAAATCAAGATGTTATTATCCTGCTGCGGTGGAAAGTTATGTAGCTTAAACCCTCTCAGTGAGTACAGCAGGGTAATCCCATTGGAATCGAGTGATAAAATTACCCAAAATTTTGGGTAATCGCGCCCCCCTGACTGCCTGACACATCTGGGTGAAACCGATGCGTATCAGGCTCGACACTGTAACGACTGAATCCGTGAGAACCAGATGCGATCATAAAAATCCTCACGGGCTTTTTGAGAAGCAAAGCACGGTTGCGGGTCTTTGGGTAGCAAGGGGATAGGTGTTAAAAGTGGACGACCTTTGTGGAGAACTCCCATTAGCCAGCGCAGACCGATTTTCAGGTAGCTGATACCCCTTTGCCAATGAGGATCAACCTGCCGTCGCAGACCGTTAAGTTGAACGGCCATACCTTGAGTTGTGCTGTAGAGTAGAGCCACAGCAGCGACTAGGTAGAGTCGTTCGAGAGCGCTCGCGGAACGGATACGGGACTCTTCAAGTTTAAAGGCTCCTGACTTACTATCCAAAAATAATTCCTCGACCCGGAACCTCAAACCGTATTGCCACAAAGTTTTTAAATTGGGGGTTTCATCGGTTATGACTGCCCAGGGGTCTTTGACCCCTTTGATGTTGGCTAACACTAAATGAGAACGGTATTCCCCATCTTGCCATAAGCCCACATGGCGATAAAACACCGCTTCTCCTTTTGGCGGCCAAAGATAACTGAGTTCAATGGGATAGCGACGGGGACCGTGCAAATGGACATCACAGGGCAGCCGCAGACAGTAATGCCAATTGCTCCGTTGCAACCATTTCATCAGGGCATGGTTGGCAAAGCCCCGGTCGGCTAAGAGCATCACATCGGTATGTTGACGCAATATCCACCGGGCTTGGCGTAATAATGGCTGATATTCCTTGAAGGCCACCGTGGCACTACCATGCTCTAATACAAGCCAGAGAAATGGTACGGCACGACCACAACACACCACTGACAGATGAATCATACAATAACGATTCCAAAGCACTGTAGTATCTAGGGCTAGGTACAGACGGTGGGACTGCCAATCTTTCAATGCCAATAGCATCAAGGGAGTGTATAGCCCCTTCACGCCAATGAGCCGATTGCTCACAAACCGATGCCACCGACGTTCAAAGCTCTGAGCCAGTTTTGCTCGGCTCGATATCCCAGGCACTCAGGCTCAGCTGACCGCTGCTAATTAAGGCACTTACCATCCAAGCTAAGGTTTTTAGATGGCGCAGATCCCGATAGTTGCTGTATTGACGCAGGAAGTTTAACAGTTGATCATGAATTTGGGTAGAGTTGGACATGCTCTCATGGGCTGGTTGTGTCGTGACACTAGCCTCGCATATCCCTCTACCCCTTTTTTTCTCAAATAAGCGCGATCGCTCTGGCCCTACCACTTGTCTTTGACCGTCCCCTCACCACCGGCAACCATAACCTACGCAGAATCAGGTTTTGAGGCACTTGTGTCAGGCACTCAGCGCGCCCCCTCCTTATAGGACGGCTTTCTTTTTAAGTTAAAACTTGACAGTTTTCACGAAGCGTGTTAGTATAAAAACATAACAAAAAACAATTAATACTCTAGATAAACATGAGCTTAAAATAAGTAGATGATGTAAAAAATAAGCTAAGATATCAGCTTATTGCATAATCAAATCTAACGATTTGGATATCTACGAAAACATAAGATCAATAAAAAGTTTATCTAACTTGTTAAGTATATTAGGTACGGTGGGGTTTGAAGTTACCGTAAGAAGAGTGGAGCCTTTATATTTTTAGGGTTATGCAGAATAGGGATCAAGGTTTTGTACTAAGGCGACCCTCTGATAAGGTTTCGTTTCCGGCACACCGAAACCTAGGTCATAGACCAAGTACGCTTGTGGAGAGGAGACCTCTATTTTTTCTGGCTCCGGCCTGGTTAAACAAGTCACCTCGTAGAAGCAAGAATCCCCGTCCTTCCAGGGTGGGGAGTGTCAATGTAAAATAACCGGAAACTTGACAGCACAAGGCGAGTTATAAAGCGCACAAAGCCAGATAAAATTGATCTAAGTGCAACAGGGATATCATTGATGAGCTACTGGAGAATATTCTTTACCCTTCTCCCCGCTGGATTTCCTGGACAATCTCTATTTGAGTACCCATAGCATCCAAGGTGACTACAGCTCCCTTGAGGTTGAGCAACTTCAGCAGTTGTGTCAACACAGCCTCGATTGTCGGAAAGTTTCCTTCTACTCTTTATTTCTTTTGTCAAGTACAATTTATACCAAATCCAATGGGATTACCCTGCATTAATCAGAATCTGATTGACCAAAGGTCACGCTACGCGAACGCATTTCTGTTGAACCTGATTAATCGCTAACGCTTCACTAACTTCCGCGTCAATGCCCATCGCCCTTAACCGCTCTGCTAGCCGCTGTGACCGTTGTCGTTCTTGCTCGAAGAGTAACCTTGCCGGTTGAGGTTGTTGAGCTTCCCTTTCCGTGGAGGTCGGCATTCAATAGAATGTGAAGTCTTAAGTGTGAAGTGTGAAGGTTGGCTTGTTTAGTTGTTCACCTTTGGCCTCCGTAATTTTTCACAAGAATGAAACAGTCCTACAGGCTTCACCCGGGGGAGGATGTCAAATACCCATGCTCTAGCAGAAATTCCGGCGAAATTTCATCCATCGCTTCAGCAGCTGGTACTCGATTACCCAGCAACTTATCGACATATTTCCCTAAAATGTCACTTTCGATATTCACCCAATTGCCAGTCCGTAAGTGGCTAAGATTCGTATAGCTGTAACTATGGGGAATCACCGCTACTTTGAACCAACTGCCGTTGGGGTCACACTCAGCAATCGTTAGGCTGACCCCATTGACGGCAATGCTACCCTTGGGAACAAGATAACGAGCTATCTTATGCTGCCACACATCCGTCAAGGAAGCTGGTGCTGTAAAGCACATTTCCCAGGAGTTTGGTGTTTGTAAAGATTCCGTTAAGCAGCCAATACCGTCAATGTGACCCGTTACAAAATGACCCCCTAGTTTGCTACCCACACGCAAAGACGTTTCCAAATTAACGTAAGAAGTTGTCTGTAGCCTTTGTCCAAGGGTGGTGCGCCCCTGAGTTTCATCAGAAGCAGTGGTCGAGAAGCCTGTGGGCAAAACTGTCTCTACCGTTAGGCAAATTCCATCTACTGCTACACTATCACCAGGTTCTAAATCCTGTAAGATAACATCCATAGCATCAGAGGTAGCGGAGACAATAAAGCGATCGCTTCCCATTGGTCCAATTGTGCCGAGAGCTTGAATTAATCCTGTAAACACTGTTGTTTATACTGTTCTTCTGTAAGCGGATGAACTGGTGCAACTAGACTGTTAGTAGGAAAAGAGCTGGCATAGGTTTGTATTTTTTTAGTGAAGTGGCCAAACAAATTTCCTGAGACTAAGGCATACTTGGAGAATACAATCTTGTTGATCTCACCGAATTGGATTCTCAAGGGCTAATCTTACCGTTGACCGGTAACGTGAAAAGAACAGATCTGGCAAGCGCAAGTTTCGGTGCCCGTCTGTACAGTACTAGTTTACCGCTTCGCTTTGATGCCCCTGATGCTGACCGTATTCTAGAGGCTAAGCTGATGATTGAAATGAGAGTTGCTGGCATTGCAGTAGATACTGTAACACGTAGCCCCATCGTGTTACTCAAAGATGTCTTAGATCGGCGTGCTCTGCCAATCTATATTGGGCAAGATCAAGCAAAGGCAATTATCAGTGCTTTGGAAAGACAAACACCACCCCGTCCCCTGACCCATGACCTAATGGTCAATTTTCTAGAGGAGTGGAGCATAACACTGGATCGTGTTATAATACACTCTCTCCAAGATAACACATTCTATGCCAGCCTCTGTGTTAGTCAGGGTGAGACAAAGAAAGAAATTGATGCTCGACCAAGTGATGCCATCTCGATTGCCCTGCGTACTGGTAGTCCGATTTGGGTTATGGAAGAGGTGATTGCTGATGCTTCAATACCTGTAGACCAAGATAAGGATGAAGAGGAGCGTCGAGCTTTTCGGGAATTTGTATCTAATATCCGCCCAGAAGATTTTCTTCACCGTGGAGGATATAGTCGTGGTAGCTAAAGCCAAAATATTGGGATTAAACGGGATTTAACAGCAACAATATATTAATTGCTCTGTCAAAAAATTATGGAGATGTTTCTGAAAGCCTTACCATTTAGCCATTGGTGAGAGTTTTTCAGATGCTCTAATCCTGATGCTCTACCCCAAGTGAGCGTTGGGATAAATGGATATATCCCAAACTATCTATACCTGAAGCTATACCCGAAGCTATACCCCAAGACAATCGATGGCCATCAACTGAGCTTTTTACGCAACTGTTTTTCGGGCAACGAAGGTTTTAAGCAAAGACTTTGATTATTCAAGCAGTTGGGGAACATGCGTTATCGGCGGTTTGGTAAAACTAATCTCCAGCTTTCAGTATTTTCTTGCGGCACCATGCGTTGCTTATCATCTGAGTCCAATGCTCAGAAGACAGTGCAACAGGTAATCGCTCAAGGAATTAACCACTTGGAAACTGCCAGGGGTTACGGCAAGAGTGAAGAATACCTTGGTAACATCCTGAAAGCTGGATTGTCACTACCACGAGACCAGCTATATATCACCACCAAGATTCCACCAACCCCTGATGCTGATTTGATGAGTCAGTGGATTAATGATTCCTTAGAACGTCTACAGCTCGACTATGTGGATTGTTTAGCAATTCATGGGATTAACACTGAAGAGCATCTATCCTGGGTAAAGTCTAACACTGGCTGTATAGCAGCTGTCCAAAAAGCTGTCGCCGAGGGACGTATAAACCATGTTGGTTTCTCAACCCATGGTTCAATAGAAGTGATTCTAGGGGCAATTCAAACAGATTTTTTTGAATTCATTAACCTACATTACTATTACTTCTTTCAACGCAATGCTGCGGCGATTGAATTGGCTAATCAGAAGGATATGGGGATATTCATCATATCTCCTGCTGATAAAGGAGGCAAACTCTACACCCCACCACCAACGTTAGAGAAACTGTGCCATCCCTTCTCGCCACTGGAACTGAACTATCGGTTTTTATTAAGCGATCGTCGCATTACCACCCTTAGTATTGGACCGGCTAACCCAGATGAGCTGACTCTGCCTTTAAGTGTGGCTAACCGAGACGAGTCTTTGAGCCCAATGGAAGTGGTAGCATTCTCTCGTTTGGAAACCCACTTGAACAATGCTCTAGGAACTGACCGCTGTAGTCAATGCTATGCTTGTCTACCTTGCCCAGAAACCATTAACATTCCAGAAGTCTTGCGGTTGCGCAATCTTGCTTTAGCTTACGACATGACCGAGTTTGGTCAATACCGCTATCAAATGTTTGAAAATGCTGGTCATTGGTTTAGGGGGGTGAAGGGAAACCGTTGTACCCAGTGTGGTGAGTGTCTTCCCCGTTGCCCCGAACAACTGGATATTCCTTCCTTACTCTCTGATACCCACCAGCGTCTTAATGGTTCTCCTAGGCGTCGTCTTTGGGGATAAGGTTAGTTGGTTGTTCGCCCAAGGCAATTCGGTGTAGGGTAGGTTGAAGGTTGTTCGCGTAGCGTGGCCATTCGCGTAGCGTGGCCAATAGGCCAAGGCCAAGGTTGAAGGTTGAAGGTTGTTCGCGTAGCGTGGCCATTCGCGTAGCGTGGCCAATAGGCCAAGGCCAAGGTTGAAGGTTGAAGGTTGTTCGCGTAGCGTGGCCATTCGCGTAGCGTGGCCAATAGGCCAAGGCCAAGGTTAGTTGGTTGTTCGCCTTTGGCGTTCGGTGAAGGGTAGGTTATTTGGTTGTTCGCGTAGCGTGGCCATTCGCGTAGCGTGGCCAATAGGCCAAGGCCAAGGTTAATGGGTATCACTATTGATTTGACTGATGCTTTAGTGCATTCCTATGGATAAAAGAAACAACGTTACTAAAATAAATCCGTTTTACCTTGTGCCTTGTGTCTTGTGCCTTGTGTTTCTAGAGAGCTGTTTTCTGGTTGGTTGGAAGCCGGAACCACTTTTAGCTCAAAAGACTGTAGGAGTGCAGCCGGACACAGAAGCTGTGAATTTAAATGTCCTGCAGCCAGAGAATCTTCCTACTGATGGCTCTGTGATTACTGCTGATACTATCTCTCAAACTAAGCTCACTACTCCGAGTTTTTGGTGGGCTGATGAACAGTTTGGCGGTAAGCTACTGGATAATTGGTTAGCTTATCCGAGTAAAGGCCGGGTAGATTTGGTAGTGAATCGTCAACTCTGGAGTCTGCTTAACTATCTGGGTAGGTATGCTTTTATTAACAAAATGGGAAACGTTGCCAGGGATTATGACTACAATACCAGAGTATTTAACCAGCGAGGAAAGCCTTTAGGAGCTTATACCTGTGATGGTAATTCCATGTGCCAGGTGGAGGTATGTATTCCTGGTCAAGTACCTTTAGCTGGGAAAGTCTCGGCCTTTTGCCAGTTATCACAAAACTAGAACAGGCAATTTTCAAGTACTTCGCATTTCTTTCCACAAGGATTCATACTGCTTTTGTGTAGACTCTGGTAAGGGATGGAGAAATTCACACTTGTCCAGAATTGCTGCTTCTGGCAGCAGTAGAGGATTAGATTGGATATCTTGTGGCAGCGTATTTCTTGGCATATTAACCAGAATCGGGGAAGCAGCATTAGTCAGTAGAGAAATTTCCTTGGCTGATTTGCTTTGCCAGCAAAATTGAATCCACTCTTGGCTTAAATCCGACCCAGAGTTACTTTCTGAGGAGTCAGAAGCAGAGCTTACTGATACGGGTTTTACCCATACATCTGACCACAGGGCTGTTCCTGACTGAGGTACCACTGCCTCAATTTGGCGATCGCGTGTTCTTAGTGCCAGGATATCGGTAGACCAACCCACTGCAACCCAGGTATCCCCCAAAACTAGAGGTTTTAGGTAGTGATCCGAACTGTAGAATTTAACCTGTTTAGCCAGTTGTCGAAGTGCTGGTTTCAAGTCTTTGACTTGATTTAAATCCTGTTGATTATAGGATAAGCCTAGGTTTTTCAAGGTTAAACCAATCACTTCTCGGGGGTGGTCTAATACAGAAATGCGATCGCGTAAAGACTCACGCCACAAGTCACTCCAATCGGTAGGAGTCCAGCCTAAGGCTTTGAACTTGTCACGGCGATAGGCAATGACGGTAGCACCCCAGCGATAAGGAGCACCCCAAACTTTTCCTGAATTGTCTAGCTGACCAGTTTGGTCACCACGTTTGACCAGTTTCTGGTATTCTGGTGGCAGTTGTTTCCATCCTGGCAACGTTTCTATCTTCAAAGGTTGGATCAATTCCTGCTCAATGGCTGACTTGAGCCTATAATCTCCTAAGGTAACTAAATCAGGACTTATCGGTTTCCTAGACCTAATCCGGATCAAATCTAGGAGGGAGCGACCTTGATTATTGTTGGTTTTGCCTTGCTCTTTCAAGCTTTCCAGGAGTTGGAATAAAGCAGATAGTTGTTTCTCCGGGTCAAAATTTAGGGTAGCCCGTGATTTTAACGTCTTACGAAATTCACCCAACAGCTGAACTGGGATTGAATTTTGCAACAGCCTTACCTTTAAAGAGGCTTGTTGTCCAGTACAACCAGATGCTAACTGACTAAGGGCTATGGTACTAGCACCTAGTATCAAGGAGCGTCGCTTCATAAGTATTTCTGAATTTCCTCTGGTTACCAACTCTTTGACCTTAATTTACATTGGCTCAATAGCAACTACCATAGCTATTACCAATTAACTGACTTTTGTGATCTGCTAGACCAACAACCATCTGCTAGATCTAGTAAATCTAATCAATTAACAACTACTCATAGTCTGGTTAACAAAACTAATCCAAGTCAAGGGCTAAGGCATCTGAATCTAATTTTACATCAATGTAACATTAATTAAAATCAATAATAGTTATACTGTTATTAATGTAAGTTAATTAAGAGTAATCACGATCAAAAGAACGAAAACACCAGCTTGGTCTCCCTTTTCCTGCCTCTCCTCCCCCTGAACACACAGTCCTGTTTCAGAGCTAACTGTGACATACTCCCGACGTTGCCCTAACGGGACAACGCGGGCTTCTTGCCAACACCAGGTATCCCTTCGGTTGCTCGGCAAGCTTTACTACTGACGGAATGCCCTACCGCCAAATTTAATACATTGATCGCCGCATTCACATCCCTATCTGCTGTGTATCCACAATGAGGACAAGAATGAATGCGGTCTTTCAGTTTCTTTGGTACCTTTTTCCCACAATTGGAACAGTTTTGGCTAGTATTTCGAGGATTCACTGCAACTGTAAGTAACCCAGCATTTATGGCCGTAGGCCACGCTACGCGAACGGCTTTGGTTGACAGTATAGACAGGAATTGACCCCAGCCAGCGTCTAGTACAGACTTGGCGATTTTAGTCTTAGCCAAACCCTTAATATTTAACTTCTCATGAACAACTAGGTCGTGATTGTCTAGTAAGTTTTTCGCTGTTTTGAAGTGAAAATATTTTCTAGTATCGGCCACTTTTTTATGAGCTTTCCCTAGTTTAATAACAGCCTTTTTTCTGTTGTTGCTACCTTTTTTGGATCTGCTAACGGCTTTTTGAATCTTCTTTAGTAGTTTTTGAGCTTTCCGATAGTATTGAGGAATTGGCACCTCAGAGCCATCCGACTTAACCAGAAAGGACTTAAGACCCATATCTATCCCAACAGGACTAGAGGCGCTATCTACTGGGATAATATTTGGAACAGAATCATCCTGAATAGATAGTGTGACGTAGTACCCGTCAGCTTTTCGGGTTATGGTAGCCGTTTTGACTTTAAACCCTTCGGGGATAGGCCGATGGTAAATCATTTTGACCTTCCCAAATTTAGGAAGAGTCAAAATACTCCCAGTTATCGGGTTCTTAGAAAGAGCGGGGAAAGTCAACGATTTGTATCTATTTTTACTTTTAAATCTTGGCCTGCCACTTTTCTTTCCGTTACTGTCTCCTTTCAGGAAACGTTTAAAGGCTAGGTCTACCAGTTTAACGCAATCTTGCAAAACTTGAGACTGAACTGCCCCGTACCAAGGTCTATCCTTTTTTAGTTGAGGTAAAGTCTTTTTCTGAGAAAAGTAATCAGGATTATTTCTTAGTTCTGGCAAGTGACACACCAAAGGACAGGAGTTTATAGAACAACGATTTTGCTCATACCAGCTAAACCTATCAGCCAATAAGTAGTTATATTGATGACGGAGCATATCCAACCATCTTTCTACTTCCGCTTCTTGTGGCTTTGTTAATCTTAACCGGTACTGATCAGCTGACCTCATTGTTGCTATCTCCTATTTTTCGACCTACTATAAAGGTAACAAATGTTGTAACAGGTGTCAATTCAAAAATCAAATATCAACGATTTGTAATCAGAATGACTAATTTTGAAAAACAGCAGTTAAAACAGGAAGCCGACCGAAGGGGGATGACTTCATCTGAGTTGCTAAGAAGTTTAATAGCTCGTTTCCCTGAGCCAAAAAATACCTAGTCGGCAATTCCGTTTCACTTCATTGCCCCGCTATCATCCCGACGCTCACCTTATCAGGTAGAGCGCGGGGCTTCTCGCGGACTAGCTAAAAAATCTAGATCTGTAAGATAGAGTGATCGGGAGATAGAAATATCCAGATCAAGCAGTTAATGCACTGATTGGTTATCTTGTCAACTTCGATTACTTGACCATCTCTCTAGGAGTTAGATCAGGTAATGACATGGGCAAAAATATCCGTACGTTATGTATTAAAAATCACTAATGCCAAGGAATTAATTCCGAAAAAACCGATTGTGCTAATTGTGGTGCGGAACTTGGGATAAAAGACAATTATTAATTAAGGTTGAATTAATCAGGGTAAATATCAAGATATACAGCGGCTATCTGGCATTTTTGAAAAAATTACTCTGGAAAACAGACTCTAAGGAGTTTAGAACTGATTTTTGACAGATTTTTGGCAATAGTTAAATAAATCAGCAATTCATCGGATTTTCATCGTTAAGTGACTAGGATAAAAAAGAACTAAGTTATGGCAGTTTAAAATCCTATGGATGAATATCAAAATCAAATCATGGCTCTAAGTCATAGAGTAGATACGCTGTGCGAAGCCATCGAAAAACTCAGTTTGAAGGTTTCAGAAGGTCTTTCTGAACTCAAAAATAGTTCAAGGCAGGAAACTGAGCAATCTCAGCCAACTGGGCAACCGATACCCCGGACCCACGAAAGTCAAAGTGCCATTAACCTACTGACCCAACATAAAGATGTGCTGATTGATAGTAACTCTGGGCTAGGTAGTTTCTCTAGCAATAGCAACAATAATATCTCTGCCGATATTCAAGTCCAACGCTTAACTGCCCAACTTACAGCAGCCTACAATCGGATTGCTGCCTTAGAAGAACAACTCCTAGCACAGCGAATTCATTCCTAATTGCCAGTCTTCTCCAGATTAGCCTCAGGGTTCAAGGTTAATAGCTAAAACAAATCAGTGCCTCTGCCAAGGATTTTCTAACTAACTTGGTCAGACTGTAAAGTGTTTTTTAACTGGCTCCAACAACAATCACCTCAGAGAAAGACCATATTGCTCCACCAAGTTTTCAATGGCTTGAAGTAATTCAGCCGAGTTCCAACCCTTATAAAGGTGGGCTGCGATCGCACATCCTCCAGCACCCACACCTTCCTTGACATATCCTTGCTCATATGCCTGTAGCTGAGGATAACGAGACTGGGTAAAACTCAATTGTGTTGCCAAAAGGGGTACACTCCCAATATCTTGTGCTAATCCAACCGTGTCACCAGTCGAGTCTTCTGCCACCCAGCGAGTTGTTCCCACAACTACTTGTGCTGGTTGCCATGCTAGGGAATTACCCTCAGTAATACTGGGGTAAGCTAAAACCGACTCTGCCAATGCCTGTGCTAAGGTATAAACCGCTAGCATTTGGGTACCACCAGCGAGTAAAACGCCACAGCGACGACTAGCTGCCATTGCCATACCTGCTGCGGCAATTTGCATCGGATCTCCCACCGCTGCCACTAGCTTTAAGTGATCAAGTGGTGAGGGGGTGAGGGGGTGAGAGGATGAGGAGGTGACGGAGTATAAAGGTGCGGGGTCGTAGGGGTGAAACGGTGAATTTTTCTTCCTAGGTTCGGTTTCAGGAAGCTCCCCGGCTCCCCTACCCCCTAACCCAGCTCGTTGTAACCCCAGCTGCACCACGTCCCATTTTTGACCATGATTGCACTGGGGATGGCTACTGTTAACCTTGCCAGCTGCATCAATCCCCAAGCCAGTGAGCAGGCTAAGTGCGGTGGTAGTTCCCCCAACCACACACTCACTAATAATCAGATAGCTATCACCAACCACACTTGCTAGCTTTTCTCCCCACTGTAAACCTTGCTCAAATAGTCGTTTGACTGTTTCCAGGGGCAAGGCATTGCCAGAAGTTAGGCACTTAGCAGGAATACCACCTAAGTCAATCGCTGGTACTGTCGGAGGGTGAGGTAAACCAGCATTGAACAGATAGATCGGTAGGTTAAATGCCTCAACTACAGCACGGGAAATAAAGACAGGGGATACTCCCACAGTTAGAGGAGGAAGGGGATATTGAGGTTGGCGAGTAACTCCATTGACCAAAAACTCAGCATCTGCGATCGCAGTATACTGACGATCATCTGGGGTAGCACCAGCAGCAGAAATGCCTGGAATCAACCCAGTAGCAGTGAATCCTAAAATACAAGCAAATACCGGTGAGCATCCCTGATACTGCTGTAACCACCGTTTTCCCTTTACCTGCTGGGTATAAACTCGGATCATTAGTCCTTAATCCTTAGTCCTTAGTTCTTATATGAAATAGAAAAAACATACTACACTACAGATTAATTGTGGTTAAAGGTAACAGTTAACTTTGGATAAGTTAACAGAATAATTTACAAAAAGTCGCAAATAAAGTAGGAAATATTTAACTATTTAATAGTAATCCTTTTTATTTCACAAAAAAATAAAATTAGCAATATAATTCCATAAATTTAGATTAAATAAAAGAACGATTGCCATACTTACCACGGGCATAAACTGAGCTAAAGGTAATCAATCAAGCTTAAGCTGTAAGCTCCAAAGGCTCAGAGCTGATAACTGTTTGCGTAAAGCGTAGCCCCCAAGTAGCGCGTAAGCTGACCGTTGAAAGTATAACAAACAGTCTCTTCGCAATTACAAGCAGGGTAATCGCATTGGAATCGAGTGATAAAATTACTGTAAAATGACCGGAAACTTGACAGCACAAGGGGAGTTATAAAGCGCACAAAGCTAGATAAAATTGAGCTTTGTGCAACATGGAGATCATTGCTGAGCTATTGGAGAATATTCTTTACCTCCTTGGTCTTCCGAGATCTAGTTTCGCCACTGGACTAAGCTACCCTATGACTCAGCCACGCTAGCAGCCAGGATTTTCATTACTGAGTTATTGTCTATCCCAGCCCTGTAACGCTTCATCTTCAAACTCTGCTTGGAGGGTTCACGATCCACGTAAATTGACACTCAAACGACGCAACAAGCCGAGGTTTTCTGCACCATGACCCTGACGTACTCGACTGGCATCTTCATCAAAGGTGACATCAAGAACCCAATGTAAGCTATTTTCAATACAAAGCGTGGGAGCGAATCACTTGATTGTGCCGCTGGGCATCCGCTTCCAAGCTACTGAGGTACAACCTCACCTCTGTGGTTGTTTTGTTCCATAATTGTCTGTAAGAGCGAACCATCACCACTGTGGTTAAACCCAACCACTGATTTTGGCGATGTAAAGGTGGTAATTGAGTTACTGGCACTGCCCAAACTTCCCGGGTTTCCAGGCGATGATGCCCACTTTCAGTCGTTTGATCATAGCTGTAGTCAATCCCCTGCCAATGGTGAGCTTGAGCTTGGTCAAACCAAGCTTTTACCTGCTCACAGAGCTTACCTTGATTACCTTTGAGAGCCAGGACATAGTCCCCTTCTCCCCGCTGGATTTCCTGGACAATCTCTATTTGAGTACCCATAGCATCCAAGGTGACTACAGCTCCCTTGAGGTTGAGCAACAACAGCCTTCGTGGCACTGCGGTCATTTCATTGGACTTGCTCTCTACTTTTTGCGCTTGCTAGCACTAAACTATGCTCACTACTCCAGGCGCTGACACTATGCAACGCTTTGAGCTTCTTTTCCCGGTCATAGGAGCCTCTGGCTGTCTTACCATCTATATGAATCATCTCCAGATTTAATTTCTCTGTGATGCTGCTGATCCAATTGAGGAAGCTGTGGTTGAGTTCCTCTGGCTCTAGCTGGGACAATACTCTTCCAAAGGTATCGTGTGAAGGAATTCCATTGGGTATTTCCAGAAATTTCTCTAGCCACTCAAGCTTTGCTTTTCCATAGGTTTCTATTCCCACAAACCCCTCCGCTCCTGAGAGTATCGCGCTTGTTGGCTATGGTGATAATTGCCACTAGACTATGAGCTTTCCTTGAACCCACTCTCGGGTCTTCCAAATGTTGAAAATGCTTAATGACGCTTTTTCTGAGGATTTCTGCCTCTGGTTCTTCAATGGATGTCATAACGCCCTTGCCAAAGCCTTTTGCCATGATTAGTGACCTGGAAATGGGAATTGTTCTTCCCTATTATGGTAGCTTCGTCAGTTGTGCAACACAGCCTCGATTGTCGGAAAGTTTTATTACACTCTTTATTTCTTTTGTCAAGTACAATTTATACCAAGTTCAATGCGATTACCCTGCAATTACAAGTGACCAATGACTAATAGCTCAATCGTAATCCAGCAAAACTTTTACCCAGTTTGGTGGTCTAGGAATCGGGTTTCCTAATCGGTCGAGCATTAGTAAAGCTACAATATGCACTACAAATAAATAAATGGCATTGTTAATAATAATCATTACTATAGCCAAAGTTTGAACTAGAAATAGACTGGGCTGAAATAGCAACCCCAGCTTGACAAACCACCAATCCAATAATCCTGTCACCTGGGTCATCACGTAAACCCAGAGGTCTTCCCCCAATAGAATTGAGAACAACCAAAACCGAAAAAAGAAGCCTATTGTACCAATTAGCG
>NZ_JAAHHX010000659.1:0-1530 GCF_010672065.1 Moorena sp. SIO4A1 | reverse complement strand
AAGCCTACCAATACTGTAACATAAATCCCTATCCTTTTTTTCTTTGATAGGTAAAAATTAACTTGATTTAAAAATACTTTAAAAAAGCGATGCAGCGCTATGTAAAAAGCGTAAGTATTCAGCTATACTACTCCTAAATGATAATAGAGAAAGCCTCATAAGTGCCTAAATTAGGCATAGTAAATAATCGATATTCAATAAATAATTCAAATAATTTCTTAGTGAGCTTGAAAGATTGACATCGTTGATGCATCTGTTGTAACAGCTTTTTAGCCTGCCCCCAAATGTTCTCAATTGGATTTTCTGATGGTGCATAAGGAGCAAAGCGTAGACAGTGAACATTCCACTGTTTATCAGTATTAACTTCTGCAAGAAAATTACGAAACTCCTGGGAACGGTGATAACTGGCTCCATCCCAAACTAAAACAATCTGTGCCCCTTCACTTCGCCTTTGCAGATGTTTGATGAAATCAATTGTTGACGAACTGTTAGCTGTTTTATAAGCACTGAGTATAACTTCTCCACTGACACAGTCTAATGCCCCATAGTAAGTCTGAGAATCACGATAATTGTCTAGATCTACCTCTCGTCTTTCTTTACGATCCCCCCACCCATAACCACAAATATCCCCTGCACAAACATGACATTCATCTAAAGAGAAGACCCTAATTTTTCCCTTTTGGATTTCTTGGTGATTATGTTCGAGCCAATCACTAATCATTTGGTTGTGCTCATCGACCACAGACTTATCATACTTGGGACTTTTTTTTTCCCCTGATGCCAACTCATTCCCGCACTCTTAAGTAAGTCGTAATAGCTTTGCAAAGACCGATATACAACTCCATAAACTTGTTCAACATGGTCAACTAATTCCCAAAGATTTCTTTGTGTTTCTTGTTTAATCCAGTCTATGACAGCTTGACGTTGTGAATGACTCAAGTAACCTGAGCTACCTTTATGCCGTAACCTCAGACCAGAACATCCTTCCTCTCGATAGCGTTTTTCCCAACGACTAATATAGCTCGATTGAACTCCCAACACTGCTTGGATTTCTCGGTGCTTGAGTCCTTGAATTCGCATTTTCACGGCTATTGCTCGCTTTAGCTCTCTAGGGTCTCGATTGCTAGCTATAAATTCTTCCAGAGTCATGAGAACATGGTGGTAAATTTATATTCCATGATATCTCATTTTTCTTCAAAATCATTTAGGATTGGTATATCAGCTCTCAGCTATCAGCTCTCAGCTTTTGAATAAGCGATGCAGCGCGGTCTTGGGGAGGCAGTGCGGTCTTGGGGGTTCCCCCCATGACCGCACTGCCGTGGTTTCCCCCATGAGCGACTGCATCAAGACAACAAGTAAGCATTGGTTTAATCTGAGTGAAGTCCCAGCGTAGAAGCCTGTGCCAAAAAGCTGAACGCGCACGCGTGAGCCTTTAGCTCACGGCTGACGGCTGACGGCTGTTCGCGTAGCGTGCGCGTAGCGCATATGCTTACTAAAAAGCTTTTTAATTCCCTGTTCCCTGTTCCCTGT
>NZ_JAAHHX010000658.1:0-1532 GCF_010672065.1 Moorena sp. SIO4A1 | reverse complement strand
TAATACCAGTTTTCATGGCTTTCCAATTTGCTTTAACTTCGCCATTTTCGAGTATTTTGACGGTCTTATTGAAAACGTAACGGGATACCCCAAACCAGTGGCGGACAATTGCTCGCTGTTCAGGGTGGGAGCAGGTCAAACTTGCAGAACAAATGAACTACTTGACAAAATGAGTAAATTGAGGTTATCTGTGTCAAGCTACCTAAAAAATTAAGAATTAATCCCAAAATGACCCCTGAAAAGCAAAAAGAGCTCAACGAGTATCTTCAAGCAATTGCCAAGATTCTTTATGAGGACTCTGATCCGACCAAACTAGACACAATGGCGGGAATAGAAGAAACTGTGAGAGAGAAAACTTTAGAGTATATCACACCAAAAATCGGTTTTTTTTTATCAAAGAAACAACAAAAACCGAGGCCGGAAGACTGAGAACATTAAAGAGTATCATTGGAAAATTACCAATAACCGAAAAGCAAGCCATCCGATTAAATATCGAAACTAACCAAAGAATAAGTCCGTTTTTAGAGCAGTGTTGTGTTCGAGCAAGCGCCAATGTATCTTATGAGAATGCTGCCAGAGATATTGAGTACTATACAGGAATGAAAATCTCAGCAAAAACACAACAAAGACTAGTACATCGTTATAATTTTACTGACAATGACTGTAGTAAAGATATTGAAGAAGTGAGTGTAGATGGAGGAAAAGTAAGGTTAAGAACGCCAAAAAAAGGAGAACCTTGTCTCTGGAAAGATTATAAGGCAATCTGTGTGAATAAATCCACGAGAAAAGCTTGGTTTTCAGAAAATGAGGAATTAATAAATTGGGTGAATGAGCAACCGTGATCAGACCCACTGAATTGCCTGGGGGACGGGCATCCTGGGATTGGGAATATTTTTAAACAATTTAATTGTCCAGGAGAAAAACGGGAAATTCTTGATTGGTTTCACTTAGTTGAAAATTTACATAAGGTCGGTGGTTCACTGAAAAGATTGAAAAAAGCCAAAAGTTTATTGTGGTCAGGTAACGTTGATGAAACTCTTAACTTGATTTCTCCTTTGAAGAAAAAACAAGCCGAAAACTTCTGTAATTATTTAGAGACTCATCGAGAGCGTATTATTAACTATAAATACTATCAAGAGCAGTCAATTTGTTCCATTGCTTCAGGAGCTGTTGAATCTACAGTCAAACAAATTGACCGACGACTGAAGATTTCTGGAGCACAGTGGAAACCTGAAAATGTGCCTCAAGTTCTCAAACATCGATGTGCTTATCTCAATAACAATCTTTAGTAGCAGGTTTTCAGTAAAAACACGCTTCATTAACTAACGATAAAACTCACTCTTATCGGACGTGTGAATTATCCCAAAACTAATGAAGTTATTCACAGATGTGGCCTAGTTGAGGGATTATAATAGAACTCGCCCATTAAATCCAACTCTATTCAAAATACTAATAGCACACTGCCCCGCACTTTACAGTGTAGGACATAAATGCCGATTAACAGTCTCTTTTATGTTTTATTTAAATAAAGC
>NZ_JAAHHX010000657.1:0-1533 GCF_010672065.1 Moorena sp. SIO4A1 | reverse complement strand
GCATATGCATATCGTGGAACAAATACAGTTATTGCAGCAGAGATAATGGCTGATATAAATCGAGATGATAAATTTCGCATTTTACTGATTTAACGTATCATTATAAATTGTTGGTCAATCAACTGGGAGTCAAGCCCCTAAAAAAAATCATCTACTGAAGGTTATTAATGGTATTAATTACTCTTTGTTTGTCAGAATTTTTACCTTGTTCCTTGTAAAGTTGGATAGCTCTTCGCAAGTCTTGAAGAGCGAGCTTAGGATTTCCCAATTTTGAATGTGCTAATCCACGATATTCAAAAGCCTCTCCAAGTTTGGGGTCTAATATGATAGCTTTATCATAGTTTTTTATAGCTTCATAGTAGTCTTTTTTAAGAGCGAAAACAAATCCACAACTCTTATAAGCAAGAGCAATTTGTGGCTTTTTTGCCGAGTTAAACTTATTTCCTAAGCTAATAGACTTCTTGCAATCTTCAATAGCTTCTTCATAATTGCCTAGACGAGCATGGGTATATGCGCGATAATTAAACGTGAATGCACGCAGTTCTGATATGGATGTATTCTGAGAGGTTTTAATATTGTTGCTAAGCTCAATTATTTTGTTATAATCAGAGAGAGCATCCTTTTCATTCCCTAGACCAGCATTAGCTCTCCCTCGATTAAGCAAAGCGTATGCACTCAATAAACTCTCCCTTATTTGAATTATTTCAATCGCTTTATTACTATCAGAAAGCGCTTGCTCATAGTTTCCTAATTCATTATATAAAAATGCACGGTTTGTGAGTTGCTCCGCTTGAAAAATGCTGTTTTTTTTACTTTTTTTGAGCGCATTTTCAAAGTCTTGAAGAGCTTGCTTGTAATTTCTTAGCCATAGATGAGAAAGCCCACGGTTTGCTACAGCATATAATTCTAATTCTCTAGGAATACGGCTTAATAAAATTGCATAATCAAAATCAGATATGGCTTGCTGATAATTGCCTAATTCCTTTTGAGCAATCCCACGATAAATCAATGCTCTTGCATTTTTATTATTTAATTTAAGTAGTTTTTCAGAGTAGACTATAACTTTAGGATATCTACCTTTGTTCATATTTGAATGCAAGTTTCTCAGATATGAATCTTCAAACGCGAACGGAATTAATTTAAGGATAGAGAGGAGTAAGCCTACTAAAAGCAAAAAGCTCGGAAGCAGATAATATCTTAATCTCCATCTTGCAAAGAGACCTGTTTCTTTAGAAAAATTATCAGCTTCAAGAGACGCAAAATAGTCCATCGGTAGGCGATGAATAAACGTATATCCACCACCAACTTTATACAAGAAAATACGCTCAGTGGCATAGTCTAAGAAGCGTGCATAATTCCAAGGACTTAATCTATCCATCCAAAGCAATAGACGTAAAGTAAAGTGCTGAAAGCTTGTTAAGCCACCATACTTTAACCATCCAGTGATAAATCCACAAATTGCCCAAATGAAGAAGCATCCCATATAGCTAAGAGTTGTCATCCCTGTTGTGTTGGCAACAAGAGCAAGTAATA
>NZ_JAAHHX010000656.1:0-1534 GCF_010672065.1 Moorena sp. SIO4A1 | reverse complement strand
CGATTATCCTAGTAGTGGTATTTTTGATTACTTTTTTAACAATTTTATCTGATATCAAGAGTGTGGTCAGTGGCCCTTTAGTGGAAATCAATAACACCCTAGTGGAAGTTAAGGAAAGTACTAAGTAGCTAAGGGTAGAAAAGCTCATGTATGTAACACATTATTAAGGAGCTAACTTCGAGGGAAATCTGAATCGTTCTGCCTGATATCCACCAACCTCAGCTAATGCATTGACGCCATCAATGACTGCATAAGCGTTGGGCCAGTTCATCTTCAAACATTTGACCCACCAATTCATGGGTTTTTAACTGATGCCATTCGGATTCAATCGGATTCATCTCTGAGCAATATTTCGGTAAAAAGAACAGATATAGCCCAAGAGCTTCCCACTGAGCCCATTTCTTAAGCACCTGGCAAGCTGGTATGAACCGGACCATTGTCCTGGACAATCACCCGGAGCCGACCGGTTTGATCGAGTTGTTGCTTGGCCTGACGAGCTTGTTCATCCATCATCGTGATGTAGCGCTCCCCGTTGAAACTGCCCACCACCAGTCCATAGACAAAGCTCACGCTTAGGTTGTAGCAATCCCAAAATGCTAATGCGTCTTCCTTTGCGGGCTGTCTGTTCAAGGCGCTTTTGCTCACCTCTTTACGAAATAGCTGTGTTCTACGGGCATCCACATACAAAATCCCGACTCATCGAGATAGAATAAGTCGATTTCTCCTACTGCCGCTGACCATTGCAACATCTTATGGTCGGCTTGCTTGGTTGCCTTTTCTATAGGGTCTTGCTTCCCTCTGTGGCAAGGCGCGAGTACGCTTCCAAATCACCCCCTTTTTTTAAGCACTCGTCTGAGGTGATCCGGGCTCAACTTAACATGACGGTCATGAGCCAGCTTTTGGGCTAACTGTTTGCTATTGTAGGTGCGTTCCTCCTGGCGTAAGCAGGATTCGAGATATTCAATATCCTCAGGCTGCCAACGCTTCTGGGCTCCGGGTCTAGGAGCATCCCATAGTCCCCCCAAGCCTTTGTGTTGCCATCGATGAATGACCTCACGGACAGTTCGAACATTCCAGCCGAAATAGGCAGCAATTTTCTCTACATACAGGCCCTGATGGTTTAAACGAATTACTTGCGCTCGGTCTTTGACTCGCTGGGGAACCGTAGTGGCAGTGCGAAGTTCAAATAAAGTGCGCTCTTGTTCGGCACTTAGAAAGATTCTTAAGCGTGCGCCCATAGTGAATGCTTCAAAGCATTGAAAGTATTATTGCTTTATTTAACTTAACATACCTGAGCTTTTCAAGCCCGACCTACTTAATAAGACAAAAGAGGAAATTGCTAATATCCTAGAACCAATCAAAACAGTAAAGGCAGAGGTGCAAGAAGCCTTAGAGATAGTTGAACAGATTCCTACAGGAGTGAGTTTGCCTGATCTTGGCATCCCAGATGTTAATCTTCCGGTGAAACCAAATGTCAACTTGGAGGGTAGATTTCCGCCTAAGGTGAATATCGAGATGAAAGAAGTTTCAGAGG
>NZ_JAAHHX010000655.1:0-1535 GCF_010672065.1 Moorena sp. SIO4A1 | reverse complement strand
TGACCGCTGACTTCTGACTTCTGACTTCTGCTATAGCTGACCTTTTACCCCAAAATATAAAATTAGAGAATAACAGGACAAATCCTTAACGGAATTGCTTTGATATCTTTATAAGGTAAAGGTCTGGGATAACCGGGATAACATGGTGGAGGTGGTGGTGGTGGACAATAGGGATAAATGGGACGTTTTAATTCTGTGGGAGCAATACTAATATCGGCCACATCTATTTTATGTGCGATCGGTTTATCTACGATCGCTATCATGCCACCTTCCACAGAAGATAATTTATCTATATTTATCTCCTGTAGATTTTCTAAGTCTCCAATTTGCATGGAAAATTCTCCTTCTTCAGCTCAACAGTTGTTGATGTTGATGTTGATATTGATGTTGATGTTGATGTTGATGTTGATGTCTGGGTGAAACATTTAATTGCTTCATTTGATTATTATTGTCCGATGTTAGCTTCTCTATGTCTTGCCAATTTGGCTCGAATAGGTTAATAATTTTAGGGAACAGGGAACAGGGAACAGGGAATAGGAGTTGCTATACCCTAGGTGGTTTGTGTTGGGTCTAGCTGACGCGATCGCATACACCCCCATCACACCCCTTTGAGACGATCCGACTGGTGACTGCTGCTGGCGAAAGCACTATCACATAAGGGTTTCAGCCCTGCAACAAAAACAATCCTCTTGATCCATTACACTCCCGACTCCCGATTCCCGATTCCCGATTCCCGATTCCCGATTCCCTGTTCCCTGTTCCCTATTCCCTACCTACCACCAAATTCCACAAGGCATCAATACCACTGCCCACATACTCTGAATCCTGGTGTTGTTCAATCCATTCAATTACAGTAGGGAGAATATGATTGGATGTTTTGCCCAATTCAACCAACGCTTCGGTTGCGTCCCTACGCACAGGAGGATACTCATCCTGAAGCCCTGCTAGGAGGGCGTTTATTACAGTTTCTGAGTTGTTGCCCAAATTGCCCAAAGCATTGGCTGCTTTCCCACGCACATAAGACTTATCATCCTGAAGCCCTGCTAGGAGGGCGTTTATTACAGTTTCTGAGCTGTTGCCCAAATTGCCCAAGGCATAGGCTGCGTACCCACGCACAACAAAATTCTTATCCTTAAGCAGTACTAGTAAGGTGGTGACTATGGGTTCTGAGCTGTTGCCCAATTTGCCCAAGGCATCGGCTGCGTTCCTACGGACAGCACGATGCTCATCCTGAAGCAGTGCTAGTAGGGCGTTGACTACGGTTTCTGAGCTGTTGCCCAATTCGCCCAAGGCATAGGCTGCGTAACCACGCACAGGAGGATACTCATCCTGAAGCCGCGCTAGGAGGGCGGTGACTACAGTTTCTGAGCTGTTGCCCAAATTGCCCAAGGCATAGGCTGCGTTGCTACGGACAGCACGATGCTCATCCTGAAGACTTGCTAGTAGGGCGCTGACTACGGTTTCTGAGCTGTTGCCCAATTCGCCCAAGACATGGGCTGCCATCCGACGCACACCAGAATCGGGATCCTCAACCA
>NZ_JAAHHX010000654.1:0-1537 GCF_010672065.1 Moorena sp. SIO4A1 | reverse complement strand
CACGAAAGTCAGCAAGCTGCAACGGTTGCTGAAGTAGTTGATGTCCTGCAAATCCCAGCTTTTCTGTGCCGCCAAACTGACTTGCTAATCGCTGCGGCTGCCACAGGTAGGGCAATTAACGTCAAAAAAGGTCAGTTTCTTGCCCCTTGGGATATGAAGAATGTAGTCAGTAAACTGGAAGCTGGGGGAGCCAAGAATATTTTACTCACTGAGCGGGGTACTAGTTTTGGTTACAATACCCTAGTGGTAGACTTTCGCTCCTTACCTCAGATGCGTCAATTAGGTTATCCAGTGGTTTTTGATTCCACTCATAGCGTTCAGATGCCAGGAGGAAAGGGAGATAAATCTGGTGGACAGCGACACTTTGTTCCCTATTTGGCTAGAGCTGCGGCTGCAGTTGGCATTGATGCTTTGTTTATGGAAGTTCATGAAAATCCTGACATGGCACTTAGTGATGGTCCGAATATGGTACCCTTGGCAGAATTGGAAAATGTGCTAAAAGGAATTTTGAACGTTCGTGGGAGTTTGAGAGCTGATTTGTAAACTCGCTGTAATCCTTGTAGGATAAGGCTTGCGCTAAAATAGAACAATTGAACTATTTAATAACCAAAAGACAATCATAGCAAGGCTTTCAGACTTCTTAAGATTTACTTTATGAATTAGCTCTGAACGCTACAACTTTAGTAAGTTTTTCATGAACAACATCCCTGAGCCTGAATTAAGCTAATGTGCAGTTAATTTTTTTTAATGCCAAAACGTGAAAATATTGCCTTGCGAGTACCTTGCTAGCTAGTTTTAGTATAAATTAAATGCGTAACAATTCAGAAACACATTTATCTCAGGTAAAATTGCTAGCCCTAGATGTAGATGGTGTGATGACGGATGGCGGACTTTACTACACAGAAAGCGGTGAAGAACTAAGGAAATTTAATGTCAAGGATGGTATGGGTATCAAGCTACTGCAACGGACTGGAATTGAGGTAGCTGTTATTACCAATAGTAGTTGTAGGGCAACCCAATATCGAGTCAAAAAATTAGGAATCAAGTACAACTTTTTCACGGTTGAAGATAAGTTAGCTGTTCTCAAAGAACTCTGTGAAGAGTTGAGTTTATCTCTTTTCCAAGTTGCCTATGTTGGTGATGATATCATTGATTTACCAGTTATGGAAGCTGTAGGATGTCCCTTAACTGTTGCTGATGCGATACCAGAAAACCGAGATATGGCTCTGTATGTTACCAAATTAGCAGGTGGCCAAGGAGCAGTTCGAGAAATTTGTGAATTGTTGATTAAAGCACAGGTCAAGGTTAAATCTTATTATAAGAACAATGACTAATCCTAAGCTTGTAAAACGAATAATTACCTGCCAAGGTAGTATTCAATTAGTAACTGCTTTATCAGTCCTAAGTTATCGACAAAAAGAGCAGCATAAACTCAATATTGAATATCAAAATTATCTGATTATTTATGATTTGTATACTCCTCCAGGACAAATTGATAAATTTGCAGAGTTTGTCAAAAAAATGGCTCAATTAGTCA
>NZ_JAAHHX010000653.1:0-1538 GCF_010672065.1 Moorena sp. SIO4A1 | reverse complement strand
CACAAAGCTCCTTCGGTGCTATTGGAATTGGGATTTATGATTAATCCGGTGGAATTTGAATGGATTAGCAATCCCCGAGAACAAAGGCAATTGGCTAATGCGATCGCAGATGGGATTACTGAATGGTTGGCTACTGTGGAGTAATGCACGCTTTGTGGAATAGGGAACAGGGAACAGGGAACAGGGAACAGGGAACAGTGGACAATAATTGACGCAAAGCGATGCAGAGGTGCGACCCGTGGCGAATTTAATTACGGGTCAAACGCACCATTAAGGTCTTGAGAAGGCAGCGCCGACCTGCGGGGGTTTCCCCCACTCGCGCTTTGCATCAAGAACACTATTAGAAAACTACTTTTGCGCATAGGTCTACTATACCTTGAGCTCAAAGAGGAATCTTAGCAATTCTGTTGATCCATTCTTCAGCACTTGATGCTAACCCAATTAAAACCAACTCCTCAATAACAACTTCAATCGCCGACTTCTTGGACACAACGATAACTCCTGCGCTTTTGCGACTCACAATAAACTCGGCAAAATGCCTTGGCATTGTCTTGCGGTCGTGGGTCACAAGAATGCGTCCTTGCTGTGCTGCTTTTGCAAGTACTTCTAAATCGCTTAAACCTTGCAACTGGGCTTCCAAAGCAGTTTGGAAATCTATTGAAGGCTCTTGTCGTAGAACGCCAGTAACAATTATCTGATTGAAATCAGCATCAGCTTGGTAGCAGACGTTCATTCTCCTAGCCTCTGTTTTTTGGCTAATCGTGACCTAAGTTTGTTATACAGAGACGGATCCGTGTTTTGTAATGGTTGAGCCATGGCATCAAACTCTTCCTCTTCCAAAGCGAGGTAAGTATCAATCTGATCACGATTAGCTAAGTAGAAAGCGATCGCTCCGTAAACTTGTTCAAGGGTCAACAGTGGGAAAGATTGAACAATACTTTCTGGTGATAATCCGTTGCGGAAATTATACACAACGGAGTCGAGAGAAATTCGTGTGCCTGCAATCCAGTAACCATGGTCTCGATACTCTACATAGGTTTTAGCTTCTAGAACTGGCATAAATTTACCTTGAATATATCTCCGATCGATCATACTGCGGGTCGCACCTCAGGTACACAGGATTGTTTTCCCACTTCCGACTTACCTGCTCCCTGCTCGCTCCTCCCTGCTCGCTGCTCCCTAAAAACAAGGATAGGTGTGGGTGGGATACAAAGTACCCGCAAGGGTACTGTAAAGTCTCCTAAACTTTGCCTATCATAACTAGTATAAAGCCTATTTATAGTAATCCTTGCATAAAAATCCCAACTCAAGGTGATAAGTAATTAAGGAGTAAAGTTACCCACTCCTAATTAACTTTATAAAAGGTTCTAACCAATCGGTAATTTCTGAAAAATTATAGGAGTCAAATCATCATGGAAAAACATCAACCAATAGAATTTTCCCTAGAACAGGAGTTCAATCTTAAAGTTTTTGAGACGCAAATTCAAAATCTCGACCTTGAACAAGCCAAGAATCTTCTGTGCGAGCTCTATAGACAG
>NZ_JAAHHX010000652.1:0-1538 GCF_010672065.1 Moorena sp. SIO4A1 | reverse complement strand
GCAACAGACCAAAAAACTTCTACACAAATTGCTATAGCGGAGATTTCAGAGTATTACTTTTTTTTAGGTGTAATTTGTTTAATAAGTTTTCGCCCATTTAAACGATATTTGATTAACTAAAAAAACTGAAACTATTCTGGCTTATGCCTTATACCTTATACCTTATGCCTTATACCTTATGCCTTATGCCTTGGATCCAATACATTTTCCTTATTACCAGCGGATGTGGTATGATAAGCTTTTTACTTAGATAAAGTTAAAAAAAGATAAAGACAAGGCTTCAATAAAATTTACAAAAATCCTAACTCAAGGGATGACTGGACTTGAGGGCTTAAGTTGACTAACCTCACTTGTTTAACTTGGGCGAATAGGTCAAACTGGTTTTCGGTGGTTCAATAGGACTTATGCTGGCAACAAACCAAGCTTTTCATGGCCAATGGCGCGAAAATGCCGAAAACGAATCTACCGCTGCTTGGGTGGAGCCCCTCCTGGAAAAACTGTCTACTGGAGACCGCACGGCCTTTTGGCCCCTCTGGGAACAGTATCAAGACTATCTTTACCATCGCGCTCTGCAGCTGGATGGGGGGTAATCGGTCTCAAGCCCAAGATGCTCTTTCTGAGATTATGCTCAAGGCTTGGGAAAAATTGCCCAAATTTGCCGCAAAGATTACCAATCTCAAAGGATGGCTGACTAAATTTGGCCATAACTTCTGTATAGACTGCCATCGAGAAAATAACTCTGGGGCAATAGGAGTAGAAAATCTCGAAGCGATCGCAGTGGCAGAGGGGAATGGCTTGGTTACTGAATTTGATACCCCAGGAAAGATTGTAGAAAATAGCGAACTATTAGAAGTAATCCGTAGTGCTCTAGAGGATTTGCCCGAGAATCAGCGCGAGGTATGTCTCTTGCACTTTGAGCAGGAGTTGTCTTACCAAGAGATTGCTCAACGACTAGATATTTCCAACAATACCGTTCGTAAACGTATCCAACGAGCCAGGGAGAAACTGCAGCAGTCGTTGCAGACGTATCTGGGCGGATTAGACGAGAAGGCTTATGGGGAGATTGCCCTTCTTGATGCAGCGCGGTCTTGGGGGGAACCCCCAAGACCGCACCGGTAGTCGCTCATGGGGGGAACCCCCAAGACCGCGCTACCTCGCTGCATCGCTTTTGAAGGAGATTAGGAGAGTATCCGAGCAGCAAAGTAAAGAAGAAAAAGACAGAGAAAGCCATGTCACTCCCGCTGACATGGAGATGGAACAAGGACACTTGGAGACAACTGAGCAGTCGGAGTCTTTAAGGGAAATGGGGAGATGGGGAGATGGGAAGATTTTTAATAAGGGTAATTATTCCGGCGTTGCTGAATTGAAGTATGAATGCGCGATCCTCTGCTTTTGGGAAAGCCCCCTAAATCCCCCAACTTTGATACCGCTGGCCAAATTAATATTTGTTTACACATAGGTCAACCGGTCGGCGCAAGAGCAGCAAAACGAGAACATCGGGTAGCTGCAAATGGAACTCCCTGGCACCAATTAACCAA
>NZ_JAAHHX010000651.1:0-1538 GCF_010672065.1 Moorena sp. SIO4A1 | reverse complement strand
AACAGAGTCTCCGCCGCATTGGACATTTTATCATAGACCCGCACAAGTGGTCAAATTGGTTAACGTATTTGCTGCCAATAAAAATTAAGAAATTCGGGAGCACCCCATTTTTGAAAATATATCTTTTTATATGGGCATTAACATCGCGTTCATACAGATTAATGTGGTATGTTTAGTCCAAATTTGGATGCTCCAAGAAAGTCTGCAATGATTCAGTACCCTTTAGACATCTCCAAAAAATAAAAAACTATATTTGCTTTATGTTATAATGAAATTTAATTACAATTTAAAAAAAAACAATGATTCCAATTGTCAGCTATATTAAACGTAATCCCAGGTCAACAAAGAGATTAATAGGATTAAGTTATCAACAACTCGAACAACTCATTAACAAAGGTCAGGAATACCACCAGAAAAAAAAGTCAGAACTGGCTAAATCAGAACGGAGATTAATCAAAGCTGGTGGTGGAAGAAAAAGCCTTTTAAATACAGAGGAACAAATCATTCTTACCTTATATTATTTACACAATCATCCTACCTTTGAAATCTTAGGAATTCATTTTAATGTCTGCGAATCTACAGCTAACAATGTTTTTCATCATTGGCTCAATATTTTGAGTGATATCTTACCTAGCAGCTTGCTAGAACAAGTAAAAAAACATCCAAGTGACGAGAAATGGGTCAAGGAACTTTTAACAGAATTTGAATTAATTGTAGATAGCTGTGAACAAGATAGAGAAAGACCTTCGTCTTACGAAAAACAAAAAAAGTATTACTCCGGCAAAAAGAAAAGGCACACTTTTAAAAATCAATTAATTACAACTCCAAATGGTCAAGAAATAGTTGATATTACCGTAGGACATCAATGACATAATAGTGATATTAATTTATGGCGACAACAGTCAAAAAATTTAGACGAAACCAGAGGCGCGCGTTCCAATGGGCAGATAAACTGCCCTTGGGTCGCGCCTCAAAAGTATAGTGGAGATAAAGCTTACTATGGAGAAGACCGAATAAAAACCCCAAAAAAGAAACAAATAAAGAAATGCCGCCAGAAATCAAAGAAGATAATCAGAAAAAATCTCGCGAACGAATCTTTGTGGAACATCTGATTAGGGTCATCAAAATTTTTAGAGTTGCTTCGGAGAGATTTCGCCTAAACAGCCAAAATTACGAAAAAGTAATTTTGACAGTTTGCGGATTAGTAAGACTGAGAATAGGGGCTTTGATTATTTAGTTATTTTTGTCAAAAAGTGTAATTCTAATTTAGATATTTACTTAGGATTTTTTGGGGTAAATTAGTGTCAATAAATACTGGCAATCCTCATTTTTTCGTTTAAAAATCAAGCATTTGTTAACTATCGCAAACATCTCAAACCTAGTTATGGACTTGCTTAGCAATTCCTGGAGATGTCTAGTTGTAATCTTTCGGGGTTCCGCGAATTACCTAAGTCTTACCCCTCCTGGTAAAGGAGTACTTCCTGTTAAACAATTTACCCGACATAATTGACATTTACTGACATCCTAGACTACAGTGA
>NZ_JAAHHX010000650.1:0-1538 GCF_010672065.1 Moorena sp. SIO4A1 | reverse complement strand
TACTATGGATGATTTAATGACATGGACTGCAACTAGTCACAGTTTTGACACTCCCCGCTCTTGCCTAGACCGGGTTTTTTTTCCTTGGACCATTGTTTATGAACTAGCTAAACTTATAACTAGCTACACTTATAACTAGCTACACTTATAAAGTTCCCCAGCAATCCTGTCCAAATAACAGTTTCAGGTTCATCATCTCAATGTACCTCCTCAGCCATCGGCTGTGGCTGCTGAATCGGTAGGGAAACTGTAAAGGTAGTTTCACCAGGTACGGACTCCACCTCCATGTGTCCGTGATGTTTCTCTACAATTTTCCTAACAATATCTAATCCCAAACCACTGCCTTCTCCAGCGGCTTTCGTGGTAAAGAACGGCTGAAAGATTTTGGGCTGAATTTCAGGAGGAATCCCTTTGCCAGTGTCAGTAATGCTGACCTTGATTTGGTCATCTTGCTGCCTCACATTAATGGTTAAAGTCCCCTTGTTCTCCATAGCTTGGAGAGCATTGTGAATCAGATTCGTCCAGACTTGATTGAGTTCATCAGGATAGCACCGGATAACTGGCAAAGAATCGTCATAGTTTCTGTAGACGTCTACGCCATGTTTGAGTTGGTTATGATAAAGAGTCAAGACCGTGTCAATGCCATCAGTAATCTGTGCATCTATCTTTTCCCCACTAGAGTCATAACGAGCATAAGTTTTCAAGGCAAACACCACTTTTGTGGCTCGTTCCACGGCAGTGGTAATGTTGCGAGTACTCGTATAGAGGTTAGCTAACTGATAGGCAGTGGTTAAAATCATTTCGTTGTCTGGGTCTTTCAGGAGAGGCAAAAACTCTTCAAAGTCCTGATAAACCCCAATTCCTGCCAATAAATTGGCTAGCTTCAGAGCTAATTCGTAAAGAGAATCTAAAGAAGCCTCATGTGTTTGGCGATGTAGGCTTTAACCTAAGATAAGCCGAGTTCTTACCCTGCTCCCGATGAGTCGTTTGCCTGCGATCGCGCTTTGCTCAACGTCAACCTTATCCCACGTGACTTAAGTGATGCCGAATGTATGGTGCTTGAACCATTGCTGCTTTTACCCAAAGGATTTGGGCATCCAAGAACCGTAGACCTGCGCGAGATTATGAACGCCATCTTCTATGTTCAACGCAGTGGAAGAAGCGTGGGAAATGCTGCCTCATGACTTACCACCTCACACCACGGTCTATGGCTACTTTCAAAAATGGCAACCCAAAGGGATCTGGCAAAAAATTCACGATCAACTACGTTACCTCCTCCTTTGGACAATGGGGCGGGATTCGGATTCCACCGTTGCGTTCGCTTCGCGTCGGGCTTTGCCCGAATCGCTGATTCTATGTCAGTGAAGACAACGGAAAAAAGGGGGAAGTCTACGGCCCATGACGGTGGCAAAAAAGTTAAAGGCCGTAAGAGGCACATAGTGGTTGATTCCCAAGGTTTGATGATTGGAGTTTTGGTGACCGAAGCCAATGGCTCTGAACGCGATTGAGCGGTGGTTGTTTTACATCAAGCCAAGAGT
>NZ_JAAHHX010000065.1:26002-35089 GCF_010672065.1 Moorena sp. SIO4A1 | reverse complement strand
AGATGAAACCTTAGAGTAGTGCAGCCTTACTACAAAACCTTTACCCTATGCTGCATAATTTACCAACTATAAAGGCTGCACTACTCTTACGGTAACTTCTAACCAAGTACTCAATGAGTTCAAACCCAAATCGAATAAGTCTGTCTCTACAGGCAACAACAATCGTGAGCTTATCTCCGAGCACAATTCGTTCCAATATGGTTCTAAGCCCTTTCCTTTTGTAGTTGAGACCTGAGCCGATGTCAAAGATGATTTCGGCGTCGGGGAAGAGGGAATGGAGATAGGCGAGAAGTCTGTCGAGGTCGTCTCTTTGAAAGTTGGTACTGACTCGGCAGTAGCAAATCGTCTTGGTAGTTCGTTGTTCACGAAGTTGATCAGGTTTTGAACGTCTTGCTCCGAACCTGAGTACATCTTCTGAATGAAATAGTCTAGTTCCGCCTGGAGTCCTTTCGCATCTGAGAGTGCCATTATCTGCGTACTTCCGTAACGTGTTCCTTGATAGTCCTGTAAGTTCGACCGCCTTACGGATTGGTATAAGTGCCATCTCTAAAATCTAACACATAATTGTAGATAGTGTTAGATTAGTGGACATTTTTGTTAACTGTCACAAGCCTTCGGGGTCATGGTTTCTGAATTGGAATAGTAGTTTAAATTATCCATGTTTTAGGGAGTCGGGAGTCGGGAGTCGGGAGTCGGGAGTCGGGAGTCGGGGGAAGAGTGTGACAAGTGTAGGAAGTGAAACTTCAGTTTAAAGATAAAAACTTATAGAGTAAGCTGATGTGCATTTAAATTAGTTATTCCCTGTTCCCTGTTCCCTGTTCCCTGTTCCCTGTTCCCTGTTCCCGACAACTGCCGCGAAGTCTACTAACTAGATAGAAAAGCTTCCACCTCAGCTAATGTAGGTTGAGCTGCGATCGCACCAGGCTTGAGAGTGGTCAGTGCGCCTACTGCACTGGCATAGGTAACCACATCTTTGGCAACGGTTGGATCACTCAGACTGGACCGGTCACGGTGGCATAGTTGATAAATAATGCCACCAGTAAAGCCATCCCCGGCACCGGTTGTATCCTGGACTGCTACAGAAAATGCTGGTAATTTACCTTCGTTTCCTCCCAGATAGTAGGCGCAGCCTCGTTCCCCGGCTGTGACTAATACCCCTTTGACCTTATCCAACCGTTGTGCGATCGCTTTTGGATCAGCAGTGCCAAACAAAAACTCTCCCTCCTCATCAGTCAGTTTCAGGAAGTCCGCTTGCTGGATCATGTCTTGAATAATTTCAATGGCAGTATTGGCATCATTCCAAAAGACCGGTCGCCAGTTCACATCTATAAAGATAGAGACCTGGTGTTGTTGTGCCAACTTAACTGCTTGATTAATTGCTGCCTTACTGTGGGGATAGGCTAATTCCAGAGTCCCCAATACCAGAAACTTCGCTTCCTTAAATAGTTCAGTAGGCAAGTGATCGGCTTGAAGTCGTGTATCAGCGAATTCTGTGGTATCGATATCACCAAATCCAGCAAAACTGCGATCGCCTGACGCATCTCGGACTACATAGACGATCCGTGTGGGAGCTGTACCATGACGCTGTACTCCCGTGCCATCGACACCAATGTCCTTTAACAACTCTACTAGTATGTCTCCTGGCTGATCTTGACCAATACAACCGATAAATGCAGTGGGTATACCCAGCTTTACTAAAGCACAAGCAGTATTCGCTGGTGCGCCACCGGGATAGTCTGTCCAAGACTCCACCTGTTCTAGGGGTTTTCCTGGCTGATTAGACAAACGGTCAAACAACATTTCACCAGCACAGATCACCTGGGGACTTGTCATGAGGGTATTCCTTACCTACCAAATGTAATTGAACGGTGATTCGGGTAGTCTATCGCCCATCTTCTAAGAAGGAAGTGGCGCGCAAGTATTTCACCCAAACTGACATCAAATTATACTGTAGGTTTATTATTATCTCCCGACTAATTAACATAACCGGGATTATCAGTACTTCAGTTACCCTATATGCGCAATAGTTTTAAGGAATAGTTTTAACTCTGGTGGGAAGTAGTTCTATTAGTGGAAATGGCAGGTATTTGATGCGATCACCTACGGTGCCTCTCTGTCCAACGCCGGGAAGTCTGTGACGTGTACCTTAACTCTACCTAGTTTTCCGGAAAACGAATAAAACAAGGAGAAAAGTGGGCAAGCATAACGTCGCCCATTTCTCTCGTTGGGCAAAGTAAGCTATTTTTACTCGTAATTGAACCTCCCCACCCGTCGCAGGGATGGGGATTCCCAGGCACAGCCGTTCGCGACTGTTATCTCCATGGGCGTGACTTTCCCGCGCACCGAGGGTAGCTGAGTAGGGTCAATACCCAGTTTTTTTGAGACCCTTACTTTTTATCTTAACACTATTTGAGAGGGAAAAGAATACCCCGTCCTCAAAGGACGGGGTATTCTTTTCCCTCTCAAACTCTCCCACTCTGATAAAGACGATAAAAATCGATTAATTCAGCGTTTTTATGAACGGAACAGCTAAAAGCGATTGGCCGTAGGCGGAGCACTATACATTACTGGCTTGCAGTGATCATTGATTTTCCTGTCGTCTCTTGTTAACTTTTTGAGGCGACAAAGATAACAAGAGAAATATTTGCCGATGACGATCAAATAGGTATACTTATGAATAAGCGATCGCATTCCCGGTCAATGGTGCGATCGCTAAGTGGAGGATTACTCCAGTTCAATGTCATATTCATTCTAACCATGGAAAATAAGCAATACGTAACTCACTGTCCTTTCTACATTGGGGACATTAAGGCTGATGGTTTCAAGACGGAGTCTGGAGATTACTTGATGTCTCAGACTGGTTCTGCTGAAACCATCGGAGAAGATGAATCTTACGCCCGGCGTTTTTTGCGTTCAAAAGCCTTCAAAGATATATGGGGCAAGGGTTTTACGCCCGGCACTTTTGAGGTTTTAAACCCAGAGCAACTAAAAGGGCAGACTCGTATCAGTGGATGGCCTCCGGTCATAGTTGGGCTTTACTGGCATAGTCGTGGAAACAAAGGCAACAAAAGGGCTTTTGCATTGACTAACGGATTGATCATAGATGCATTAGAGGAAAGGATTCGTGAAGCTTTCGGTGATACAGCTACGATCAAACAAAGAAACGAAAAACTTTCTGAATACGTGAGTCTCTTAGAAGCTGAGAACACCGATCTAAGAAACAATAGCGAATGCTGGCAGTATATCAACCAGGAACTAAATCAGCAATTGGAAGACCTTTCGGAAGGTATGGCTGAACCAGACCATCTAGAGGCAGAAAATGCTCGCCTGTTGCGAATATTGCGAGAACATGGAATAAATCCCTATTCCCCGCAGAACTACATTTAATCAATCGCATCCTACCATTGCACTCCACACCCCGGCAGTCGCTGGGGCTTTTCATTGGTACAGCGATCGCGGTAAGGAAAAAACCTTACCACCCAGTCCCAACAACGCTACACAAAACTCAACAAAGGTAGTGGCTAACCCCGACTCCTTCCTTAGTTCCAATGATGGGTAGGTGACCCAACCGAGTCCCCTACCCAGTACCAACGACAGACAGCGACCAATCGGTCCCTTAACCTAGTTCCACTTTCAGGCGGTAGTCCCAACGGACGACCTACCCACTTCCAACACAAGAATTAACAAAGTTCACTTAATATTAAGTGCCGTTATCTTTTTGTTATTTCCTAACAGTAGTAAAAAAGATAATAAAAAGACGTATTAATACCTGTAACGGTAGTTATTGGGACTTCCGTGGTGGGAAGTAGTTCTATTAGTATAAATGCAAGTAATCGGATTTATTGGTACTTCATTTTTTCCTCTAATTCCTCATTAAATTCACTTTTTGTTATTTTTTATTTTTATCGAAAATAATAAAAAGTTAAAGACTGGTCGTAATGGGAAGTAGTTCCATTGTCTGAATTCTGGTAAAGGAACAGGATCGAGTCTTGGAATTAGAACTAGGGAAAGTGTCGGTGACGTTCTCAAGTACATAAAGTTGACAGGTTTGCTTACACACCTATCTCTTTCACCCGACAGCGGTTATTGAGAAGTTACCCTACTCGGAAACCCTAAATACAATGCGCTATGCCAAGTATAGATAGGGTTAGGCGGGGTTCAGGATGGAGTGCGATTTATTTTTGTAAGAGGTCTAGTGGTAATCGGTAGGACTGTACTAGTTAGAGATTTTTGTATTAAAAATAAAAATAACTTTGTAATAAGAACTTATTTTGTTTATAAAAAAAATGTAGCATATAGTAAGATTGAACTAGTATAATTACCACATTTTTTTTATTATTATGATAATAAAAAATGTGGTTGTTTATTTGTTTTTGAAGATTTACTAAAACTTTTTAGAATCACAATCCTACAGTGTGTTACTCTAAAATAGTCTAAACTAAAGAATCTCAAAACCAAACCAGTAGGTTTTTTGCTGGTCAAATAGTATCTCCAGCAATAGAGTCTATGGATGCGTCTACCAAAGCAGTAAATTCAAAGATTAAGAAACAGCACCCATGACTACTTTTGCAGAAAATAACTTAGATAACCCATTGGATTCTAGTCCTTCTATTATTAGTAGCAACCAAAGCTTTTTGGGGATTTTAGATGCCAGTGATGGTAATAATCCCACCCATAATGGTAGCTTCAGTGATGATTTTCGCTTGGAAGGGGTTAACCCAGGTCAAGTAGTTCAGGTTCAGCTAGAAGCTGATTTTGATACTTACCTGCAACTAATCAATGCTGATACGGAGGAAGTAATAACATACAACGATGATTTTGGTGGTAGTCTCGATTCCCAACTCACTTTCACTGTGGAATCAGATGTTGATTATCTCCTGCGAGCTACTAGTTATCGCTCCAGTGTAACGGGAGAATATACCCTCACCCAAAGGTATGTGGGTAATTTAGAGGAAGGTGATAGTAATAATCCTACCCGTAATGGTCGCTTCAGTGATGATTTCCACTTGGAAGGAGTTCTCCCAGGTCAAGTAATTGAAGTTAATCTGGAAGGGGATTTTGACACTTACCTACAATTAATTAATCGTGATACTGGGGAAGTCATTGCAGAGGATGATGACGGTGGAGAAGGGCGAAATTCCCAACTCACTTTCACCGCTCAATCCGATGTTGATTATGCCCTACGAGCTACTAGTTATGGCTCCGGTGCTACGGGGGAATATACCTTAACTACTAATGGTTCTACTGTATCTAGTCTCCAAGGTACTTCCACCCAAAGGTATGTGGGTAATTTAGAGGAAGGTGATAGTAATAATCCTACCCGTAATGGTCGCTTCAGTGATGATTTCCACTTGGAAGGAGTTCTCCCAGGTCAAGTAATTGAAGTTAATCTGGAAGGGGATTTTGACACTTACCTACAATTAATTAATCGTGATACTGGGGAAGTCATTGCACAGGATAATGACGGTGGAGAAGGGCAAAATTCCCAACTCACTTTCACCGCTCAATCCGATGTTGCTCATGCCCTACGAGCTACTAGTTATGGCTCCGGTGCTACGGGGGAATATACCTTAACTACTAATGGTTCTACTGTATTTAGTACCCAAGGTACTTCCACCCAAAGGTATGTGGGTAATTTAGAGGAAGGTGATGATAATAATCCCACCCGTAATGGTCGCTTCAGTGATGATTTCCACTTGGAAGGGGTTAACCCAGGTCAAGTAATTGAAGTTAATCTGGAAGGGGATTTTGACACTTACCTACAATTAATTAATCGTGATACTGGGGAAGTCATTGCAGAGGATGATGACGGTGGAGAAGGGCGAAATTCCCAACTCACTTTCACCGCTCAATCCGATGTTGATTATGCCCTACGAGCTACTAGTTATGGCTCCGGTGCTACGGGGGAATATACCTTAACTACTAATGGTTCTACTGTATTTAGTCCCCAAGGTACTTCAGATGAATTTAACGAATCTTTTTATAATTATCAAGATTTAGTACGAAAGGCGAGTAGCTCTGGCTTTAAAGAAGATGAGGAAAAACATGAATATAAAGTAGCAGAAGTTTTCACAGATGAAGAAACGGGATTTGAAGCCTATGGCTTTGTGCCCACCGATTCTGATTCCACCAAACCCCCTGTTTTAGTTATCGCTGGCAGCAATGATCCCTGGGACTGGCTTTACAATGGCGACCCAAGGGGCGTTGGTTACAGACAATTTGAAAGAAACGTTGATAGGATCATTAATTGGCTCAATGAAATCACACATAACACTAAACTACGCCCAGATATTATTGGGGAAAGTTTGGGTGGTGTGCTGGCTCAATCTTTTGCTGCGAGATACACAAGTTTAGGCGGTAAACTCAGCCAAGTTGTTTCATTTAATTCTCCAGGAATTAACAGGGATTTAGCAAATGATTTTGTGGCAGATAATGTAGAAAAGGTAACTCATATAGTTGGCTATGGGGATATCGTCAGTCTATTAGGGGATGACTATATAGAAGGAGAATACAAGCTAGCCCACTGGAATACTGACAACAATGATATATGGAAGTTCTCGCCATATATACAGGAAAAACACAATCAAAGCCGAGACCTACTCAAAGGTTCTATTATTAATAATCTCGACAGCGAAGATCTCAGTAACAGCTTGTTTAGTTATTGGGATATGAGAGGCGTTTCCAGTGCTGCTAGAAAAGATTGGGCTTTATTCAACCTCGTTGGAGGTATCTATACCCTTGGAGTCTTACCAACTTTACTGTCTAACCGTGGAGTAGCTGAATCAAGCCGTACCGTTATTGGTGGAGTAATAGAAGAAGTAACTCATGCAATCCGAAACCTTTCTAGCGATTCTCCATTAGGTCAAACCGCCCTACTCGCAGGTCAAGCGATAGATAACCTTGGGGATGGTCTGGTAAATCTCATTTCAGAATGGAATGAGGACATGTACAAAGCTGTAGCAAATTGGGACCCGAACCTGTGGACTGCGATTGAATTGTCTGGAGCGCCTGCCCTTAGCTACCTTGCCGTGGGTGGCATTGATGCAGCAGAAGCTTTAGCCAGTGGTGGTGTTTTAGCTACTAGTGCTTTACTTGCTGGTGGAGCAGAAGCTTTTGAAGCTCTCGCTGCGGGTGGTTGGAAAGCCACTCAAGCCCTTTTTAGCGGAGACGGTACAGAAGCCTGGGAAGCTCTTGCTGCGGGTGGAGAAGAAGCCTGGAGCGCAATTAAAGCAAGAGGTGTTCAAGCTTGGGATCATCTACTTGATGGTGGAGAAGAAGCTTGGATTGGATTAAAAAATGGCGGAATACAAGCTTGGCGTTCCCTCGCCGATGGTGGACAAAGGGCATGGGATTTAATTTCTGATGGTTATGCTTCTGTGACTTCCTTTATTGGCAACACTAAAGTAATAAAAGCATTCAATGAATTTGGGGACTACGTTCAGAAACTCCAAATTTTCCCCAGTGGTGATGAGATTCAGGACTTTTATAACAATACTGGCAAGTATTTACGTAATACTTTTAACTCCGTAGGAAACATTGTCGAACAAGTTAACTTCTTCCCCGATGGTGAGATAATTCAGGACTTTTATAACAATACTGGCAACAAGTATTTACGTAAGACTTTTAACTCCGTAGGAAACATTGTCGAACAAGTTAACTTCTTCCCCGATGGTGAGATAATTCAGGACTTTTATAACAATACTGGCAACAAGTATTTACGTAAGACTTTTAACTCCGTAGGAAACATTGTCGAACAAGTTAACTTCTTCCCCGATGGTGAGATAATTCAGGACTTTTATAACAATACTGGCAACAAGTATTTACGTAAGACTTTCAACTCCGTAGGAAACATTATTGAACAAGTTGAATTCTTACCTGATGGTGGGAAAGTAATACATATATTTGAAAATGGCATTAAAAAGTTCAGTGAAACTTTTAGCTCCTCTGGAGAATTCGTTGGAAGACTAGTTTACAATGCAGTCGGAGAAGTGATTGATGGAGTTGGAAAAGTTTATGACTCCATGATCAGTGGAGGTAAGAAAGTTTTAGACTGGCTAACATTTTGGTAAATTAAAGCCACTACTATCACTAGGCTTAATATGGAGTCTGTCCTGTTTTTGTGTAAGCTTCTGATTATTGACGGAAAATAGAGTTTTTTGAGCCTAATACCTAAATTTGGGGACAGGCTCTTAATCTGAACATCTTTAGCAGTGGTTTCTCAGCGAGCATAACCCAATTGTGCTTGCACGGACTTTAACATAGTTCTTGCCCACGATGTTTCCGTCTATCTTAATGCAATGACCTCGGAGCAATTGTATTTTTACGATACTGTTTGCGTCCATTCTTCTTGACTGTTTCCAGATCCGGCGTTCCCGACTTCTGCAAGAAGTCAGGGGAAAGGGTAAGGGGGAAGGGGTAAAGGTAAAAGCTTGTGTGTAAGCTATAGCAATAGATTCAGCTCCGTTGGGACTTTAGAACAGCTTCTCTAGCATTAACCCAACGACTGGGTTACCAATACCTCTCAAACCAGTTTTAATCCCCAAAGGGGGATTATCGGTATTTCAGTTCGCCTATCTAAGCAACAATTTTTCGCAAAAACCCAGGAATTTGTAGCTCTTGAAGCAATTTAAACCTACAACCGATCAATCTCATCGATAGTCAACCCCGTATATTGGGCAATATCCTGAGCAGGTAACCCTGCCGCCTTCATCTGCTTAGCAATCTGCTGTTTTTCTTCCTGTCTACCTTCTGCTTTACCTTCGGCTCTACCTTCTGCTCTACCTTGTTTGATACCTTGTTTGATACCTTGTTCTATGCCTTGTTCCAAGGTTTCATCAATCAAGGTTTGGGTAACATTGTACATATCCCGGTAGACCTTCAGGCTATCCTGATATAGCGCTTGCTCCCTAGATGAAAAATTGGCAATCTCTGCCACATCAAATAGCTGGGCAAACACATCGTCTTGCAACGGTAATGGGGGTTCATTCAACTGGGCTAGGTGTTTTAATAAAAATAACCACTTGTCAAAATGGGACTCCAACTCATCAAGAGACTTGCTAAATTTCGGTAGCTCAACATAAATAAACT
>NZ_JAAHHX010000065.1:0-25902 GCF_010672065.1 Moorena sp. SIO4A1 | reverse complement strand
TCTTGCAACGGTAATGGGGGTTCATTCAACTGGGCTAGGTGTTTTAATAAAAATAACCACTTGTCAAAATGGGACTCCAACTCATCAAGAGACTTGCTAAATTTCGGTAGCTCAACATAAATAAACTTGAGCTTATCGTAGAACACTTCACAGTGCTGATTTTTCAACTCCACCACATGTAGCAGTTCTGAATCGTGCTTGTGGTCATCAAATACAAAATCTAGGACGCCAACCGTATAAACTGCCGTGAGCTCATAGTTCCAAAATCCCTGTTCAGCCTGTTCTTGGATCGGGAAAGTAGAATAATATACACTTCTATCCTTAAACAAATTTTGCTTGGCCTTCTGCATTTCTACGATGAACCGTTCACCAGTCTCGCTCTGACAATAAATATCAAAAATAGCCCTTCGATCCACTAAGGTATTGCCCAAAAACTCGGGATTCTTAAAGGTAACATCCTTCAGGTGATGATGGGGAGGCAACAGAGTATTCAAGAAGTCGATCAGCAGTGCCTTATTTGGCTCAGTGCCAAAGACACGTTTAAAGCCGAAATCCGTGAGCAGGTCAATGTATTTATCTGGCAACGGGAAAACCATTTCAAAATGCTTTTATGGCTGATAGGGATTAGATAGTCGGGAGTCGGGAGTCGGGAGTAGGAAACTTATGTTTATAAATTCTAACAATTCCTAAACGGATTGCTATAGTATAGTGCTTTTAATCGCTATGATAAACACTGATAGATAGATTAACTATAGCGTTTATCCTATTTGTGGAATGGGCATCTTGCCCGTTATCAATATTCTGGGGCAGGCAGGATGCTCACTATACTCCTATTCATAGCTTGATTCAGCAACGCTAAACAGACAAAGAATAACTCTTGAAGCAATTTCAACCTACAACCGATCAATCTCATCCATACTCAACCCCGTATATTGGGCAATATCCTGAGCAGGTAACCCTGCCGCCTTCATCTGCTTAGCAATCTGCTGTTTTTCTTCCTGTCTACCTTCTGCTTTACCTTGTTGTCTACCTTGTTGTCTACCTTCTGCTCGACCTTGTTTGATACCTTGTTTGATACCTTGTTTGATACCTTGTTCTATACCTTGTTTGATACCTTGTTCTATGCCTTGTTCCAAGGTTTCATCAATCAAGGTTTGGGTAACATTGTACATATCCCGGTAGACCTTCAGACTATCCTGATATAGCGCTTGCTCCCTAGATGAAAAATTGGCAATCTCTGCCACATCAAATAGCTGGGCAAACACATCCTCTTGCAACGGTAATGGGGGTTCATTCAACTGGGCTAGGTGTTTTAATAAAAATAACCACTTGTCAAAATGGGACTCCAACTCATCAAGAGACTTGCTAAATTTCGGTAGCTCAACATAAATAAACTTGAGCTTATCGTAGAACACTTCACAGTGCTGATTTTTCAACTCCACCACATGTAGCAGTTCTGAATCGTGCTTGTGGTCATCAAATACAAAATCTAGGACGCCAACCGTATAAACTGCCGTGAGCTCATAGTTCCAAAATCCCTGTTCAGCCTGTTCTTGGATCGGGAAAGTAGAATAATATACACTTCTATCCTTAAACAAATTTTGCTTGGCCTTCTGCATTTCTACGATGAACCGTTCACCAGTCTCGCTCTGACAATAAATATCAAAAATAGCCCTTCGATCCACTAAGGTATTGCCCAAAAACTCGGGATTCTTAAAGGTAACATTCTTCAGCTGATGATGGGGAGGCAACAGAGTATTCAAGAAGTCGATCAACAGTGCCTTGTTTGGCTCAGTGCCAAAGACACGTTTAAAGCCGAAATCCGTGAGCAGGTCAATGTATTTATCTGGCAACGGGAAAACCATATCAAAATGCTTTTATGGCTGATAGGGAGTAGGGAGTAGGGAGTAGGGAGTAGGGAGTAGGGAAATAGGGAACAGGGAGTAGGGAGTAGGGAGTAGGGAGTAGGGAAATAGGGAACAGGGAGTAGGGAGTAGGGAGTAGGTAACTTCTGATTAATAATTATAACAATTAATTTAGGATTGCTATCTAGCTTTTTATAGCCTAATGAGGTATGTAATTTATGGCATGTATGAGGTACACTTATCAACCTCAAAGTCCCCCTTTTTAAGGGGGATTTAGGGGGATCCCTTTGTACCTCATGATAAAAATAATTGCTATATATTTTTTCCCTATTGCCTATTGCCTATTGCCTATTGCCTATTGCCTATTGCCTATTCCCTACTCCCTACTCCCTACTCCCTAAAACCCATAACAAAAGTACCTCACCCAAATAATAATTGCTATATTCAATCCATAGCACTTCTGAAAAACTCAATTGTTTCTTTCAACGCCACAATAAACCGATCAATCTCTTCACGAGTATTATAAAAATACAAACTAGCTCGTGCTGTACCAGTCACTCCTAAACGATGGTGCAAGGGTTGAGTACAATGATTTCCAGAACGAATTGCTACACCGTCTTGATCCAACAGCGTAGACACATCACTAGCATCCAATCCTTTAACATTAAATGTTGCTAAGGCTGCCCTACCTTTACCATCTATTGTTGGTTGGGGACCATACATGATTAGATCTGGAATTTCCTGCAACTGCTTAAACAAATAAGCGGTTAATTCTTCTTCATAGCTATGGATAGTATCCATACCTAACACAGTCAGATAGTCTACTGCAGCACCAAGTGCGATCGCTTGAGCAATGGCTGGTGTCCCCGCTTCAAATTTATGGGGTAAATCCCCATAGGTGGAGTGATCGAGAAATACCTCAGCAATCATTTCACCACCACCTAAAAATGGAGGCATGGCTTGCAGTAAGTCTAGTTTCCCATACAGAAAACCAATCCCTGTGGAAGCACACATTTTATGACCCGATGCCACTAGCCAATCACAATTCATAGCTTGGACATCAATGGGCATATGGGGGATACTTTGGCAAGCATCAATCATTACCATAGCGCCATAGTTATGTGCGATCGCAATAATTTCCTCTACGGGATTAATACATCCCAAAGTATTCGAGACATGAACCACACTTACTAGCTTGGTTTTCTCAGAAATCAGCTGTCGGAACTCTTCTAAATCAAACTCCTGAGTCTCCGTCAATCCCACATACTTTAATAGGGCTCCAGTTTTCTGAGCAATAATTTGCCAAGGCACCAAATTGCTGTGGTGTTCCATAACCGAGAGAATAATTTCATCTCCCTGGCGCAGATTTTCCAAACCCCAGCTGTAAGCCACTAAGTTAATCGCTTCCGAAGCATTGCGGGTAAAAACAATCTCTTGTCGTGACTGGGCATTTACAAAACTAGCTACCTTATCCCGTGCCCCCTCATAACCGTCTGTCGCTCTAGTGCTAAGGGTATGGACACCTCGGTGAACATTAGCATTGTCCATTTCGTAGTAGTGGCGCAGTGCATCCAGTACTGCTACCGGTTTCTGGGCAGTAGCCGCATTATCGAAGTAAATCAGCGGTTTACCGTTAACGTCCTGGTGCAAAATAGGGAAGTCAGCCCGGACTTGATCAGCAATGGTTTTTTCTTGAGTTAAGGTCATGTTACTGTTGAACGTTATTCTGTTCCCGTTTTGAACTTATGACTGTTTCCGAAAGTCTTTGACGAAGAGAAGCTAGGGGAATTTGATTGATTATTTCTGCTACAAAGGCATCAATCAAAAGGTTACGGGCATCGGTTTCCTTCAGTCCACGACTTTGCAAATAGAAGACTTCATCCGCTTCCAACTGACTGACTGTAGCACCGTGGGAACATTTCACATTATCAGCTGTAATCTCCAACTGAGGCTTGGTATCAACTCTAGCCTTCGGCGATAGCAACAAATTACGATTCAACTGAGCTGCATTGGTCAACTGCGCTGCTTGAGGAACACTAACCTTACCATTAAACACCGCATGAGCACTACCATCTATAATGCACTTTTGCAGCTGATTACTGATGCCATTGGGATGATTCAACATCACCGCACTATGAGTATCTGCCAACTGATGCTCACTAATCGCGGTCAAGCCATTTAGAATCGTTTCGGTCCCCTCACCCATCTGAAACACTTCCAGAGTATGGCGAGATAACTTCCCCCCAAAGGCTACCCCATGGCAACTATAAAAACTATTCCGAGCTTGTGCGATCGCACTCTTGCCCACATGGAAAGCCTGGTTACTTTCCCCATCAACCCGGATATGAGTCACTCTGGCATTCTCCCCAACCCATACCTCCGTCACGGAATTGGTCAAATAAACACCCTGGGCGCTATTTTCCTCTTGGCCTTGCCAATACTCTTCAACTAAACTCAGCTGACTACCGGCCTCCGCCACCACCAAACAACGGGGCTGAAACAGCCTAGGCACCCCATCAGCCATGGAAACAAACAGCAGATGAATGGGAACCGTCACCTCAGTATTCCTAGGCAACCAGATCACCGCCACATCAGTCAAACCAGCGGTATTAAGCAGCGTAAACACATCGGTTGCCCCCTGCTGCTTGCCCAAATAATCAGCAATTCGGCTCTGATACTCTGATGGCAACTCGGCCAAATTCCCCACAAACACCCCTTCAGGCAACCCAGCCAAAGACGATAGCTCGGGGGCATAAATCCCATTGACAAATACTAATCGGCTGTTAACCGCCTCTGGCAAAACTACCGGACTAATATCAATGGTGCTTGTATCAACAGCTACAGCAGCCTCAAACGTCACCTGCATCAGTGGCGACAAATCCGTAAACCGCCATTCCTCATCTTTAGTGGTGGGAATCGCCAATTCCTGAGCAATCCCCCTAGCGTGGTTACTTAGCTCTTGTAACCAATCCATCTCAACTGGATTATCCTGGCGACATTGCTCTAGCAGTGCCGACAAATAAGAAACCTCCCGTTTTACAGAAACTTCCATAGTCATCAGACACTCACCTCAGCAGTCTCGTCTTCTAGCACCCAGTCATAACCACGGGATTCCAACTCTAGAGCCAACTCCTTGCTACCAGTCCTGAGGATACGGCCATCTGCCATCACATGAACAAAATCCGGCTCAATATAATTCAGTAAACGTTGGTAGTGAGTAATCAAAATCATCGCATTCTCGCTACTTGCCAATTGATTCACCCCATTGGCCACAATTTTGAGAGCATCAATATCCAAGCCAGAATCTGTTTCATCCAAAATCCCCAGCTTAGGTTCTAGAAGTGCCATTTGGAGAATCTCATTCCGCTTCTTTTCTCCTCCAGAGAAGCCTTCATTGAGACTACGCTCTAGAAAGCTGGGATTCATTTTAACAATTTCCAGCTTTTCTTCAACTAAATCCTCAAAATCAAATGTATCAATTTCTTCCAATCCCTTGTGCTTTCGACGGGAATTGTAAGCCACCCGCAAGAAATCCAAATTACTGACACCAGGAATTTCCAACGGATACTGAAACGCCAGAAATACTCCAGCCAAAGAGCGTTCCTCCGGTTCCATTTCTAACAGATTTTGCCCTAAGAAACTTACCTCGCCTCCCGTTACATCATAGGCAGGATGACCGGCTAATACCTTAGACAAAGTACTCTTCCCAGAACCATTTGGCCCCATAATCGCATGGATTTCTCCAGCTTTAACTTCCAGATTCAATCCCTTCAGAATCTGGTTACCATCCACATCTGCCGTCAAATCCCGAACAGACAATATTATTTCACTAGTTTCACTAATCATTTCGACTTGATAATAAATGCTTTATCCCAGAAGTGTTGTTATAAGGTTATCAGCTTTAAGGTTTAAGGTTGAATGTTGAATGTTAGCAGGTTAAAGGTTGAATGTTAGCAGGTTAAAGGTTGAATGTTACTAGGTTTAAGGTTTAAGGTTTAAGGTTGAATGTTACTAGGTTTAAGGTTTAAGGTTTAAGGTTGAATGTTACTAGGTTTGAGGTGGAAGGTTATCAGGTTGAATAATAGTTGAATTTGATCAGCTTTAACTTTGAACATCTTAATCTATAAACCTTGGCCAAAAGGCCACGCGTGCGCGTTCAACCTGCTAACAACCTTCAACCTTCAACCTCCCAACCTTCAACCTTCAACCTCCCAACCTTCAACCTTCAACCTCCCAACCTTCAACCTTCAACCTCCCAACCTTCAACATTCAACATTCAACATTCAACATTCAACATTCAACCTGCTAACCTTAGTTAGCCCACTGTGCCTTCGAGCTTCAGGCTTAAAAGTTTATCTGCTTCAGCAGCAAATTCCATGGGAAGTTCATTGAAGACATCTTTACAGAAGCCACTCACCATCATGGAGATCGCATCTTCTTCTGAAATCCCTCGTTGAGCGAAGAAAAATAGCTGGTCTTCACCAATTTTAGAAGTCGAGGCTTCGTGTTCCACTTTGCCCATGTTGTTCTGGACTTGGATGTAAGGAAACGTATTCGCCTCAGCTGTATCCCCAATCAACATGGAATCACACTGGGAATAGTTTCGCGCACCCTTGGCCTTCGGACCAATTTTCACTAGACCCCGGTAGCTATTTTTGGACTTACCAGCAGAAATCCCCTTAGAAATGATGGTGCTGCGAGTATTTTTACCGATATGTACCATCTTGGTACCTGTGTCCGCTTGTTGGAGATTGTTGGTTAGAGCAACAGAGTAGAATTCACCAATGGAATTATCACCCACTAGGACGCAACTGGGATACTTCCAAGTAATAGCAGAACCAGTTTCTACCTGAGTCCAGGAAATCTTTGAATTTACTCCCTTGCACAATCCCCGCTTGGTAACAAAGTTGTAAATCCCACCTTTACCATTTTTATCCCCAGCGAACCAGTTTTGCACTGTGGAGTATTTAATCTCAGCATTGTCCAGGGCAACCAGTTCCACCACAGCTGCGTGCAGCTGGTTACTATCGTACATCGGCGCAGTGCAGCCTTCTAGGTAACTAACATTGCTGCCTTCTTCCGCCACAATTAGGGTACGCTCGAACTGTCCAGTATCTCCATTATTAATCCGGAAATAGGTGGACAGTTCCATTGGGCACTTGACTCCTTTGGGAATATAGACAAAGGAACCATCACTGAAAACAGCAGAATTGAGAGCAACAAAGTAATTATCTGCCACAGGAACAACACTACCCAGGTATTTTCGCACTAACTCTGGGTGTTCTTGCAACGCTTCCGAAATCGAGCAGAAAATTACTCCCGACTCAGCCAGCTTGTCTTTGAAGGTAGTGGCGATCGAGACACTATCAAAGATGGCATCCACTGCTACATTAGCCAGCCGCTTTTGCTCAGATAGGGAAATGCCTAATTTATCAAAGGTTTCCAGTAAAGCTGGGTCAACTTCGTCCAGGCTATTGAGTTTTTCCTTCTTCTGTTTGGGTGCTGAGTAGTAGATAATCTTTTGGTAATCAATGGGAGGATAGGTGACATGGGGCCAGGTTGGCTCGGTCATTTTCTGCCATTGTCGATACGCCTTTAGGCGAAACTCCAGCATGAACTCAGGTTCGTTTTTCTTAGCGGAAATCAGACGGATAATATCCTCATTGAGTCCGCGAGGAATGGTATCCGCTTCAATATCTGTGACAAAGCCGTACTTATAGGGCTGGTTGACTAATGTCTTGACAGTGGCAGTCATCGATTTAGTGCTCTCTTATCATTAAGGATTCAACAGAGTTACAAACACAGTGATAGCTTGTTCGCCTTTGACTTTCCCGTAGAGTAGGTTGGCAGCTTGGAAGGTTAGAGGTTGTAGACTGCGGGTAGCGACTGCATCAAGACAGCGGCTTGCTTTTATCGCCGGTTACAACTAAAATCCATAGCTTCCTCATGCCCACGGGATGTGATCTGGTTACTGGGTGGATTAAAACAACGTTTTTGTTGTTTAACTCTATTCTAGGTTATATTAACAACAAACATGTTGTTAAAGTCAAGAGAATTTAGATTAAATAGAAATAACGGTACCGACAAGCACCAAAGGGAAGCCTGAGTGCCCTTCCCCTGTTACCCAATTCCCCAACTCCTAAGCCCATGATGCCTACTCAGCAAACTTCCACCAAGCGAGACATCCTACAATATCTCCTCAAACAGGATCGAGCAAGAGCCCAGGAGTTAGCCACAGCCATAGGGGTTAGCGCCCAAGCTATTCGACGTCATCTCAAAGAATTGGAGGCAGAAGGGCTAATTGAGTACAAAGCTGTTCAAATTGGTATGGGGCGTCCTCAACATATCTATCACCTCTCTCACAAAGGACGCGATCGCTTTCCCCATCATTACGGAGAGTTTTCCGTTTCCCTGCTCGATACCATGACAGAAACCTTGGGTCGTGAACAGACTAGCACGATTTTACAAAAGCAATGGCAACGTAAAGCTCAAGAATACCGGGAGTGTATCGGGAATGGTACAGTGGGAGAGCGAGTAGCCAAGTTGGTAGAACTACGTAGACTAGAAGGTTATATGGCAGAGTGGCACACCCTAGAATCAGGTAATTTAAATAATGGGGTTAGTGAGCAGTATATTTTAACTGAATACAATTGTGCTATTTCCAACGTTGCCGAATCTTACCCCAGTGTCTGTGGTCATGAACTGGAAATGTTTGCCGCCGTATTGCCAGATTGTACAGTGGAGCGTACTCACTGGCTCAATAATGGAGAGCATCAGTGTGGCTATTTAATCAAAGCGCCAGCAAATAACTAACATGCCAATAACTAAGCCTGTAAGCTTAAGCGCTACGCGCACGCTACTTGAGGTGCCGTCAGCCTTCAGCTGTCAGCCTTTGGCCACAAGCCTTTGGCTAATAGCACCTCAACTAGCTTGCGTGGCACAGGCTTCTAGCCTGTGACATAGTGCATTAGCTGATAGCTGATAGCTTAAAAGTTATGTAGTCAACCTTGAAAACCCTTATGGCTGATTCCCAGCAATCCTCAATCCAATTCTTAACTCCGGAAGAATCCGCTGATGTAGACCAAGCATTGCTCTCTTCCCCAGAGAAATTCTTAACTCGTTTAACGATTTCCTCCCTCAGACTGTTGAAGCATATTTCACAAGATACTGGGGTGGCAATGGAAGAGTTGACCCATCAGCAGATCATCGATTGGTTTGAGAAGGATAGTAAGATTCGGCGAGAACAAGGGGTTGAGGCAGCATTTTTGAAATGGTAATTAGAAGTGATTCATTGGACTTGATATAATCGGTTGTTTGTTCATAGTTTACTGCCTAGTACTGTTGACAAACAAACCTCAACAAAACCTAATCAAAAATCAGTAATTTAAAGCTTATTCATAAAATAAATATTAAATCTTTTGGGTGCGTTAATAATTTTTAAAGCACTTATATAATATAGTTCCTCTGGGACTAATTTTAGTCCTGTCACTAGTAAAAACTTACCAATGGTCTACGCTATCACGAGCCCTACAGGCATTTAATCTTTTCTTTATAAATTACAGTATAGAATAGTATAGAGTATTTTGGTTAAAATTAGTGATCAATATCACATAGATAGATTGTCATAAATCACAGTCTTGCGTGATCTAAATCGATGAAATGGATTTAAGTTACCGCTAGCATTCTTAGGTCAGCTGTTAATACTCAAGGAAACGGTGCATCATGAATACTCAACAAATTAGCTTCGCAGCCATCACGATTTTAGATATTGCTCTATTGTTCACAGCCCCCATCATCATCGGATTATTCTCAAAAATTCCTTAAGTCTCAGGAACTATGTCTTAGGAATGATGAACGATGAATCGGCACATACATACACATACATAATAGACACATAAGACACATAAGATACAGAATTTAACAATTCTGCATTAATCGTTTTGCCAGTACAAGCCCCTAACTCCTAGCATGGGTTGAACATTATTAATCATTAATTATTCATCGTTCCCTGAGCACTGTCGCGACCAGTAGCATTCTTAGTTCAGTTAATTTTAGATATCAAATAAATCTGAAAATGATCACTTTAAATGTAATCAATAAAGTAATCAATAAATTTCAAAATCTGCTCTTGACCGGAATAATAGTGAGTGTGGGGTTGTGGGCAATACCAGTATCAGCACAAGTAGAGGATGAGCAAGTCAACGCTCTGGTAGAAGCACTGCGGCTTTCGGCACCACCCAATCGTCCCAATGATGGCATGTACAGCGAGTGGCAAGTTTTACCCGCCATTATCCCGAGCTGGACATCTCAATGTGCAGGACAGGCCATGACACCTGCACAATTTGAAGCCGACCCGACCACAGCACGCAGTGTTGTGGCTTGTATCATCAGACGGGAACTGGATATTGAATTGACAGATAGTGGCAACAATGAAATGATTGCTGTTCGCCGTACCGCCTGTTGGTGGATGACAGGAAAACCCTCTGGCTGCAACAGTGGCGCAACTGCTGACTATGTCCAGAGAGTCATGGGCTTTTATCAGCAGCCCCATAGGTCAACACCAGTATTCGCACAAGTAGAGGATCAGCAAGTCAACACTCTTGATCCGCAAGTCAACACTCTTGATCCGCAAGTCAATGCTCTGGTAGAAGCACTGCGGCTTTCGGCACCACCCAATCGTCCCAATGATGGCATGTACAGCCAGTGGCAAGTTTTACCCGCCATTATCCCGAGCTGGACATCTCAATGTACAGGACAGGCCATGACTCCTGCACAATTTGAAGCCGACCCGACCACAGCACGCAGTGTTGTGGCTTGTATCATCAGACGGGAACTGGATATTGAATTGACAGATAGTGGCAACAATGAAATGATTGCTGTTCGCCGTACCGCCTGTTGGTGGATGACAGGAAAACCCTCTGGCTGCAACAGTGGCGCAACTGCTGACTATGTCCAGAGAGTCATGGGCTTTTATCAGAACCCTTAACCTTTAACCTTCTTAGAATTTAGAATTTAGAATTTAGAATTTAGAATTTAGAATTTAGAATTTGGAATTCTGCATTCTACATTCTGCATTCTTCATTCTGCATTCTTCATTCTTCATTCTCCATTCTTCATTCTCCATTCTTCATTCTCCATTATACATTCTACATTCTGCATTCTTCATTCTTAATTCTTAATTCTTCATTCTGCATTCTGACCAACAACCCTCAACCCTCAACCCTCAACCTTGGCCTTTCGGCCACGCTACGCGAACAACCTTCAACCTTGGCCTTTCGGCCACGCTACGCGAACAACCTTCAACCCTCAACCTTCAACAGATCATGCCGCTTGTCGGGACAACAACAGTTGAACAAAAGTATCACTAACTGTATGGTCTTTAGTATTCGCTGCGTATTTAATTAAGGTTTCCCGCAAGCGCCAAGCAGCATTCCACGGCAGTAGAGTTGCCAAGAGGAAGTACACACCGCGAAACCTAGGGTCACTGATATGCTTGTTTGGCAAATCATTTCCCTCACCTAGAAAGGTCTGCACGATGAAAAAGTCCTGGATTTTGTCGTGGCGGAAATACCATTCTTTTCGATCATTGCCTTCATGGTCAACAAACAGACGGGACAAAACCATTTTGTGGCGTTCGATGCAAATCAGTTCTTCAAACCATTTCTCAGCTGGTATAGCTACCTCATCTTGCAAGCGCATCTGGTAAACTGTCTCAGCAAATGCCTCTAGGGGAAATTTTCTCAGATAGAGTTGTTCATACTCCTGAGCCATATATTGATACTGCTGTTGCTGCAAATTCAGCAAGTCTGGTTTCTGCCCATGGGCTATCATCTGAGCCACTATGGTCAGGTCCATAGGGTTAGACAGCATCCGACGCACAGCTCTGTGTTCTTCTTCTGATTGGTACTGATGTAAAACGGTGTCAATATACTTTTCGCAGGCTTGTTTGTACTTTATACCCGAGATGGGAGCATCTGGGGGCATAATTTTATAGCGCGATAGTAAAAATTTCTCAATCTGCTTAGGTTTCAATGGTTGCAGTACATAGGTTGTAGCGCAAGAGGGGGTCTGCCACTCCATGGATTGGGTCCCGATGATAATATTGCCCTTGAAGTAACTTTCCACAAAAGTGGTAATCATCGCTCGTGTGTCTGGAGTGACTTCATTGAGTCCATCAATACAGATATCAATGGCATCACTGTAAATCAGGTCTCGCAAGAAACCAGAGTCTTGGGCGAATCCATGAAGTTTTGCTTGAATCGCTTCGATCACGCCATTAGCGCATTTCTCAGCAGGTAAATAGACGATGATCCGCTTAGATGATTTCACTAAGTGCCGTAGAAACATCGATTTCCCTAATCCTGATTCTCCTTCCAGGACAATGGGTAATTCCAGATCCGGTATTGCTTCTTGAATGGGTTGCGTTATACTTCTTCCCTGGGGCTGGACTTCCAAGTTAGGAAAGTAAGCTTGTTCATCAAAGTTTTCTAAATCTGCATCTGACAGCAAGGATTCCTGGAAGGGGGCAAATAACTTCGAGCGTAGAAAGGGAATCCAAGTTAGGGCTATGCCTACGTACCCCAGTCCAAAAAACTTCCGCACCGAGGGATTCCAAAAGAAGATAGCTTGGACTTGGGGGGATTTGGGATAAACCAGTATTAGTCCAAACCAAAACAGCATATGAGTTAGCCAGATAATCACCCCTTTGCTAAAAATTTTCTGATAACTACGAGAATCCTGTTCTTGCTGGAGATTATCAAGACCACCACGCACGGTTTCGATCCATCTATCCTGGAAAATTTTCTCCGTGTCTTGCTCTAGCCTTTGAATAACTGTTTCAAATTCCAGTATGGATTGTTCCAATTGCACTTTGGTGAGCTGCTTCCTCTGTTTTCCAACCTTAGAAGAAATTTCGACAACGGCAGAGAGGGCGGAATAGCGAACATCGATAGATTCATCTTTGAAAAAGACATCTATTAGGTCAGGGACAGCCTGAACCCCTTCCGTTCCCATCTTTCCTAGAGCAGAGGCGGCATAATAGCGAACATAGACTGAGTTATCCTCAAGCAACTCAATTAATAGAGGCAGAGCATCCTTAGCTGCCTCTCCAATTTCCCCTAGTACCTCGGTAGCGCGAATCCGGATCAGGACAGATTTATCGTTCCTGAGTCGCTCAATGAGCTGGGGAACAACATCTTTAGTTTTCTCGGCAATCTGCTCTAGGGCATTGATGCTAGTCATACGAACCGAGAATGTTTCATCCTTTAGCGCTTCAATCAGGTAAGGTACAGCTGACTTGGCTGCCTCTTTTTTATTCCCTAGGGCATAAGCAGCGTTAGCACGAACCTGAGCAGATTGGTCATTCCTCAAGGCTTCAATTAGGTGAGGTACAGCCTCATGGGTTTTCTTTCCCAAGTTCCCTAAGGCATAAGCACCATTGGCGCGAACTTCAGCAGATTCATCCTTAAGTGCATCAATCAGATCAGGGATAGCTTCATAAGATGCTTCTCCCATCAATCCCAGAGCAGCAGCGGCTTTGGCACGAACTGTCGCCGACTCATCGTTCCTTAGGGCTTTAATCAACCAAGGGACAGCTTGATCCGCTTCCTCTCCTATACTCCACAGAGCAACAGCAGCTCCCTCCCGAACTGCAGCAGATTTATCCGTCTTCAGGGCTTCAATCAGTAAATAGACAGATTTTGGACCACATTGGACTATAGCTTCTTTAGCGGTTGTATTGTTTATATCGTTGAATCTGGCGATATTAGTCTTAATCTCTGCTTGAGTACACCCTTGAGCTAAGGCAGGACTACAGGGCAGCAGTAGCAATGAGCAGCCCAGTAAAAACACCTTGAGCACTGAGGAAGTGGGTTGTTTTATGCACCTAATCATAGAAGTTCTCCAAGGTTTCGTTAGTATAGATACAAGAATCTCTTCAAAAATCCAGTTTTATGTCTCTCAAGGGCTATAAAAGTACCCTTGGGGGTACTCTTGAAGATTCCCCACTCCCTGATATAGCGCTACGCTTAGCGTCAGAAGTCAGAAGTCAGAAGTCAGAAGTAAACTAGACTCACGTTTCGGAGTTTAGGAGCGATGCAGCGCGGTCTTGGGGAGGCAGCGCTGATAGCTTACTGTTTTAAATATTAAGTTTTAGGAATATTAAGTTTTAGAAATATTAAGTTTTAGGCATTAATACTCAAGAATTAATACTTAAGTATTAATTCTTGAGTATTAGGGACAAGAGGCGTAGTTGAGGGCTTCCGTGCTTTCCGAGGAGCTAGCAAACTTGGTCAGAACCTCCTTAGCCTATAACCTGAATCACTGGATAGGATCTAATTTGGTTTTTTTTTCTTAACATTTGACTTTTTTGGAAAAAAGTGTCAAAATAGATACAGAAATAAAAATTGGAATTGAATAAACACTGAGGTCTCTGTCGGCTCAGTGGCTCTCAACTCAGATGTCCTGAAGTAGATCAGCCGTAGAGAATCCAAGAAAGTAATACCTAGGGCAGGCTTGCCTAACCCTTAGACAGAATTCCTCACCTGGCCAAGCAACTTATTAAGCAATTCTTGGCCAAGCAACTTATTAAGCAATTCCATTAAGCAATCTCATTAAGCAATCCAATCGGAGGTATTCGAGCAATGAAACTTTATTACCGAGGTGTTAGTTATCAAAGTGAACCATCTACCCTAGAAGTATCTGAAGGGGAAATTGGTGGAACTTACCGGGGTCATAGCTGGAAAGTTCACCGGATTAAGCATAATCCTTGGCGTAAATCATCGGCTAACATGACCTATCGTGGTGTTAGCTATAAAAGAGGGTAGCTCTTTGTATCACTAGTTTTGTTTGAGTCAAAAAGTGCTGGGTGCTGGGTGCGTCAAGACCTCAGGGCTGAGTAAACATTGATCACATATTACTCAATACTAAACATTTCAGTACTAAACATTTCGGTACTCAGCATTTCGGTACTCAGCATTCTAGTACTCAAGATTTCATTACTCAATATTTCAGTACTCAACATTATTCAAAGCACTCAAGACTATTGAAAAAAGTAGTCTGATATTATTATTAGTCAATCGGAGGGGTAATAGATATGAAACTTAGGTATCGTGGTGTAAGTTACGACGCTGAACCCTCTCTACTAGAAGTGAGAGAGGGTGAAATTGGTGGCACTTATCGGGCTCAGAATTGGAGAGTTCACTATCCCAGACACATGCCTGAACCGCCACCGGTAAATCATCTGAAATGGCGTGGTGTTTCTTACTGCACTGGTAATGCAACTGTAACTAATACTGTCGCTGATTCTCAACCAATGGCTAAATCGATTTCTACTGTAGCGGCAAAGACATCGATTGCTCGCCACCGGCTGCAAAAAGTCTTGAATGAGAGCAGAAAAGTTCATCTGGCTACGATGCGCCAAACTTTGGAACATCGTCTAGAGGTAGCTAAAGCTAAAGGTGATCAGAATTTGGTCAGGCTTCTAGAAGATGAGTCAAAGCAGATGCAACCAATCTAGTGAGTTAACCCAGATACTCTCACAACTCTCTAACATCAGACACGGCGATCCATAGCGATCGCTTTTTTGATGCTTTGATTTTTGATGCTTTGATGACTTGCCACACTCTGGTAGGGCAATATTTTGTAACAATTGTCTTACATGAAGCCCGCGCACAGGTAAATCTATGATGCTGAACTCTTATCGTGAACACCTAGCTGAACGGGGAGCTAAAGGAATTCCTCCCCTACCCCTAAGTGCTGAGCAAACATCCCAACTTTGTGAACTGCTGCAAAATCCACCAGCTGGGGAAGAAGAAGCATTAATGGCTATGTTACGCGATCGCATTCCCCCTGGAGTGGATGAAGCAGCTTATGTCAAAGCCGGGTTTTTAACTGCGATCGCAAAAGCAGAACTCACTAGTCCCCTAATTTCCCCCCAGGGTGCTGTAGACCTATTGGGTACTATGGTCGGAGGCTACAATGTCCAATCCCTAGTTGAGTTACTCCAGTCTAATCACACCACCCTAGCAGCAGAAGCCGCTACTGCCCTAAGTAAGACATTACTTGTCTTTGATGCCTTCAATGATGTTCTAGAAATTTCCGATATCAATCCTTACGCCAAGCAAGTCATCGATGCTTGGGCCAATGCTGCTTGGTTCATCGGGCGTCCCAAACTACCGGAAGCAGTTACTGTGACTGTATTTAAGGTACCCGGAGAAACCAATACCGATGACTTATCCCCGGCCACTCACGCCACCACTCGCCCAGATATTCCGTTACATGGCTTGGCCATGTTGGAATCTCGGATACCGTCGGCTTTAGATACTATTGCTAAATTAAAACAAAACGGGTATCCTGTGGCTTATGTTGGGGATGTTGTTGGTACTGGTTCATCCCGGAAATCCGCAATTAATTCCTTACTTTGGCATATCGGTGAAGATATCCCCTATGTTCCCAATAAGCGAGCTGGGGGATATATCTTAGGTGGCAAAATTGCCCCGATCTTCTTCAACACTGCTGAAGATTCTGGTGCATTGCCCATTGAGTGCGATGTTTCAAAAATGGAAACTGGGGATGTGATTACTATCCATCCCTACAATGGTGAAATCACTAACCAAGCTGGGGAAGTCATTTCCACCTTTACCCTCAAACCCGATACGATCCTCGATGAAGTCCGTGCTGGTGGACGGATTCCGTTACTGATTGGGCGATCGCTTACGGATAAAACCCGGGAAGCCTTGGGATTAGAACCAAGTCCCCTGTTTACCCGTCCAAGCATACCAGAAGATACAGGCAAAGGCTTCACCTTAGCCCAGAAGATGGTCGGTAAAGCCTGTGGCTTACCGGGTGTTCGTCCAGGTAGCTCTTGCGAACCGATCATGACTACAGTTGGTTCCCAGGATACCACAGGACCCATGACTCGGGATGAATTAAAAGAACTGGCTTGTCTTGGTTTCAGTGCCGACCTAGTCATGCAAAGCTTCTGCCATACTGCTGCTTATCCCAAGCCCGTTGATGTCAAAGTCCATAAACAATTGCCCGACTTCTTTGCCTCTCGTGCTGGTGTAGCCTTGCGTCCTGGGGATGGCATTATCCACTCTTGGTTGAACCGGATGTTATTACCTGATACCGTAGGCACTGGTGGAGACTCTCACACCCGTTTCCCCCTAGGCATTTCCTTCCCTGCCGGTTCTGGATTAGTGGCCTTTGGTGCCGCTTTGGGAGTCATGCCCTTAGATATGCCCGAATCTGTGTTAGTGCGGTTCAAAGGTGAATTGCAACCAGGGGTAACATTGCGGGATATTGTCAATGCTATTCCCTATGTGGCTATTCAACAAGGGTTGCTGACGGTAGAGAAGAAGAATAAGAAAAATGTCTTCTCGGGACGGATTATGGAAATAGAAGGATTGCCCGATTTGAAAGTTGAGCAAGCCTTTGAACTTACTGACGCTACTGCGGAACGGTCTTGTGCTGGCTGTACCATTAAGCTGGGAATAGAAACAGTATCTGAGTATTTGCGTTCCAATATCGCCCTACTGAAAAATATGGTGGCACGAGGCTATCAAGATGCCCGTACGATCATGCGTCGGGTGGCCAAGATGGAAGAATGGTTGGCAAATCCCGTACTGATGGAAGCAGATCCAGATGCAGAGTATGCTGAAATTATCGAGATTGACTTGAATGAAATCACTGAGCCGATTGTAGCGGCTCCCAATGACCCAGATAATGTGAAATTGTTGTCTGAAGTCGCAAGCGATCGCATTGATGAAGTCTTCATTGGGTCTTGCATGACCAATATTGGACACTACCGTGCCGCTGCCAAAGTCCTAGAAGGGGAACCCCCTGTTAGCACTCGGTTGTGGATTTGTCCCCCTACCCGGATGGATGAGAAACAACTCAAAGAAGAAGGGGTTTACGGTATCTTTGGCATAGCTGGTGCCCGGACTGAAATGCCTGGATGTTCCCTGTGCATGGGGAATCAAGCTCGGGTTGCTGATAAAGCCACCGTATTCTCTACCTCTACTCGTAATTTTAATAATCGTATGGGTAAAGGTGCCCGAGTCTATTTGGGTTCTGCTGAATTAGCAGCAGCTTGTGCCTTGTTAGGTCGGATTCCCAGCGCTGAAGAGTATCAGTCAATTGTAGCCGAGAAAATTAATCCCTTTGCTAGTGATTTGTATCAGTATTTGAATTTTGATCAAATCGCTGGATTTGAAGATGAAGGACGGGTGATTCCTATCGAAGAAATGCCCAAGATTGAAGATATTTTAGGCATCCCAGCGGGAACCCTTAAGTAGATTAGTTTAGTTTAGTTTAGCTGAATAATCGGGTGAGCTTTTGGGTTCACCCGATTATTTTTATCACTTATATCAAGGTTGGTTGAACACTTATAATTAGTAGATAAAAGGGAACAGGGAACAGGGAACAGGGAACAGGGGATAAGGAGGAAGATTACCTACCAAAAGTAAGGTATATTTTTTGAGAAGTGATTCTATTAACATGATATTATACTAAGATCAGATTTATAGCAAAGGATTGACTTCTGTGATACTTCAAGACTTAGAGCAAAAACTTCTTGCCCTTAGCCCTAGTGAAAAAGTGCAGGTTATTCAGTTACTGGCTCAAAGTCTCACAAACAATTGGCAAGGAATTGAGAAAAACCCTAGAGTTTGTGGGGAATAAGCTTGTATTGCCAATACTCGTATTACGGTCTGGGTAATTGTAGAAGCTCGTCGTCTTGGATACAGTGATGGTGACCTTTTAACAAGTTATCCAACAATTACAGCTGCTGATTTAGCCAATGCTTGGGTATACGCAAAAGCTCACCCCGATGAAATCGAAATAGCGATTGAGCGCAATGAGGTAGCCTAGTAGATGGCACGTTTTTACGCAGAAGAAGTTAGGCGAGGTAAAACCCCTCATAACAACAATGCTTGACTTGACTAAAATCCAATCCCTTGCTGAATCCTATTCTCCCCAAGAACTATTTGCTGCTTTAGTTTGGCAGCGCCGATTCAATGAGTTTGATGGCCCAGAAGTTATTACTGACCTTTCCAAGCACAGAGATTTATGGGCAAGCTTTCTGTTTACCAAACCAGTCTTTGCCCCAGATGAACATGGGTTAAGTTTTGGTGGTTTGCTAGATACCCTGCTGGCAATGGCAAACTATCGTCCAATGCCAGATAGCAGCATTATTCATTTTGTGGCCTATCCAGCAGATACCCTATACATACTTGCAGAAAATCAAGATACCAAAGTTTCCCAACTAATCGATTTGGGTAAAAAATGGCGAGCTGACTCGGTAGAGGTAACTGATGGCACAAACGAAGAGTATAGTTACCGACTCAAACGCCGATTAAGATATCGATACGAAGGGGCATTATGGGGAGACGGTATTCAACGTGATCGCGATGCAGTTGTTGTTTGCTATTGGTGGGATTGAACTGTATTTAAGCTATCAGCAATCAGCCACACAGGATTTTTCCCCGATTCCCGATTCCCGATTCCCGATTCCCGATTCCCTAAAACCCAAGAATTTGCAACTCACCCAATTTAAAGAAGATGCCAGGAGGCGGACTTGAACCGCCGACACGAGGATTTTCAGTCCTCTGCTCTACCAGCTGAGCTATCCCGGCTTGTCTTTTTTCGGCTTGTCTTTTTTGACGCCTTATTAAGTCTAACAAACCTAGTCTGGATTGGCAAGTAGATCAGAAAATTTTTTTTTGTGCGATCCAGCCCTTGTGCCACAGGCTTCGACGCTGTGGCATCAATTCTTGTTGCCGATTCCCGATTCCCGATTCCCGATTCCCGATTCCCTCTTCCCCACTTTGCCGCGAAGTCTAGTATATAACCAAATGACTCAACCACCCTCAGCGAATGTTTTCCCTAACTCAAACCAGTACCCGCCAGCGAGAAATCCTAGAAGTTGTGTTCCGAAACGGTTGGGATTACATGCGAGGACTCCTAACGGGCAACAAAAATAATGACGAACCTCAACTCCCCCCTCCTGCTGTCCTTCGCAACATTTTAATCAATTTAGGTCCGGTGTACGTTAAGTTAGGACAACTTCTGTCTACCCGTCCCGACCTATTACCAGGAGCCTATGTGGAAGTCCTGACTGACTTGCAAGCCAATGTACCACCAGTAGCCTGGAGTGAAATAGAAACCCTACTACAGCAAGAACTAGCACAGCCAATCTCAGAAACCTTTACGACTATCAATCCCCAAGCCATTGCTGCTGGTTCCATTGGTCAAGTCCATCGCGCTACCCTCAAAAATGGTCAAGACGTGGCTCTGAAAGTGCAACGTCCTGGGATTGATCAGATAGTTGCCCAAGATATTGCTATCATTAGGGGCTTAGCGGAGTTAGTCTCTCTGACGGAATTTGGTAAGACTTACGATATCGTTGCCATAGCTGATGAATTTGTTACTGCCCTAGAAGCAGAACTGGATTTTACCCAAGAAGCTAACTATACCGATAAACTCCGCAGTAATCTATCCAATAGCCGCTGGTTCGATTCCCAGCAATTAGTCATACCAAAGATTTACTGGGATTTGACCAGCCAAAAGCTACTCACCATTGAGTGGCTGGAAGGGGCACCTCTGCTATCGGCGCAATTATCACAAACTAGAGAGGGCAAAGATACCCAGACCCAGCGACGGGAAATTACCACCCTGTTATTTCGGGCTTTTTTCCAGCAGGTTTACATCGATGGCTTCTTCCATGCTGACCCCCATCCCGGAAACATATTTTATCTGAGGGATGGTCGTGTCGCTTTATTAGACTGTGGGATGATTGGACGCTTAGACCCCCGCAGCCAACAGATTTTGACGGAGATGCTCTTAGCAATTGTAGATTTAGATGGCAAGCGATGTGCTCAGTTAACCCTACAACTATCTGAAGCAAGTGAGTCGGTCAGTTTATCTGGCCTGGAAAATGACTATGACCGTATGCTGCGCAAGTATTACAACCGAAGCCTCTCCAAAATCAACTTTAGTGAAGTGTTTTATGAGATACTGCAAGTCTCGCGAAATAATAAAATCCGCTTACCCGGTAATATGGGTTTATATGCCAAAACCCTAGCTAACTTGGAAGGGGTTACCCGTGGGTTTTATCCTGAAATTAACCTGCTCGACCAAATCAAACCCCTGATTACGGAAGTGTTTCGCCGTCAACTCCTGGGAGATGATCCCTTACAAACCCTTCTGAGAACGGTTTTGGATCTCAAAAGCCTGTCATTGCGATCGCCTTCTCAAATCGAATTATTTTTAAACCGGGTCAGTTCCGAAACCCTGAAGTGGAATATTACTGTCCCAGAGCTAGACAAACTACGTTACAGTATCGATGATTCCGCTAATCGACTCTCCTTCAGTATTGTAGTCGGTTCCCTGATTGTGGGTGCAGCAATTGTGGCCTCAGGAAGCCAAACTCCCCAGATGTCTGTGGTTACTAATATCCTGTTTGCTGCTGCTAGTTTTTTAGGCTTGTGGCTGATTGTTAGTATCTTGCGTTCGGGACGGTTACGGTAATTTGATCAGGGAGTAGGGAGTAGGGAGTAGGGAGTAGGGAGTAGGGAGTAGGGAATCGGGAATCGGGAATCGGGAATCGGGAATCGGGAACAGGGAACAGGGAACAGGGAACAGTTGATGCTCCCGTAGGTTGGGTTAGCGATAGCGTAACGAACACGAAAGTCTAACCCTTTGTTGGGTTTCATTGCCTCAACGACTCCCTACGCCATGATCTTTTGTCAGTCAACCAGTCTCGCTCCTCCAGCTCAAACAGAAAAGTGAAGCTAGCGGATTAGTCTGTCATATTCATCGTGGTCACCTATCCAAACCCAAATGAAGTCAGAGCCATCCTCTATTGCTAATGCTCTGTGACTCAATCCAACACGTATTGACCAATATTTTTTACCCACCTTTTTAAAGTTTAGAGATGGATGATGTCGGTCTGCTTTGAGCAACTCATAATTTTTTCGGGCTAGACCTTGAACAGCTTCGGGTAGTGCGTAAAAACGCTTCCAAAATTGCGGTGTTGTTCGATGCACTTACAAATCCTGTAATTTTCCTTCGGATTTAGCTGTCATTGCTTCCTCAAGTAAGAAGTCTAACTTACCATCGGCAATATCAGCTTCAAGCTGTTTATCCCAGAGTAACCAGTCTCTTTCAGCAAACCACTCTCTCAAGCGCACGAAATCTTCCTTAGAGAGAGCCTCAATTTCAGCTTGAATCTGTTCTACTTTTGTCATCAGAAAAAACTGACTGCAATACTGGTGATTAAACCTCTATAGTATAGCATAAAAATTAACTTGTTCTAGGCTATAGTTTTTAGCTTGTAGGGTGGGCAAAAACCGTTTGGTTATGCGTGAGTATTGATAGATTAGATTACTTTGCCCACCCTACTTTAATTGCTATTTTTTTTTCTTTTGCCTCTTGCCTCTTGCCTCTTGCCTTTCCTTCTGCCTTCTGCCTTCCTAGGTCAGCTCATCCCGCAATTTTTGAAGATTCTCGCGGCAAGCGATAGTCTTGGGATGATTTGACCCTAACTTTTGTTCAAAAATCTCCAAGGCTTGGACAAAAAGAGGTTCTGCCTCGGAGTAGCGTCCTTGATTATTGTAGAGTTCTGCCAGACCCTTGAGGGAGTTGGCGAAATTTGGGTGTTGTTGACCTAAAAGTTTTTTCCTCATCTCCAAGGCTTGGACAAAACGAGGTTCGGCCTCACAGTACCGTCCTTGATTAGAGTAGAGATTAGCCAGACCGTTGAGAGATTCTGCGACACGTGGGTGTTGTTGACCTAAAAGTTTTTTCTTCATCTCCAAGGCTTCGACATGCAGAGATTCTGCCTCGGAGTACCGTGCCTGATCACAGTAGATAGTAGCCAGATTGTGGAGGGAGATAGCGATAGATGGGTGTTCTTGACCGTATAGTTTTTTCTTCATCTCCAAGGCTTGGAAATAGAGAGGTTCGGCCTCACAGTACCGTCCCTGATAACGGTAGACTAATGCCAGATTGTTGAGGGAGATAGCGAGACGTGGGTGTTCTTGACCGTATAGTTTGTTCCTGATCTCCAAGGCTTGGACAAAAAGAGGTTCGGCCTTACAGTACCGCCCCTGATAATTGTAGACTAATGCCAGATTGTTGAGGGAGATGGCGACAGAGGGGTGTTCAGTACCTAAAAGTTTTTTCTTCATCTCCAAGGCTTGGACATAGAGAGGTTCTGCCTTGCAGTACCGTCCCTGCCTATAGTAGAGTACTGCCAGATTGTTGAGGGAGGTGGCCACATCTGGGTGTTCTTCTCCCAAGCGATCGCGGGTAAGCTCTAAGCCTTGCTCTAACCAGAGTAATGCCTGGTCATAAGCCATTTGACCTTCGTAAAACCAACCCAGACCCTGGAAAGGTTGGTATAAATCTTCATCCTTGAGCCAGTCTAAGAGTACTGTCGCAGCTTCTGTCAGGTGAGGGATGGCGGGACTAGCTGTAGCAATATCCTTTTGTGTCGTTGCTTTGGGAATTTTATCTGCTACGGCCACCATTGCCTCACCAAATCCCTGCTTGAGTTGATCAGCCCCATCGTAATGTTCCATTTTGTCCCGTAGAAACTCTCGAATCAACTCGTGCAGCTGGTAGATTCCCTGACCCTTGCGCCCAAGTAAATTCAGTTCCAACAGAAAGTCATCTCTAAGATCTTCTAAATCTTCTGAGTCTTGGTCAGGCAAACAATTTTCCACCAATTCCCACTCAATGGGAGCCAAAGCAAACAAACTCAGCAGACAACCCAACTGCTGGGCATCTTGATTCAGTTCAAGCCAACTCAACTCAAAAGCAGCTGCCACTCCTTTTTGTGCTGTCATAGTAGCAGTTGGTTCTTTTAGCGATCGCTGTTCCAAATGCTTTTTTTCCAACCGCTGCTGCATATCTGTCAGGGATATATCCTTTTTCGTTTTTAAATATCGCCCTACCAATTCTAAACCTAGGGGTAGATATCCCAACCATTTGCAGAGTTTTTTGGCTTCCGACCACTGCCGGTTTAGTCTTTCTTTTCCGATTAGGGATTCCAATAACTCCAAAGCCGCTGCTTCCGAAAGTACTTGCAATGGCAACATCTCAAAAGACTCTGCTAACGACTGCTTCCTGGTAGTAATAATAATCTTAAAACGGGGGTGATTTGGAGGCAGATAGGCTTTAATTTTATCATATTCAGTAACATCATCCAAAATCACCAGCACCAAATTATCCGATGGCTGCCAATTGTCCCAGCACCACTGCGCTTGTTCGTCGAGATTGAGGGGTTGGTCGTCTAATTTCTGCGGCACGGATAACTTCATTTTGTTCCGCGCAAACTTTACAATTTGAGTCCCTAAATTACCTAAATCCACATCCCGCGCCTGCAGCCAGCAAACCCCAGCGAGATAATGTTTCCGGTAATAGTTGATGGCATATTGCAGGGCTAATTCAGTTTTACCGATACCACCCATGCCAGAAATAGCAGAAATTACCACCCGTTCTGCCTGCTGTAGCCGCTGGTGTAGAGTTTCCAGTTCACTTGAGCGTCCAACGAATTTGGAAACATAGGTGCGGGGCAGATTTTGGGGAATGTCTTTTAAACCTAGTCCATCATCAACTTTTTTTTTTCCTCTTCTTCTTTACTATCAGGATTACTATCGGGATGAACTGCTACTTTCGGTTGAATCAGTGGCAGAGGAGTTGTTAAATTCTGATTGACAAACCGCTTTACCTGACGGTAGATTCGATTATTTTTATCATCTACTTTGCAGATAGAGATATGGTCAACATCCATCGGGACAGGAATAACCCCCTTAATACCAGGGTCAGCACTGGTTTGATTCACCACTAAAATCCCATTGGTAGGTCTGGTTTCGCAGTAAACCAGCATCGGGATTTGGCTAAACTGGTGGTCATTGCGATACAAAAGATTCAGTTCCCGTAAGCGAGAATGGTGCGCCTCCAATTCCTCAATACTGACAGTGGTTCGTAGAATCGTGCCAATATAATTAATCCAACGTGCCAAATCAGAACCAGAATGAGGCGTAGACAGGAAAACAATTCCCCTCGTCCCAGATGCGATCGCTTGCCATTTGCCAAAGTCCCTAGCACTGCGCAGCATCTGTTTAACCAGCAGTCCCCCCATACTGTGAGTAACAAAAATTATTGGGCGATCCCCTATCTCATAGCTATCCAGTAGATCTAAACTATTAGTCGCCCGGTCTACCAGAGGCATAGAATTACCCTTCCATCGAAACGGTTCTACCTGATACGCCAGAGACCAAATTCCCACATCTGATAAATCTTGCCCCAGCCAAGCAGGCCAAAAATTATTATCATCTCGCCGTTCTTGCGGGTGCCAAGTACCCCGGGCATCACCTCCGAGTCCATGGACAAAAATGACATCTCCACGGCGATCGGGGTTCTGAGCACCAAAAATTTCAATTAAATCGTTAGGATCACTCACAGACTAGCTCTCCAGGAATGAAGGTCATTGAGATTATTATTGAGATGCTTCGTGACCCTGATGCTCTTGCTATCCATTATATTAGCTACTGATTCAGTGGTGAGAAATCCAGAAAGTGCCAATAAATTCTCTGTCTACCCTATATTCCGCCGTTCCCGATTCCCGATTCCCGATTCCCTGTTCCCTGTTCCCTATTCCTCTATTTTTATCCGGATAAAAAATTACTTATTTTTTTGTTATCAAAGAAAATAAATTTATTTAATAAAATTAAAAACTTTCCGCATATTAAATAATTATCAACTTGCACAGCCAAAGGGAGCGATGACCAAGGATTTATTGAATTTAGCTGTGAATCCTTTCCTATGGGAAATTGTCGGATATAATATTACTGGATACTTAGGAACTGTCGGCGGTTTAAAATCCAAGCTTAATCTAGACATAGGCAGGGCTATTTCATTCTCATGAAAGCAAATAAATGCTAGATTTACAGGTTAAACCAGTGTTTCATGAGTTCCCATGGGTTTGCCACCCCCACCTGCCCCTACAATCTTACTTCCAAGCCTTCCCCCA
>NZ_JAAHHX010000649.1:0-1539 GCF_010672065.1 Moorena sp. SIO4A1 | reverse complement strand
AAGCCAGAAGAATTCTCCCACTGGATTGACCTCAAGAAATACATGGCGACCATCGGGAGTTAAAATAATATCAATCGCGCCATAGTTCAAGCCAAAGTAATCCATTAGCTTCAGCAACTTTTCTTCCAGATCTTGGGGCAGCTGATAGGGCTGCCAAGCGTTTAGGGAATCAACGCCCCGTCGCCGCCAGTCATAACGAGCACCTGGAAACTGTTGAGAGTCTATCGAAGCAGTAAACACTTGCTTTCCGACAATTGTGGTTCGTAACTCTAGGGTCTTAGGGAGATGTTCCTGAAACGTCATTGGACAGAACCTTAATCCATCCAAGTTGTGCAAATCCTCTGGTTTGACAGGATTGGTAAACACTACTTGCTCCTGTCCCTGCTGATCATAGATGGCAAAGGATGAAAGCATTTTGGTAATTATGCCAGACTCACATTCTTTGGCAAATTCCACCACTGCGGCTGGATTATTAGTGGTCAGGTTAAGGGGAGTATCTATCCCGAGTTCCCGTGCTACTTTTAGCTGTAACTGCTTATTCTTAGCTTGCTCAATCACAGAGCCCCGATCCAAGTGGAAGCCATCAATACTGGCAATCATACCTTGGATAGTTACACGAGATTCTTGTACAGAGGCTTGCCGCATTTGCGGATCCATGGTGCTCGGAATTCTTGCACCCATGGCAATGCGCCGATACCAAACTGCGGAGACCTCCTGCAAATCTAGCTTTTCTTCCTCAGACTTTAGGATTAATCTTTCTGTATTCTTACCGTCTTTATTCTTACCGTAGTAGACATCTAGTTGGACTTCCGTGGGAAATCGGTCAGTGTCAAATCGAAAGGCTTTCCCCCCTTTTTCTTCAATGGCTTTTACCACTAGGGGAATGCTTTCGTTGTCTTGGCTATGGGTAATAATTAAAACTGTCATTGTTAATAATAAAGGGAATAGGGAATAGGGAATAGGGAATAGGGAATAGGGAGTAGGGAGTAGGGAGTAGGGAGTAGGGAGTAGGGAGTAGGGAATAGGGAATAGGGAATAGGGAATAGGGAATAGGGAATAGGGAATAGGGAATAGGGAATAGGGAATAGGGAGTCGGGAGTCGGGAGAATAAAATTGTTAAGTATCGCTCCAAAAGTAAAAATCACAAATTTCCCAAGTTAATTATTCCTAATTAATACCCTACAATCAAAAAAAATAAATTAGTTATATATTGCAGTATTCAACATCTAAGTTATGATAGATTAAACTAGGTAATTCCAAACATAAATAAATCATGATTTATAGTAATTTTTTTGATTTTATAGCGTTGATAGCACTTATGATGTACAGTATTTTTTGACTATATATCCTTAATAAGGGGAGATATTATTGCCTTAAAAACATCTTTATTATTGCCTTTTGCCTCTTGCCTTTTGCCTTTTGCCTTTTGCCTTTTGCCTCTTGCCTCTTGCCTCTTGCCTCTTGCCTCTTGCCTCTTGCCTCTTGCCTCTTGCCTCTTGCCTTTTGCCTTTTGCCTTAATTAGCAACGTCAGACAATAA
>NZ_JAAHHX010000648.1:0-1539 GCF_010672065.1 Moorena sp. SIO4A1 | reverse complement strand
AGGGCAATCGCATCTAAATCAGGAAAACCAACGAAGCTAAAGTGATTGGACTTGTTTTCCACAATATTTCTCATTTTTGGTTGGTTAAAGGAGCATGCCAACGGGGTCGGAACAATCTGGCGGCATGATGGGGTTGGGATGTGCTTTGTTGTGGTTTCCTCTAAGAAGTTGTGCAGTCCTCACTGTGCTGGTCTAGCAAAACCTAACAGGAATGATTGCTGAGCAACAGGTTTATGACTTTGTCATTATCCATGGCCGCTCGGTAGCGTTTCTGGGCAATACTTTGCTTAGAGGGTTCTCGTTTGAGTAAATTCAGCGATAAGCGTCGCAGCAGTCCCATATTCATTGGTCCATGAAGGCGTGCGAATACGGCTATGGTCTTCGCCAAAGGTGACATCATTGATCCAAGGTCGGCTATTTTCAATCCCCCAGTGGGAGCGGATCGCCTTCCCTAAAACCCTGGCATCTGCACCTAAGCTGGTGATGTAGAAACACACCTCTGTAGTCGTTTTATTCCAAAGACGTCGCTCTCGTTTGACCATCACCACGCGCGGGTTTTGCCCTGCCATTTCGAAGGATTGGGCAAATCGGGCAATTGGCTGATGGGCACCGCCCACACTTGTCGATGCGTTGGTCCGATGATGACCTGCTTCTGTATGCTCGTGATAGCTATACGTGGGTCCCCTCCCAATGCTTTTTTTCAGCCGCCTTAAAGAATGTCTTCACTGCCTTGTGGAGCTTGCCTTGATTCCCTTTGAGTGCCAGGATATACTCCCCACCTTGGTCTCGGATTTGGGCAGCAAGATCGCGCTGAGTACCCATTGCATCTAGGGTGATAATCGCACCCTGAATATCCAATAGATTCAGTAGCTCTGGAATGGCTGTAATCTCATTCGACTTGCTCTCTACCCGTTGTTGGGCCAAGACCAGATGGTGTTCTGAAGCCCAAGCACTGACTGTATGTAAGGCTTTAAGTTGATGCTCTCGGTCATAGGAGCTACGGGCTGTTTTGCCATCTATGTTGATCAGCTTAATCTCCAGCTGGTCGGTAATATGTCCGACCCAACTCAAAAAACACTCATGCAACTGCTGGGGGTCAATCAACCCTAAGACTCTCGAAAAGGTATCGTGTGAGGGAATACCATGAGGCAATGTCAAGAATGTCTCTAACCATTGCCGTTTCGCTTTTCCATAGGTTTCAATCCCTACCATGCTATCCGCCCCAGATCGGGTGGCCAGGATGGCAATAGTTATGATTTCGACCAGTAAATGCTGTGGCTGCCGTTTCACCCGAGGCTCATCCAATCTCTCAAACTCCTTAAGCACACTACGTCTGAGCTTTTTCAGCGTAACCGAAGGAGGGGATATGCTAGGAGCACCAAAACCTGTTGACATGAGGATTGAAAGGATGTGAAAGGGACTGATTCCATCTGTTTGTAGTGTCCTTCATTCCAGAAGAGTTGTCTAGTCCTATCACTGACTATGTTAAATACCTATTTTGTCAAGTACAATTTATACAAAATAGCTGCAATTACCCTG
>NZ_JAAHHX010000647.1:0-1540 GCF_010672065.1 Moorena sp. SIO4A1 | reverse complement strand
AAAAATTATTGTCATTGACGACCACGAATCGGTTCTAGAGGGAACCGTGAGCCAACTGCAAAAGCAATACCCAGAGGCAGAAATTGTTACGGCTAAAACTGCCCAGATCGCTCAAGAATACGTAGAGAGGTTATCCCCTGACTTAGTTGTTGCCGATCTTTCCATTCCCAAGCAGCAGGGAGATACTGCCCGAACCGATACGGGAATTCAACTCCTCAAAACATTAATGAAACTATACCCTACCCTAAATATAGTTGTTCAAAGCGCTAATATCAAAGCCTTAATCCGTTTAAAACCTGCTATAAATGAACACGAAGGAGGCTTTACCATCGTAGATAAAAGCCTGCCCCAGAAAGAAATGTTAATTAAAGTTGACTGGTCACTTCAGGGATTGATTTACACCCCCAAAGGGATGCGAAAAGGCTTGGAAATCAAATCCGAATGGTTAGAACTTCTAACCTTAGCCTTTGAAGAAGGATTACAGGATAGAACCATTGCTCAGCGGATGCAAATCTCCGAGCGCACCGTGCGTAACTATTGGACTAAAGTTCAAGACGTTTTAGGGGTTTATCCAAAACCCGGTGAAAATATTCGCATTAAAACCGAGAAGCGGGCAAGAGAAGTCGGTCTAATCGATTGAGACATGAAACGTTTTACTGAGGAGGAAATTCAAACCTGGCGGGTAGGATTTATGCCAGGACTAGTCGTGATCGCACTAGTAATCCTATTTCGCATCACTGGCGTCCTGCAAAGTCTAGAATTGATTGCTCTCGATAGTTTTCTCCGTTGGCGTCCTAGGGAATCTATTGATAAAAGAATTCTAATTGTTGGTATTAATGAACAAGACATCCAAGGCATAGGTACCTATCCCATACCCGATCGAGACTTAGCATCACTGCTGAGAAAACTAGCAACCTATAAGCCTAGAGCTATTGGTATTGACATCGTCAGAGATTTACCCGTTGATCCTGGTTACACTGACTTAGTCGCAGCATTTCAGGCTATCAAAACCGTGATTGGCATTGAAAAAGCCTTACCTGACCAATATGGCAATACCATTAATCCACCACCCACTTTACCCCCCGAACAAGTTGGCTTTGCCGATGTGATACCTGACGCTGACGGACACATCAGGCGCAGTTTACTAGGAACTTCAAATCGGGAAGGAGAGTATAAATTTTCTCTAGCTATACTGCTAGCAAAAGCGTATTTATCTAAAGAAGGAATTTCCCTAACCAATGGCACTTATGACCCAATAGCCATGCAGTTTGGTACTACGGAACTCACTCGCTTTCGCCCCAATTCCGGAGGCTATGTGAGAGCCGATGCTGGGGGAAATCAGATCCTAATTAATTTTCGCAGTGCTCGCAAACCGTTTCGGATCGTATCCCTCAACGATATCCAAACTGGCAACATTGATCCAAGCTGGATTCGCGATCGCATAGTCCTGATTGGTATCACTAGCCCTAGCGTTAAAGATATTGTCAATGTTTCTGCTATCCCTAGCTCTACTCCTGGATTAGTATTTGGTGTAGAAGTG
>NZ_JAAHHX010000646.1:0-1542 GCF_010672065.1 Moorena sp. SIO4A1 | reverse complement strand
TTTTAGAGTTGAGTCCCAGACGCTCTTCTATGGTCGTGAGTCTTTGTTCTAGGTGTAGTATGAGTTCTTTGACATTGGCGGGGGTCTTTTCCCAGTCTTCCCTGGGAATCTCGACTCCAGCAATCGTGAGCTTCTCTTCCATGTTCCCCAGTTTACACCCTCCCCCCCCTGAATAGTTACTGGAAATTAGAGGTCGTTTTCCTGAAGTAGGCCATTTGCATAACTCTATTTTCGCATTTTCAAAATCCGTGAATACAACCCCTAATCCCAGAGCATTTTGGGAATTCAACCTTTTTAAGGGAACATCATAGTAATTGACTGTGGTCGCCATTTTTTCTTCAATTTAACTAAGAATTGAACTGTTAATGGAAAGTTCGATCCCACTTGCCAACTAAATTGACGGCAAATGGCTGAGGAAAATACTGCTCAAAAATCCTGTAATAGAGTAATTCCTCCTTACTTTTTATGGGGTCTCCCCGAAAGCGTGCCCGATCGAAATCTTGGTCAGAAATAGTAGCCTCAGCGTGAGCTGCTAAAACTTTAGAGGAAGCAGAACCATGAGCAAATTCCATCTTGTCTCGCCAAACTATTTCTGGGGGTAAATAGTCTTCAAAAGCTTTACGGAGCAACCATTTTTCAATGCCAAATCTCTGGTAAAGCTTGAGGGTAGGATCTATAGTCAGTGCCATTTCCACAAAGTCTATATCTAGAAAAGGAACTCTTGCTTCTAAACCATGAGCCATTGTCATTCTGTCTAATTTTTGCAAGTTGAGATTATGTAATCCTTTAATCCGATATACCAATTCTTGATTTAACGTTTTGCCATCATTGTAATCAGCTAGATAACTATAGCCAGCAAACAACTCATCTGATGCGTCTCCTCCGAGAAGTACTTTGACATATTGGCTAGCAAGATGAGATAGCAAGTAGGTAGGTACACAACTTCTTAACCAAGCGGGATCATAGGATTCAAAGTGGTAAATTACCTCGGGTAGAACAGAAAGCATTTCTGCTTCTGAGTAAATATATTCGTGATGAATTGTTCCTAAATATTCTGCTACTAATCTTGCTGCTTTCAGATCTGGAGAGTTAGCAAATCCGGTGGAAAAAGAATGTAGTTCTGACAGTTCTCGCTTCATTAAGGCCGCAATAATGCTAGAATCAAGTCCTCCACTGAGAAATACTCCTACAGGAACGTCAGACATTAAACGCCTGCGGACACTTTGAGAAAGTCCTTGGCGAATTTTTTCTAAAATCACCTCTACATCTTCTAAAAACACATCGACTTCGGGAAAATCGTAGTAGGGTTGTAAACCCTCATTAGAATGGTAATAATGTCCTGGAGGAAACTCTTTAATTTGTTCACCATGCTCTATTAAAGCTTTGATTTCCGAAGCAAAAAATAAACCTTCTTCACTTTGAGCATAGTATAAAGGTTTAATGCCTAAGCGATCGCGAGCGACAAATAATTCCTGATCGCTAGCCAAGATAAAGCTAAACATACCCCTGATTTTTTGAGGCATCTGAGTGCCAAACTTTTGG
>NZ_JAAHHX010000645.1:0-1543 GCF_010672065.1 Moorena sp. SIO4A1 | reverse complement strand
CCCAGCCAAATCAGTATTGGAGGCCATTCCAGAAGCCCCCAAAACCCACCAGGGCAGATTGCGATTTCCCAAAAAGTAGGATTCTATACCCTCAGATGCTTTCCGTTGAAGAATAACCCCAAAAACGACTATGCAAATCAGGTAAATAGTAACAATGATGTAATCAACTGGATGCATGAATTTTATGATCAAGGATTAAGGATTCAAGACTCGGCTTGGGCAATCACTACTGGGGTGATCTCGGAAAAATCAATGGCCAGAAGAAAGTTTTGCATGATATCAAGTCCGAAGCGCATTGATATTGTATAATACAAGAGTCTTCTGCAGGTGTTGAGGCTATGGACTCTTAATACCAATAACAAATGACAACAGACTTTTGAGCAAACAAACAAAGACGTAAGCATGCAGCTAATGCGCTACGCCCATACGGCGGATTGCATAACTATCAGGTACACAGGATTGTTTTGGCACTTCCGACTTACCTGCTCCCTGCTCCCTGCTCCCTGCTCCCTCAAAACCCAGAAATTTGTACCTAATTGAATTGCAAACCGCTGTATGCTTACAGCATACTTGATATTATAGATGAACCCTGAAAAATTAAAGTTTAATTAGTAAACTTTAGTAATCAACAATCAACAATTAATCCTTAAATTGATAATTTTCCTGGAAGTATAACATGGACAATTGTTTGTATTCCTGGAGAACTGGTTATGTTTAATTCTCCACCATGTAATTCAGTCAACAGTTTGGCAATGATCAAGCCTAATCCAGAGCCTTGTTGCTCGTAGAGTTTACGATCAAATTGCATATAGGCTCCGAGTTTAGCAATTTGAGTTGGTGTCATGCCTCGTCCCTGATCGATCACCAAAATATTTAACTTATTATCCTGGAAATAACTCTGAATCTTAATCGGCTTACCAAACTCGGAAAACTTCAAGGCATTATCAATGATTTCTTCAACAATTTTAGTGAATTTGGATTGGGAAATATTGACAACTACTTCTTGCAGTTCTAAGTGCAAATCGTCTTTCCGGTTTACCTTCAGACATTTTTGGATAGCAAGGTCTTGGATAATTGTTCTAGTAAAACTTTGCTCTCCATAATCAAGCAGCTTCCTGGCTTGCTTAGGTTGTTGCTCGATTCGCGCTAGTTCTGCATAGAGTAAAAAATTATGGGTGAGCCGATATAAACGTTCTCCAGATACACGGATTTCCTGAAGCATTTCCATAGCTTCACCCCGCTCTATGGTATCATAATCTTCTATCAGGAATTGGGCAAGATTCAAAATGCCATTGAGAGGAGTACGCAACTCATGAGGTAGTGCATGAGTGATGTTATCGCGCAATTCATCGACCTGTTTTTGAGATTCTTGCTCAACAGCCATCTGCTTGGCTAAGCGGGTTGTGATTGCTCCTAATAATTCATCTCTAGTAAATGGCTTGGTCAGATAATCATCTGCGCCCAGTTCCATCCCCATCCGCAGATCACTTTTTGTAGATTTAGCCGTAAGAAAAATCAAGGGAATTGTCTGGGTGGATGGAAT
>NZ_JAAHHX010000644.1:0-1544 GCF_010672065.1 Moorena sp. SIO4A1 | reverse complement strand
ACCCCAACCTTGGCAATATCGATTATCACGCATTCTATACAATAAGAAGTTGGAGTAAATTAAAATTAATAAATGTTAATAAAAGTTTAGATTATTTTTTAAATAGTTTAAATAAACTCATGCTTAACTCATGTAAAAAGTGAGATAAGTATTAATTCTTGCCTGTCCTTTCCTTGTGGTCAATTATTGCTCAAAGTAGTAACGTCCTATGAAGATTCTAATGATCTCCACAACCTTTCCCTATCCGCCAACGCGGGGGGCAACTCAGGTCAGGACGTTTAATTTACTCAAGTACCTGAGTAAGCGTCATGCTATAACCTTGGTTACTCAACGTTCTGAGGAGATCACGGACATCGAGGTAGAAAAATTGCAGCAGTGGGTGGAAGAACTGGTGATGTTTCCCCAACCGCAGCCATCAGAACAAGAGAAAGGCATAAAGGATAAATTGCAGCGCTGGAGTACCATTTTGCAACAGGGAACGCCCCAGAAAGTACTCCAACTCTACTCAACTCCAATGCAGCAATGGCTGGATCAGGCTGTGGAGGGGGGACAATTTGACCTGATTACCTGTGAACACAGTACCAATGAAATTTATGTGCGACCAGAGTGGCGGGAGCAGCTGCGAACTGTGGTGAATATTCATCATTCTGTATACCGGAAATCTCTGGACAAGCTGGAAACCAAAACATCAGACAATCAGCTGAAAGACCAGTTAAATTTGCCCCTATTACGTCGCTATGAAGAGCAATATTGTGCTAAGTTTACAGACATTGTAGTCACAACAGCAGAAGATAGACGGCAAATAGAATCATTTGATCTAGACAGTAAAATTACATTGATTTCTAATGGGGTTGATGTTAATTTATTTCCCAGGCGCATCTCTGATCCTGGTGGACACAGATTAGTATTTACTGGGGCGATGGATAACCCACTAAACATCAAAGCAGCTCGTTATTTTAGCCTAGAGGTGTTCCCAGCAATTACAGAGCGCTATGCTGATACCAAGCTAGAATTGGTCGGACCCAAACCGGTGCAAGCGGTGCTAGAGTTAGAAGAGATCCAAGGGATTACTGTAACTGGCGCAGTGCCTTCTTTAGTAGACCACCTTCATAAGGCAACTATATTTGTGGTGCCAATGCAAAGTGGATTTGGCGTAAAAAATAAAACTCTCGAAGCGATGGCAGCAGGAGTACCGGTCGTGGGAAGCGATCGCGGTTTGGAGGGCTTGACAGTTGATGGCGGGGATGTCCCTTTGCGGGCATTGCGAGCAAATGATACAACAGAATATGTTTATGGCATTAGTCGGTTATTTGAAGACCGCCAACTCCGTAAACAACTGTCTGAAAATGGTCGAGGGTATATTGAACAGAAATATACTTGGGAACGTGCTGGTGAGCTATATGAGCAGGTAATCACAAGTTAAGGATTTAGGGTTAGGGTGCCTTTGGCTCAGGGTGTAGGGTTTAGGGTGTAGGGTGTAGGGTTTAGGGTGTAGGGTTTAGGGTTTAGCACGCCGCAGCGACTGTGAGCAAACTGGTTTAGTC
>NZ_JAAHHX010000643.1:0-1545 GCF_010672065.1 Moorena sp. SIO4A1 | reverse complement strand
TTGGAAGCCTTTTTCGGAGGTCCCTATACTGACACCGCCGTGTTTTCAGCATTCTTGGCTTCATCCGGCAAGGTTCTGAACCGTTGAGGAACTTGCAGGTTTTTCGAGTCACCAACGCTAGCTAGGCGGAACTGCCAATCAGAGACTTGCTCGTAGCTGAGATGTTTGGTGTCACTACTCGCCGTCCATACTCCCCCCCAAATAGTAGGGTCATCAAACCGAATCAGACCGGATTTGCGTATAATTTCGCTCTGTGGCGTTCCCAATATGGGAGAAATAGCAAAAGGACTGACTTGAAATATAATTGAGGGGTTAACCTCTTTCACTTCATAATAAATTTCCCAGAGTGCTTCCTCTAGTTGGGATAAACTATAATCGTCATCATCAGCCAAGCCAATAATCACACCATAGCTCACCATAGGAACACCGGTTTGTACAACTCTTCGCACAATTCGTTTGTGTTGCTGCCAGGGAAGTAACTTAGCATAAGATTCTCGTCCAAAAATAGGTCGTTCGGCAGGAAGATAACCTGCAAGGGTTCCCCTTCGCCCATCCCAATGAAAGAGAGCATCGATCAGTTCTTCATCGGGAGTCAAATCTGTGCTGTCATAGTTGCGTCCGCGTCCAAGGGTCATCTTTCTCAGTTCTAGACCATTCGGCCAAAGAATTGCTAAATCTCGTTCTCGCACTCCCTTCATGATTTCTAGAACTTCTTGTCGCCCATCGGGGAAAATCACCCGCCCTAGGAATTGATCGGAGAGGCTAACCACTGATTTTGCCCCTGCTTCACACAGTACATCTAACCATTCCATCACTCGCTTTGGGGACATGCGGCGATATCCTGTACCGTAAGTAGGGGTTTGGCAAAAATCACAATGGCGATCACATCCCATATCTGGGAAGATCGCACCAATAGGGATGAATTCTTCAGGAAATGGATCCATCCAATATTGTTTTCCTAGGCATTGTTTAGCAAGTTCTACTGATGGTAAGGGCCACTCTTCGGGATGGAGTGGAGTTTTTTGTTTAGTATATTGATTCCCGTCAGGGAAAACAACACCAGTTAGAGCTTCTTTAGAGCCTTTTCCTAACAGATAATTAAATAGCGGCCAGTTAGCAGCGCCAGATTTGTCGAGAACAACTACTGCCGCTCCGTTGCGAAGATAAGCTTGAGGCTCGGCAAAGTGATCGGAACCACCAACAACTACTGGTTTGCCTTTGCTAGCCAGGTGCTTCAACAGCATCATTGCTATTTCACGATACAATGTGAAGTTAACTGTAATGCACCAAATTTCACAGCTTTCGGGATCGATGCTCTCGATCTGAACGCCGATATAGTTTTTAGTTAGTTCAATGCCTCTCCAAATTTTTTTTCCGTAGTTTTCTGTGTAATCCCCATCGCGAAGATTAATAAATTTAGTCTGAAATCCTCCTGCTTGGAGATGCGATATTAAAACTTGCTTGCTAATAATTGGTTCATACTTCCGCAGAGAATAATAGTCGTTGCCATCTGGATCAGATAGCTTTAACTGGGGCAATTCAACT
>NZ_JAAHHX010000642.1:0-1547 GCF_010672065.1 Moorena sp. SIO4A1 | reverse complement strand
CCGGGCTCTGTGTTACCTAGTAGATCACTGTGGGGAGGATATTCAATTTTACGCTTGAGAGGGGTATATAGCGCTACGCGCAAGTCAGAAGTCAGAAGTCAGAAGTCAGAAGTAAGCTATGAGTAAGTTTCGGAGTTTACAAATGTCTTAATCTGAATGCGTAGTGCTATACCCCTTGCTAGTTATGCTGAGCAAGGGGCTTCCAAGTTGACAGAAGACTGCCTGCTAAACACCTTTCGACCGCGAACAGGTCTTACGCCCCGACCTCAGAAGCACTCAGCCAAAATCCTCTGCTTTGCCTATGCATCACCTATGCATCACCTGTGGTGAATGGGAGAGTTACCAACTTGTCAACAGGAATTCCACCCAAGCATCAACAGATGGTGACAGCAATAATCACCAATTCCGATAGTAGCTTTAAATAGATTGAGTATACCCCAAATCTAAGCTCCAAGAACCCAGGGAACCCGAGTCACCAGCCGCGTTATCTTTGATGATCAGCTGCCAGCTTCCAGCTGCAGAAAGACCATCAAATGCTGATAAGGATTCTACAGGGTGATAATTCCCACTAGGGACAACGGTATTAGCTCCAGCAGCTGCCTCAAAGTCCTCTGAATTGTGGTCATTGAAACTATAATCTCCCTTGATATCGCTGCTGTAGCCACTGGAGGAAAAGTTTGGTTTACCCGGTTGTTGGAACAAATCGACTACAATTCCGGTCTCCCCATGGCGTAAGCTCACTACTAGGTCACCTACCCAGGTGTGAACCATATTGTGTAGCTTGACGCTAACCTCCTTAACCTGGAAATTTTCCTTAACGATAATGTTATCCAGAAAGCTGCCTTTGCCATCAGGTATATCGCCACCAGAGCCTTTAAACGTTGTTATGGTATAATTATTGGTAGTAGAAAATTTTCCCTGTTGAGTTACCATTGCTGCATCTGAAATAGTTTGATTCATCGTTCGTTCTTTATTTGATTTTTGAAAATAACAATAGCTTCAAGAGCAATCGTGCTGCCGGAATGCTTGGCGATCGCTCAATGGCATTGCATAAGATACGCTACTCAGATCATGTCTGGGAGCATTGCTATTGTATATCTTGGCTAATTGCTAATAATTAATTGCTAATAATTAAGTGATAAGTAGTAAGTGGTAAGTGCTAAGAAAATTACTCCCGACCCATTACCCATTCTCCATTACCTATTAGCAAAACAACAACAACTATAAACACTACCGCGCACCACTGGAGGTGCGACCCGTGATGGCGAGCAATCCCTTGACCGTAGGTCACGCGGGGCGCGTTCGCCATCACGGAAAGCGCACCTAACACGAGCTCAGTTTTTCTTTCTTTTAAAGTATTGGTTTACCAAAAAAAAACTCCAATAAGCACCCCGGAATACCCTGCCCAAAATTGTTGCCCACCCTGACCTATTGGTACAGGGCGGGACTTCTTATGGTAGATCTTGAAAAGACTTACCTCAAAACCATTGACAGACTCTAATCTTGAGTCAATAGTAGATTGACTCAATTTCAATTTGCTGTGAATG
>NZ_JAAHHX010000641.1:0-1547 GCF_010672065.1 Moorena sp. SIO4A1 | reverse complement strand
TGGTCACCATGCGCAGGTAGTAACCGATATCACGGGCGCATTTTGCCTTCCCTTCAGGAGTCGAAGCGTAGTTCGGTCCTTGCATCTGCGTGGTATAGGGGAACTTTTGGTAAACTGCTTGGGCTGCACCATTAACCAGAGTCTCAGCTTTACTGGTTAAGGTTTGAGCAGCTTCCAAACTTGCAGTAGCTTGGCGAAAACGACCGAACGCACTCTGAATTTCGGCACTGCTCAGAAAGCGGCCTTGGGAGTCAGCGGTAGCTACTGCTTCAGTTAGGGGAGTTTTCATATTGTAATCTACCTCTCAAAAAAAAAGTTTTGCAAATTTTTCGTAAACGAATGCTACTGAATAATTGAACGACCAGATGGCTGTCCTAGGGTTTGGTGAAACTAGCCAACGGCAGCAGCAGCTCGATCAAAATAACCACTTAACTCAGAGATTAGAGAGCTACAGTCACCAGGAGTAATGCCAGTTCTGTCATTGGCAATGGCGATCGCAGCGTCCTTCATCTTATTGATACCTTCAGCTACAGAACCTCCAGGAACTCCCAGTGCTACATAGGTTTCCCGCAGGCCATTAAGGCAGCGGTCATCTAAAACACTGCCGTCACCAGCAAAAGTGGCATAGGTTACATAGCGAAAGACAATCTCCATATCGCGCAAGCAAGCAGCCATGCGACGGCCAGTGTAAGCATTGCCACCAGGCTGGATCAATTGGGGCTGGTCTGCAAACAGACTACGGGCAGCATTGGCTACAATTGCAGAGGCATTGCTTGTGAGTCGGTTGACCACATCCATGCGCTTATTGCTTTCAGCAACCATGCTCTTGAGGGAATCGAATTGATCGTTACTGAGATATACACCTCGGGTATCAGCTTGGGCAACCACCCGTGCAAATGCATCTAACATTAAAGTCTCTCCTTACATCTTGACTTGTATAAATCCAAAACTGGATAGTAATTGACTGCCTGCCCTACTCTGCCAAACAGCAGAGTAATGAATCAATCAGCAGCCTTGAATTACTCCAGTAGCTTCAATTCCGTTGAGCCTTCTTGTTAAGAATTTTGTAGCCTCTCTCAGAGACACAAGGTAACTCAAGGAAACTGACCCCTAACTTTTAAGTCAGGGATGCAGCGGCTTTCGGACCAAAACTATTCAAGCAAATCGTCTGTGCAGATTTTGTGCAATTATGTGATTCAATTACAAATCGTAACAATTCAGCTCTTTTGTTTTTGCCATCAAAGGGTAAAAACAAGGCTACAAAGCACTATGGATAACGGATAGAGCGTTTAGTCCTTCCTGAAAATTGAGCCGTTTGTCAGCTTTAAGAATCTTCACACGAAACTAATTATCTGACCAGTACTGAGACGATGTCTTAGGAGGTAAAGAAAGACCTGGCAGAGTTGAGTATTGTGCGATTCTCCTAGGGAGACGCTACGCGATCGCCCTATTCAGGTAGAGTTAGACGAGTGAAGATTGTTTCACAGACGGACCGGGTGATCACTGCTGAGATTACTCTTGATGTTAGGGATGGTGGTTAATTCTAG
>NZ_JAAHHX010000640.1:0-1547 GCF_010672065.1 Moorena sp. SIO4A1 | reverse complement strand
GTGATTCTGGGTATGATTGTGCCCCCCTAGCCCCCCAATTTTGGGGGGAACAAAACTCTAAAAGTCCCCCAAAGTTGGGGGATTTAGGGGGCTTTACCAAAACCAAACGATCGCCCATTCATACTTCAATTCAGCAACGCCCAAAATAATAAGTGTTTGATGAAAGGATAGTGATGAATTACCCTGAGGGGGCGACGAAATAAGCTAAAATGCAGATTCTATAAGCAACCTAGCCCTTATACCTCGTTGATAATACTTTCGTTTATTAGGATTGAGTCTCATTAATTCGGTTACTAATTCTAGACAACAATCCTTAAACTTTACCCAGGTTTGACCATATAAACCAATGTAAAAACTGCTATGTCTCCGCTCCCTACGACCATTTTCTTTGACACGACCTACATAGTTTTGTATTCCTTGACGTTTAATCTGCTGACCTTGAATCGTTGAGGAAGTGTAAGCTATCGCAATTAATAAAACTAGAGAAATAAGCCGTTTACCCTCAACTTTAGTATCCTCTATATTATAACCTCCTGTCTTAAAATCTCTAAACATTTCCTCAATGTCAAATCTTTTTTTATAAGCTGAAATAGCTGACTCTAAACTTTCCAAATTTGTCAGAATAAACCATCCTTCTTTCGGCGCTACTCCCTTGACTTTACGTTGCCACTTACCAGCCACATTAAAACTTGTAAAACCACGGGTCTTTGTCACTTTAACTCCTTGGATAAAAAAAGATAATCCTGGTGTTAAGCCTAAATTATTTAATTGAATAAAAAGATCCTTTTTTACTTCGATAAATTCGTTCTTCTTAAGACGTAAGCAGAAATAGACACCCAAGGACTGGAGGTGCTGTGCCAGCTTGATCGAGCAAAATTCTCTATCCCCTAATAGACAAACTTTATAGTTTTTTAAAAGTGGCATCACTGAGGATAGGGCAGTTTTCTGTTCATGAATATTGCTAGAGCCTAATTTGGGAAGTAATTCAAAATATATAGGAAAAGCTCTTTTATCCCAAACTATACTGATCATGAGGAAATTTATCCGACTCCAATTTGTGCGGTCTATCGCTACATAAATTAATTGTTCATTTGTGAAGTATGTTGATAACCACGTTTTAACAATTGGGAACCAAATTTTTTCAATCGTCAGATTAGGCAATGATAAAAATCGTTGTATTCTTTTTCTCCGACTTTCAAATTTTATGGGAATTGATAGAGCATTTGCTAATTTTTCTAAATTTACTTCTTTAATTGTCTGTAGGAGACTAAGCAGAATTAGAATAAATAAGTATTCTGACTTACTAAGTTGACTTTTTAAGTGGTTTTGGTAGAATACAGGTAACATTGTCAATAGGTAGGTCTTGTTGAACAAAAGAGACCTATCTTTTTTTTAGCACAAAATGGTGAAAGCTTTACATTTAAAGCTTTTCAGGCTATTTCGTCACCCCTTCAGATGACTACCTTTGATGTTACCAATCCTAATGATCTGAGCATTGTTGATAGTAATAATAATGCCCAAATCTTCAGCGGCGGAGACCTCCTCGA
>NZ_JAAHHX010000064.1:0-37054 GCF_010672065.1 Moorena sp. SIO4A1 | reverse complement strand
AATCTGCTGTTGGAGCACAGGGTCAAGTAAACCTAACCTCAGGGTTAGTTGACGCATCACAATTAATACCGCTTCCTCCTGCTTTCCTCGGTCGAGTCCCTGCTGGAGTCCCTGCTGGAGTCCCTGCTGGAGTCCCTGCTGGAGTCCCTTCTGGACTCCCTTTTGGATAATATCTTGATAGGTGACTGATTCTTCCATAACTTCCTCCCTCAACAATCGACAGACTAAATTTTTGTCAAACCGTAAACCAGCCAGCACATCCACACAGGCCGCTAGGTTTCCCCGTAATGGTTTTTCTTCAATTTTATCTACTTCCGCAACCACTTGCTCTAACAATCGATTAGGGCTATTACTCCTGGCTAAAGTTGCCAAGGGTAACAGAGCTCGATTGGCTAACAGTGGTTGAGGGTCTTGCTCCCACAGACGAATTACTCTATAACTATGCCAGGTGTTAGTATCCCTAAACTCGTTCGTAAATACCAGATCGGAGGTCGTAGACTTGAGGAAAATCACCACCTGGTTAATGGGACATCGGTATTTACGTTGTAATCTGACCCAATAGTCTAACATCCGAAATGGTAGTGGTGGCTGGGATTGGGGTAGGGTTTGAAATTCTAGGTGCAGAATTTGGTTAGTACTTTGCAGTAGACTCAGAGCATCAGCTTGAATTGGTTCAGCACTTAATTCGGTTTTAATTACCTGAATATCGCGAGGTTCTTCACCCAATAGCCAATGAAAAAACTCCGATGGGTATTCTTCGGCTAAGTATTTACAAATATTATCGTAGGCCAAGGCAAATTGTTCAAAGTTAACACTATCTCAGATAGCGATGCAGCGCGGTCTTGGGGGTTTCCCCCACTCGCGCTTTGCATCAAGACACTGTAGTGAATCTGAACTAGAAAATTGATCGCACCTGGATCTTGTTTATTGAGTCAAGTTATGATACATTACTAGCTTTTAATTAGAGTTCTGTTGGAGCCAGTTGAGTAAGTCTTCCCTGGTCTGGAAATCCCAGATGGCTTCTGATAAACGCTCTAGCTCTTGATTCGTCAAGGCTTCGATTAATGCGATCGCATTACTGGATAGTTGGCCAAAACGGCGCTCAAGCTGTCGCACTATTACCCTTCTTTCCCCTTGTACTCGTCCCTGTATTATTCCCTGTTCTATTCCCTGTATTATTCCCTGTTCTATTCCTTCCCGTTGAGCTAGACTCAATGCACCTCGCGTGTCCTCCAAGACCATCTCCTGCTTGCGGAGTTTTTCCAATTCTGACACACTCAACCCCGCTTGATTCGCTATAGTTAAGGCTTTTTCTAGCTGTGGGATTTCCCTGAGATTCTCAGGAATAATTTCTAAACTGGGAGCTTCTTTGATAAAATATATCCACTTATCTATCACACTTTCTAACTCTTCCAGCTGCTTAGTGAATTTGGGAAGTTCCACAAACACCATCGCTAATTCATTTTCCTGATAAGGCAAGTGCTCTTCTTTTTCTTGAAAGTAAAAACAGCTAATTACTTTTTCGGTTGATGGGAATAACTTAAAATCCGTGATGGTTAACGCAATGACTGGATTGAGATCGAAATATCCCTGTCCCGACTTTAGTTGATTCCCATAGGTTTTGCACAAGTTATAGACCACTCGCTTCTCGAAAGCCTCCACATTCCAGATTTGCATTTCAATCAGCACAGTTGTTTGATCCTCTAATACTGCCTTAACATCCAGATAGCGATGCAGCGCGGTCTTGGGGGTTTCCCCCATGAGCGACTGCATCAAGACAGTGTCTTTTAACTCCACTACATCCCCGGCACTATAGGGGTCAAGGATTTCTAAATCCTGGATTACCGACTCCCCGGAGTAGATCATGGCATTGAGGAAGGAAATCAGAATATCCTTACTTTGATCTGAGCCAAAGATTTTCTTGAAAGCAAAGTCAGTTTTGGGACTAATGAATCTCATGGTTTTCGCAGTTTACGAGGTAGAGTGGTTAGTCAATGTCTTTACTAAGAAATTTTACGGACATCGTTTCAGTAATCATCCTAGCAAAATCCGTTGATATTCTGGTGTATAACCGGTCAGCATTTCTCTAAGCTTAAAAGGAATCAACGGAAGAAAAGCAGGATGATTGTTCAAAATACTAGTAATAATACTAATACTAATCAATCCAGTAATCATCAATGGGATGATGTTCGTGCAGCCTTGAAACGATTCTGGGGTTACGAGGATTTTCGACCTCCCCAAGGTGAGATTATTCGGATGATTTTAGAACAACGGGATGCTTTAATTGTTTTGCCTACTGGTGGTGGTAAGTCGATTTGTTTTCAACTACCAGCTTTACTACAAACTGGATTAACATTAGTGATTTCTCCACTAGTAGCATTGATGGAAAATCAGGTGCAGGAATTGCGCGATCGCAAATTACCTGCTGCTCTGTTACATAGTGAATTACCTCGCTCCCAACGGCAACAAACCCTTCAAGCTCTAGAAAAGCAGCAACTGCGATTGCTCTACTTATCCCCAGAAACCCTACTCAGTGCAGCAGTGTGGAAACGATTGTGTCAGCCACAGCTTCAGATTAATGGATTGATTTTAGATGAAGCCCATTGTTTGGTTCAATGGGGTGATACCTTTAGACCCGCTTATCGCCGTTTGGGAGCAGTCAGACCAGCACTGCTCAAGTGTAAGCCCAAGGGAACAAAAATTGCGATCGCATCCTTTACTGCTACCGCTGACCCCAAGGCTCAACAAACCATCCGCAAAGTCTTGCAACTGCGACAACCCCAAACATTTTTAATTAGCCCCTATCGAGACAATCTTAACCTCCAGGTCCAAACCGTCTGGACTCCCAAAGGACGTCGCCAACGAGTATTGAACTATATTAAAGCCAGACCTAAACAAGCTGGGTTAGTCTATGTCCGTTCCCGAAAAGATAGTGAAGTGTTAGCGCAATGGTTTACTTCCTTGGGGTATTCCACCGCAGCTTACCACGCTGGCTTGGGTGCTCAGGAGCGTCGGAAAATTGAAGCCAGCTGGATTAGTGGTCAGACCCAATTTGTGGTATGTACCTGTGCCTTTGGCATGGGGATTAATAAGCCAGATGTACGCTGGGTCGTGCATTTCCAAGCACCTTTACTCTTATCGGAATATATTCAGGAAGTAGGTCGTGGGGGAAGGGATGGTAAACCAGCGGATGCTTTGACCTTAGTCAGTGAACCAACAGGATGGTTAAATCCAGAGGATAAGCAACGACAAGAATTTTTTGCCCATCAAATGCGATCGCAATACCAAAAGGCTCAACAGTTAGCAAAGCAATTACCAGCCCAGGGAGAAGTAGCCAAAGTAGCCAAAGAGTTTCCCAATGGTGCCATAGCCTTAGCACTCCTCGATAGTGCTGGTCAACTAGAATGGATTGATCCATTCCATTACCGGCAACACCGGTCTAGAAAATCTTCCTCCCTAGCACAGGTTAGTACTATCCAACAGCAAGCCCAGTCTCAGATGAATCAATACCTGAAAACTCGCCAGTGTCGTTGGCAATTTTTACTACAGGCATTTGGTTTTACTCAAGAAGCGGTTGGCTTTAGATGCGATCGCTGTGATAATTGTTTATCCCATTGATCAATTGGATTAGCTACTTCGTCTTAGGTTTTAGGGAGTCGGGAGTCGGGAGTCGGGAGTCGGGAGTCGGAACCCACCCCTAACCCCTCCCAGGAGGGGAACGGGAGTCGGGAGTCGGGAGTCGGGAGTCGGGAGTCGGGAAAAAAATTATCACAATTGATTGACGATTAGTATATTTTTTTTTCGGATATATTTCCATTTTTTTTCGATTTCATGTTTCCGTGGATCTCGATAAAATTACTCCTCAAAAAAACGCGATGTTCTGAAATAAACCCTACGGGATTCCATTTTAAAATTTCCCCTCTGTTCCCGATTCCCGATTCCCGATTCCCGATTCCCGATTCCCGATTCCCGATTCCCGATTCCCGATTCCCGATTCCCGATTCCCGATTCCCGATTCCCGATTCCCGATTCCCGATTCCCGATTCCCGATTCTTAATTCTTAATTATCAATTCTAAAAAACCTTCTATCCGCTCCCAAACCTTCTCCAACAAATCAGGACAATCTGCATCAAACCATTCAATCTCAGGATAAGCCTTAAACCAAGTGCGTTGACGTTTAGCAAATTGGCGAGTGTGGAGAACAGTTAACTCTCTGGCCTGCTCAAGGGATAAGTTACCAGCAAGATAATCTTTAATTTCCCGATATCCCAACGTATCCAGTAACGGTAAATTCCAACCATACTTCTGAGCAATAGTTTCCACCTCAGCCACAAATCCTGCTGCTAACATTTGGTCAGTACGCTGAGCAATCCGCTGGGTAATAGTTTCAGAATCCTGACATTCCAAGCCAATCTGGAGAATTGGATAATTAGGAGGATTTTCTCCCTGCTGCTGTGATATCGGAATTCCAGTTACATAAAATACTTCCAATGCTCGCAATGTCCGCACTTGATCATTGGGATGAATCTTCTGAGCAGCAACAGGATCAATTTGTTGGAGGAAATTATAGAGCTGAGCTTGACCAAGAGCAGCTAGTTGCGATCGCAAATCTTCCTGAGGCGCAACCCGAGGAATTTTTAACCCCCGCACTACCGATTTGATATATAAACCAGTACCACCAACTAGGAAAAGAGGGTTATTGTTTAAGTCAGCCTGATCTACCCGGTCTTCCCTGTGTTTGCTAGCTATAATTTCCTGGGCTTGCTGTTGATAATCAGCTACAGTTAAGGTTTCGGTTGGGTCACAGATGTCGATCAGATAATGGGGTACCTGCTGTTGTTGAGCCAGTGTCGGCTTAGCGGTTCCAATATCAAATTCTCGGTAAACCTGACGAGAATCAGCATTAAGAATTATTGAACTAACCCGCTGTGCTAATGCTATTCCTAGACTCGACTTACCTGTGGCTGTAGCACCACAAATTACTATGACTGCTGAGTGCTCAGTGTTGAGTGTTGAGTTTTGAGGGGAGGGCTGTTTCATCTTCCATTGCGGCATTCGGGACTAACTTGAGCACTGACCCACTGACACCATCATACCCTATATAGTTAATCCCCTATAGAAATAACCTATGAAAATGGGCTGTGGTCGCCTATAAGGCTTTTGTGTTACAATCTTCGGGTGTTTTATCATTTTTGATGAATCATAGCCTTTCAAAGCTTTTAACGGAAAACCCCGAAAGATTATGACGAGTAGTTACAGTGCCGATCAGATTCAAGTTCTAGAAGGTCTCGAACCGGTGCGGAAACGCCCAGGGATGTACATCGGGACAACTGGACCTAGGGGTCTCCATCATCTAGTCTACGAAGTTGTAGACAATTCCATCGATGAAGCGCTGGCTGGGTATTGTACTCACATCGAAGTTGATATCAATAGCGATGGTTCCGTAACCGTTACCGATGACGGACGAGGAGTTCCTACGGACACCCACCCTACCACAGGGAAATCAGCACTGGAAACCGTAATGACCGTACTTCATGCCGGTGGTAAGTTTGGTGGCGGCGGCTATAAAGTCTCTGGAGGATTGCACGGTGTTGGTGTTTCCGTAGTCAATGCTCTGTCTGAGTGGGTAGATGTAACGGTGTGGCGGGAGAAAAAAGAACATACCCAGCGCTATGAGCGGGGTGTGCCCATGACTGAACTACTCGTCAAGCCCTATAAAAAGGCCCACACTGGTACCTCAGTAAACTTTAAGCCAGATACCGAAATCTTTACTGGCGGTATTGAGTTTGATTATACTACCTTATCCGGACGTCTCCGAGAACTGGCTTACCTGAATGCTGGTGTTAAAATTACCTTCTCAGACCATCGCCTGGAAGAACCCAGAGTAGAAACCTATCACTACGAAGGAGGGATCCAGGAATATGTCGCTTACATGAACCGAGAAAAGCACGCCCTACACGAGGAAATTATCTATATACAAGGGGAACGCAAAAGTATCCAAGTGGAAGTGGCACTACAATGGTGCATTGATGCCTATAGTGATAATTTGCTGGGTTTTGCTAACAATATTCGCACTATTGATGGTGGTACCCACTTGGAGGGGCTCAAGACAGTCTTGACCCGAACCATGAATGCGATCGCACGCAAGCGCAATAAACTCAAAGAAAGTGAGTCTAACCTAGGTGGTGAGAATATCCGAGAAGGATTAACTGGGGTGATTTCTGTCAAAGTCCCAGAGCCAGAATTTGAAGGTCAAACCAAAACTAAACTGGGAAATACAGAAGTAAGGGGGATTGTAGATTCCCTAGTTGGGGAAGTCTTGACTGAATACCTGGATTTTCATCCCCAAGTCGTCGATACTATCTTAGAAAAAGCGATTCAAGCCTATAAAGCCGCAGAAGCTGCTCGTCGTGCTCGTGAATTAGTGCGGCGGAAATCAGTACTAGAGTCTTCTCCCTTACCCGGTAAGTTAGCCGATTGTAGTTCTCGGGACCCAGGGGAATCAGAGATATTCATCGTTGAGGGGGATAGTGCAGGGGGATGTTTTTCTGGAGAGACACAGGTTGCCCTGGCTGATGGACGGTCTTTGAGCTTCAAGGAACTTGTAGCAGAACAAGCTATTGGTAAAGAGCATTTTTGCTACACGATTACCAATAACGGCAGCATCGGAATAGAACGGATTATCAATCCTAGGATGACCAAAGCCAATGCTAAAGTCATCAAACTTACCTTAGATAACTCAGAAACCATTATTTGCACTCCCGATCACCTGTTCATGTTGCAAGATGGTAGTTATAAGCCAGCAGTATCTCTGACTCCTGATGATTTGCTAATGCCTCTATACCGGCCACTGGCAGAAATCAGGAAACAGGCAAAGGTCAAAACCCAACACAAAGAAGCCTATTCCGCTGTTGCTGGTAATCAGACACAGGTTTGTGAAGCTGTTGCTAACTATAACTACCAAGTTGTTTCCATTGAATCCCTAGAACAATTGGTAGATGTCTATGATATCGAAGTGCCTCATACCCATAATTTCGCTTTAGAGAGTGGGGTGTTTGTTCACAACAGTGCTAAACAAGGACGCGATCGCCAATTCCAAGCCATTCTCCCCCTCCGTGGTAAAATCCTCAACATTGAGAAAACTGATGATGCCAAAATTTACAAGAACACAGAAATCCAATCCCTAATTACAGCCCTAGGGCTAGGGATAAAAGGAGACGAATTCGACCCGTCCAATTTACGCTACCACCGCATTGTAATTATGACTGATGCTGATGTGGATGGCGCTCACATCCGTACTTTATTACTAACCTTCTTCTACCGCTATCAACGAGCCCTTGTAGACCAAGGCTACATCTACATTGCTTGTCCTCCCTTATATAAACTAGAACGAGGTCGCAACCATAACTATTGTTATAGCGATCGCGAACTACAAGAGCGGATTAGCCAATTTCCTGAAAACGCTAACTATAACATCCAACGATTCAAAGGATTAGGTGAAATGATGCCACAGCAGTTGTGGGACACCACCATGAATCCAGAAACTCGCACCATGAAGCAAATCGAAATCGAAGATGCTGCTGAAGCTGACAGAATCTTTACTGTACTCATGGGAGACCGGGTTGCTCCTCGCCGCCAATTCATTGAAACCTATGGCGCTCGACTCAATCTCACCGATTTAGATATTTAGAGTCTACCTTACTCACAAATTAGTACTAGTGTAAGCTATCAGCTGTCAGCTGTCAGCTGTCAGCTTATTTTATTCAAAAGCACCTCAAGTAGAGTGGCACAGGCTTCTAGCCTGTGATTCAAGGAATAAGCTGATAACTGATAGCTGATAGCTTACCTTAGGACATTGATAAAAGCTGAAAAGCTTTTTTAGTGAACTATTCCCTATTCCCTATTCCCTATTCCCTATTCCCTGTTCCCTGTTCCCTGTTCCCTATTCCCTGCTCCCTGCTCCCTACTCCCTTATAGTAAATCAAGCCATGGTTACCGCAATTCCAGCTAACCAGATTACCCTCTACGATTTAAGAATAAAATTTGGCTTAGAGCGCACCGATGATGAGCAATTCTTTCAGGAGTGGCAAGATGATTTACCAGAACTAACAGAATTAGAAAAAAAAGAGCTAAAGGAAATAAAGAAAGACTATCTCCACTTATCAGAGCGTCCAATGGTGGAAACCATCGTCAAAATGGTAGTACTTTCCCCATTATTGAAACTAGCTGGTTTTTATCGTTCTCCCTTTTATATTACTGCTGAAAAAGTCGTAGAAATTACTTCCGAAGATCAAGAAACAATTATTACAGGACGACTTGACTTACTCATCTATACTCCTGAATTTTGGGTTTTAGTGATCGAAGCCAAACGAGCCGATTACTCCCTGGAAGTTGGCATCCCCCAAGCACTAAGTTATATGCTAGGAAATATTGAATCAGAAAGACCTGCTTTTGGATTTATCACCAATGGGCCAGATTTTATTTTCCTAAAACTGAGCAAGCAAGATAAACCAAATTATGCTGAGTCGGATTCATTTTCCCTTCGGAATAAGACAGGCTTGGAGCACGTTCTCAAAATCCTAAAGCGGTTTAATGAATTAGTGAGGCAATAATCAAGTATTAATATCAAGTCCGATTAATTGTTTACGATCCGAATCATGAGGTTATTAACCAATGGATAAATTAGATCAATATCGTCAGATTACCTGCGAATTTTTAGAAAGCTTTGCCAGTTATGATCTCAATGCTCAACTTATCTTTGATAGAGAACGGGATTGTTATCTGGTTTTCCACAACGAATGGCGTAATGAGTACCGCATCTATGGCTGTGCCATGCATCTTGAGCTGATCGAAGGTCAAATCTGGATACAGCACAATAGTACTGAGATTTATATCGATAGTGAATTGATTGAGCGGGGTGTTTCTCCCAAAGATATTATACTAGGATTTCGCTCTCCCAGCGTCCGCAAACTTATTGCTGCTGCGATGGAAGACTAGTAAATGCGCAACCTAACCGGATTTTAACTAACAGTGAGGGGTAGTAGGGTGGGCAAATAATCAAAGTCAGTAGGGGTTTGGTGGGCAAAGCCTACCATTTATAACCGTTACGGAGTCCCCAATTTAGCCATGCTTTGATCATTTCTTGAGTATTCCCCTGATGTTCTTCTTGAACAGGATCTTCTCTAGTAATGGATTTTAAAGCCCAAAACCACCGTCCAGATTTTTGTTCAAGTTCCCTTAATAATAACGGAATTGCTTCTTTTCCCATGCCAATAATTTGTTGATAAGCAGGATGCATAGCTGCTTGAGTGGTTGATGAAATTCCTCTGGTTTCTTCCCGCCACTGGTGAACGAGTTGCCTAAACGTTTGTTCGATATCTTCTTGAATTAGGGACATTTTCTCTCCATTTTGTGGTTGTAAGTAGGGGTAGGGTGGGCAAATAATCAACCATTAACCAATTGATCATCAATCATGTGCCCTTCCGAAAATTGCCACAGGCTGGAAGCCTGTTCCACACAACCTAACCGGATTTTAACTAACAGCAAACTCAGTAAATTTGCGAACATCTGGAGGATGAAAACCTAAAACAATATCACTTTTTGGAATACCTGCTGCCACTAAATCATTAGCAATGCCGTCTTCAGTATTGTCACATTGAATCCAAATTTTATAATTACTAATTTCCACATGAATCAAACAACTATGAAGATGATCTTGGTTATTCCATCCTTCAGAAACAATTAAATATTGGTCTGTTTCTCGGTCAAATGCTGCATGGTTACGGATGTTAACATTAGAGTAATCAATGTTAACATAAGGGGTTAAGGTTTGACGAATAATTTGGCGATAGTTTTCTAATTTATCCATTTTATAATCACCTCCTTTTCCGGCTCAAAAACAATAATTTTAAGCGTGTTATCTTCTAATAACATCTGTCCGATTTCTTCGGTAAATAAGCGGTTAAATATTACTTCTCTAATAGCTAAATAAAGAAGACGTTCTGAAAGTTGACGTTTAAGAACTTTATCGTATAATATATATTGCCCTAAGGCGTTTTTTAGATCTTCTATTTCTGATGAACCAACAAAACTTTTAACTTCTACAGCAATTTTTTGTCCTTGTTTTTCAGCTACTAATATTTTTTCAGCACCTAGGTCAATATAGATGTCTTTTTTACCTATTTTAAGGCTTAAAGGGTCATTGGTAATTGTCCATCCATCTTTGATTAGTGCATTTTTTACTGTGTCATGATAAATATCTTTGGCTGGCATTTTCAAAATTATTAAGTGTGGGTGCCAAAATAAAAGCCTATCTTAATTATAGTCGGAACGATCTGTAATTTCGTGACAGCCGTAGGGTGCTTGATAAGACGCGATCGCACTCATGTTCCCCCTGGTAGTGTTGGAATAGCCCGGCCCGTAACGCACCGCTAGTGTTGGAACCACCCTTCCGAAAATTGCCACAGGCTGGAAGCCTGTTCCACGCCTGATGCCCATTCCACCCACCGGCTCAAACAGCATGGATTGAGATGCACCCCAATAGGGAATAGGGGCAACAGCTGCATAGTTTTTTAGTAAAATCAAAGAGATGCACCCCAATAGGCAATAGGGAGATAGACGAAATTAAAGCTAATAAAAATACCTTTTGATTAATCTTAATTTTTGATATGGTTTTCCCCTTGCCAGATAAATACATTGATCTGCTCACGGATTTCGGCTTTAAGCGCGTTTTTGGCACTGAGCCAAATAAGGCACTGTTGATCGACTTCTTAAATACGCTGCTGCCTCCTCACCATCAGATTCAGGATGTCACCATTAAGAATCCAGAGTTCTTGGGTAAGACTTTAGTGGACAGAAGAGCAATTTTTGATATTTATTGTCAGAGCACAACCGGTGAACGCTTCATTGTGGAAATGCAAAAGGCAAAACAAACGTTCTTCAAAGACCGCAGTGTCTACTATGCCACTTTCCCCATCCAAGAACAGGCGCAACAGGGAAATTGGAATTATCAGCTAACGGCAGTCTACACCGTCGGTATTCTGGATTTTAGTTTTGATGACCATAAGCACGATTCAGAATTGTTGCATGTGGTAGAGCTAAAAAATCAGCGGTGTGAAGTGTTCTACGATAAGTTGAAATTCATCTATGTGGAACTACCGAAATTTACTAAATCTGTTGATCAATTAGAAACCCATTTTGATAAGTGGTTATTTTTATTGAGGCATCTGGCGAGCTGTAATGCTCCCCCTGAACCGTTGCAAGGGGATGTGTTTGCCCAGCTATTTGAGGTGGCCGAGATTGCCAATTTCTCCTCTGAGGAGCAAGCCCTGTACCAGGATAGTCTGAAAGTCTACCGGGATATGTACAGTGTTAATCAAACCTTGATTCAGGAAGGTAGACAAGAAGGTCTCGAACAAGGTAGACAAGAAGGTCTCGAACAGGGTCTTGAACAAGGTAGACAAGAAGGTCTCCAACAGGGTCTTGAACAAGGTAGACAAGAAGGTCAACAAGCAGGTGAACAAGCAGGTATACAAAAGGTTGTTAAACAGATGAAGGCCGCAGGGTTATCCCTGAAGGATATTGCTCAATATACTGGGTTGAGTATGGATGACATTGATCAGTTGTGAAACTCTTGCCTCTTGCCTATTCCCGATTCCCGATTCCCGATTCCCGATTCCCGATTCCCGATTCCCGATTCCCGATTCCCGATTCCCGACTCCCGATTCCCTATTCCTCGCATACCCATAACTTCTCCTTAGCTCCAGGATTCCTAACAAAGTAATCTTCCAGCAAGTCACAGCCCCGACGCAGCAGCTCACCTAAACTTTCAACCTTCCAAATTCTGGCGGTGTGGTCCGATGAAGCAGTGGCTAGCTTTTGTCCATCCGGGCTGAAGGCTACACTCCATACCTCGTCCCGATGCCCGGTGAGCACGGCGATTTCATTGCCCTGTAAGTCCCAAATTCTGGCAGTGCCGTCGGATGAAGCAGTGGCCAGCCTCTGTCCATCCGGGCTGAAGGCTACACTATATACCTCGTCCTGATGCCCTCTGAGCACGTCGATTTCATTGCCCTGGTTATCCCAAATTCTGGCCGTGTTGTCCTTTGAAGCAGTGGCCAGCTTCTGTCCATCCGGGCTGAAGGCTACACTCCATACCTCGTCTCGATGCCCGGTGAGCACGGCGATTTCATTGCCCTGGTTGTCCCAAATTCTGGCAGTGCCGTCTGCTGAAGCAGTGGCCAGCTTCTGTCCATCCGGGCTGAAGGCTACACTATTTACCCTCTCATGATGCCCGGTGAGCACAGCGATTTCATTGCCCTGGTTGTCCCAAATTCTGGCGGTGTGGTCCGATGAAGCAGTGGCCAGCTTCTGTCCATCCGGGCTGAAGGCTACACTATATACCCAGAACTGATGGCCGGTGAGCAGGGCGATTTGATTGCCCTGGTTGTCCCAAATTCTGGCCGTGTTGTCCTTTGAAGCAGTGGCCAGCTTCTGTCCATCCGGGCTGAAGGCTACACTCCATACCTCGTCCCGATGCCCGGTGAGCACGGCGATTTCATTGCCCTGGTTGTCCCAAATTCTGGCAGTTTTGTCCATTGAAGCAGTGGCCAGCGTCTTTCCATCCGGGCTGAAAGCTACACTCTCTACCGAGGACTGATGGCCGGTGAGCAGGGCGATTTCATTGCCCTGTAATTCCCAAATTCTGGCAGTTTTGTCCATTGAAGCAGTGGCCAGCGTCTTTCCATCCGGGCTGAAGGCTACACTCTCTACCGAGGACTGATGGCCGGTGAGCAGGGCGATTTCATTGCCCTGTAATTCCCAAATTCTGGCAGTATTGTCCCATGAAGCCGTGGCCAGCGTCTTTCCATCCGGGCTGAAGGCTACACTGGACACCCAGGACTGATGGCCGGTGAGCACAGTTAATTCATGTCCCTGTAAGTCCCAAATTCTGGCAGTGCCGTCCTTTGAAGCCGTGGCTAGCCTCTGTCCATCCGGGCTGAAGGCTACACTCCATACCTCGTCCCGATGCCCTCTGAGTACGGCTAATTCCTTGCCCTGGTTGTCCCAAATTCTGGCAGTGCCGTCGGATGAAGCCGTGGCTAGCCTCTGTCCATCCGGGCTGAAGACTACACTCTCTACCGAGGACTGATGCCGGGTGAGCAGGGCGATTTGATTGCCCTGGTTGTCCCAAATTCTGGCGGTGCCGTCGGATGAAGCAGTGGCCAGCCTCTGTCCATCCGGGCTGAAGGCTACACTAAATACCCAGCCCTGATGCCCGGTGAGCACGGCGATTTCATTGCCCTGGTTGTCCCAAATTCTGGCAGTGCCGTCAACTGAAGCCGTGGCCAGCCTCTGTCCATCCTGGCTGAAGGCTACACTCCATACCCTGTCATGATGGCCGGTGAGCACGGCAATTTCATTGCCCTGGTTGTCCCAAATTCTGGCAGTGCCGTCAACTGAAGCCGTGGCCAGCCTCTGTCCATCCGGGCTGAAGGCTACACTAAATACCGAGTCCTGATGCCCGGTGAGCACGGCGATTTCATTGCCCTGGTTGTCCCAAATTCTGGCAGTGCCGTCAACTGAAGCCGTGGCCAGCCTCTGTCCATCCGGGCTGAAGGCTACACTAAATACCTCGGACTGATGGCCGGTGAGCACAGCCCCTTTTCGAAATTGACTAATACTCTGGTGGAGAGCATATAGAGGAATAGTAGTAGGATATTGCTCCAGGGGGCGACCATCTGTTACTCTATCCAATAGGTCTTGCCCAGTCTCCATGGCCTCATACAAAAGCGTTTCCCCTCTTGTACTGGGGCCATAGTAAACATTATTATCCGGTAACTGTCGTAAAATACTACGCCCTTGCCGTTCTACTAGTGTGACGAATTTCGCTTCCTCTAATTGTTGTGTAGCTTTGATTAGAGTCACCACAGCAACACTTGCCACAACTAAGGACACACCCAGTACAATTCCCCCAGTGCATATGATGCACTGGGCTTGTTCTTTAGCCTTAGCTAATATCTCACTAGCCTCTTTCTCAGCCGCCAAAGCCTTTCGGACTTCTCGCTTATCTAAAACCTGACTAGCTCTCAAGAACTGGGAATCCAAATCGCTTAAGGCTTTTCCCTTCGACCATTGTTCGGCCTGGTCTAATGCTCTCCCCCGCAACAATCGAGAGTCATCCTTACATCCAGAATCAACCCAAGCGCTAAACGCCTCAGAGTAGGGACGTAGTCTAGCCAATTCTTGATTAACCCAATCGGAATTGAAAACCTCCCCATAAATCCGGTTATTAACCTCCAAACAGCCATGGCGCTCAACCACCAGCCCCGATAACCTTAATTCCGTCTGTTCCTCACTACCATCAGCAGCTAGACTACCCTGATCCAACACTTGCTGATACAAACCCAATAACATACCAGCCCGTTGCTCATTTCTGAGAATGCGATCGCGTATAGTCTTCAAATGCTCCTGTTCATCCTGAGCTTCCCAATTGTCTATAATCTGGGTACGCACTATCTGGTCTAGGTAAACACTAGACCTCTTGCAAAAGTGTTTTTCTAATAGTGTTTGCGTCAATTCTTGTCCACTGTTCCCTGTTCCCTGTTCCCTGTTCCCGACTTCTGCAAGAAGTCTACTATTGCCCAATTCCCAAGTCTGAACTACCAAACGACACAACCGCTGAGTCAGAAACGGTTGTCCTCCCGTCCAGTTTACTATCTCACCTAATACCTGTTCAGGATTATCAACCTTACCGACCAAACCCCGAACCAAAGGCTGTTTGGCTTCCTCAAAAGTAAACCCAGTCAACTGAATATCCCGACCGATATTAAACGGAGTGCGCTGTTTATCCTGAATTAAATCTGCAGCAGTTGCCACGCCTAGCAAACAAAAGGTGAGACGATTGTAAGCTGGCTTTTCGGCTCGTTGATTGTAACAGGCTCTAATTAACGCAAAGAAATCATCTTTAAACTTAACTTTAATAATACTATCAATTTCATCCAGGAAAATAACAATTTTCCCCGGAATACTGGTTAACACTATCTGCTCAATAAACTTACTTAAGCACAAGACCGGAGAGATTTGAGCACGCTCGTCTAACCAAGCTTCCTCATCAAATTTTCCGAAAAGCTCGAAATCATCCATCAATAACATCATCAAACTTTCATACCACATCGACACCGTGATGTCTTCTTTTCCAATCACGGTCAGATCGATAGACGCGCAAGCAAATCCCTCTTCTTTCAAGCGTTTTATCGTTCTTACCCGCAAACTAGACTTACCCATCTGTCGGGAATTCAGCACATAACAAAACTCCCCAGCCATCAATGCCTGAAAAAGCTCCTGATCCGCTTGTCTGGTCACATAAGTAGGTTCATCGTGAGGTAAACTACCTCCTACTTTGTAGAGTGTTGAGTGTTGATTGGTCATTACAGCAGTTTGCCATTTGGTGAGGTACAAATTTTTGGGTTTTAGGGAGTAGGGAGTAGGGAGCAGGGAGCAGGGAGCAGGGAGCAGTGTGGGGAGTGTGGGGAGTGTGGGGAGTGTGGGGAGATGGGGAGATGGGGAGATGGGGAGAGAGAAGAAGTAGTTTTCAAGAATTTGGTATAGTTAAAGATAGTTTTGCTCATTGTTATCGAAATTATTGCTATGTTGATAATAATGATATTACCCGATTCCCAATTCTAACTTCTAACTTCTAACTTCTAACTTCTAACTTCTAACTTCCCTACTCCCTACTCCCTACTCCCTACTCCCTACTCCCTTTTCCCTAAAATGCGATCGCTAAAATAGAGACGATACAAATTAGATATCAAACTACAATCATTGCCATAGCGTTGCACCAGACCCATACTTTCCAACTTGCGAGTGATAGTAGCATCCAGGCGCACCGGTTTAGTTGTACTAACTAATAATTTAACAGCCTCCAGCAATTCCGGATGCTCTTGAATACTAGTTAAGAGTTGACGGAGATGACTGCCATAAATTCCCGCTTCTGTGGGGGCATTAGCCAAAAGGGTATCCAGTGTGTTGTCTGCTGCTTGGTGATTTTTGAGATAATCAAAGGCTTGGGACAATAAATCAGGATGTCCCCCCACCATTGCCATCAGTTGCGTTACTGAATCCCCAGACAAATTCAAGCCATAAGCCTGGGCAAAGCTCGTAACCTGCTGCTCAGTAAACTCTAGTAAATCTATCTGTAATCCCACATTAAACGGCGATTGATCGGTAGGTAAGGTAACGTAAACTTCCGTGGCATAAACCACAATCAACCGTAGTTTTTTCCAAATCTCTTTACTCTTAGCATCTTCATGCCAACTACGCAGCAACGTCAGAAACCCTTCAGCAATCTCTTGATGAGAAAAGACTTGCTCTACTTCATCCAAACACAAAACTACCGGACTATCTAAAGACTTTAATAAATACTGCTCTAAGTATCGTTTGCAGTTTACCTTGCTGGGTAAACGCTTTTTCCAATAACTGTCTAACTGATCCGACAATCCTAAGTTGTCAGACAGTCGTACACAAAACGATTGTAAAAAGCTATCCAAATTAGTGAAAGGTAGCTCATTCATATTTAAATAAACCTGAGCATAACTCTGTTTTTCACCATGGGCGATAATCTGCTGAATCAGTAAGGTTTTGCCCATTCGTTTCGGTGCTTTAATCCGAATTAACGCTCCCGGTTTAACAATTTCCTGATAACAACGAGCCTCAACAGGTGGGCGCTCAATATATATCTCTTGAGTTGCTCTAGAGGATAACCCGCACTCGTTTAATACTTGATCAGCCACTAACTCTGGCTTATAGGTATTAACGATTTCCACTAACTCACAACGACAATTATAACCGTTAGCTTCAATATTAAAGTTTTCATAAATTTTAGAAATATGCTTTCTTACGGTAGATGGATCATTGACCTTTAGCACCTTGTCTCTGATTGCTTCATCTGTCTTGCCACCAACCACCGCCTCCAACACTTGTCGTCTTCTCCAGGGCATGGTGTTGAATTTTTCCTCGAAGGCTTCTTTACTAATCATAAGCGATCGCTTTTGTAAATGTTCGTAGGGTGCGTTAGGGACTGGGGAGCCATTATTGTATTGGTAGCCAGTGTTAGGACAATCCGTCCCGTAACGCACCACCGTGTCAAACAGTAAAAATGTGCCGTAGGTAGTACTATAGTTAGTTTAGAGTATTATTTATTAGTTGAGCGAGATTGAGACAAGAAGTTCACAAATTTTGTTTATCTGTGAAAAAATAATCACAACGATCGTCTTAGAGCTTCACCCATCTGAAGTGCCATGAAGTCACCTGAAGTTTTTTCCACACTGAATGCATCTCATTTTTGCTATTTGACTCGGTGGTGCGTTACGGGGCGGACTGTTTCAACCAGAAAGAGGCGGAAAATCAGGGCTAGCCCGCCCCTAACGCACCCTACGCAACACATACTAATAAAAAAAAATCGGTCAAAGTTTGGTTAACCAATGCTTGACCGAATTCTAATATATAAACCACTACACATAAAGCTTAGCTTATCAGCTTAAGCGCTACGCGCACGCTACGCGAACAGCTTATCAGCTATCAGTTTATGGGTTAGGTCACAGGCTATAGGATGCATATCAATTTTGTTAATCCCTGATTCAGATCCCCCATTATCCCCCTTAATAAGGGGGACTTTTCAATCTAATTCCCCCCTTTTTTAAGGGGGGTTAGGGGGGATCTATGTACCTAATTACAAAGTTGAGATGCTCCCCAGCCTAGAAGCCTGTGCCACAACACTGACTACTTACCATTTACCTCAGCAACTGATTCAAAACAACAACATCCTAACTCAGTAAACTAACCTCCACAAAACAAGTTTAAATCATGGTCGCCAGGGGGTCAAAACCCTGGCAAATTACTATCCTAGTCTACGTAAAAATAGCGAATCAAAAAAGTCATAATCTCATCAGGCTTCCCCGTAGGTTCCGGAGTGCTCCACTCGTTGGGATAGGCGTATTTAAGGCCATAAAGGGCAATAATTGTCTTCCAAACTTTTTCAGGAGAACCGGTCAAGATCAGCTTGACTTTCTTAGGTTTGCGACCAGGGTTTTCTGGGGTGTTCTTGTCATCGGAGTTAGGTGGAATGTTCTTGGTCATGAATCGTGACTCCTGTAAATGGCTTATATTATTAATATATTTATAAATTAATATATTGTCAAGGAATTTAGAATTTTTTTTATTATTAAATATGGAGATGATGGTAAGATAAACTAGTTTTTATTTGTCTATTTTTTTGGTATAATTAATCTAATAATTAAGCTTAAGCGCTACGCGCACGCTACTATTGCCTATTGCCTATTGCCTGCTCCCTACTCCCTACTCCCTACTCCCTACTCCCTAAAATCGAAGACTTTATACTTAAACTAATTGAAAACTGCTGTAATGAAACAAACCCACTATCTAACCACAACCGTTCAACAAGGCAACCGCCTTGAGATTTCCCTTCCAAATTTACCGGTAGGAGAAACCATAGAAGTTATTTTAATCGTACCTGAAATCGCACAAAATCATTCAATGGAACGCCAAGCTTTTCAACAACTTACCCTAGAAGAACGTCGTCGCATTTTAGCCCAACAAGCAGAAGCCATGAAAGACTATTATCAAGAAAATCAAGAATGGAAAGATTGGATAAATTTTGATAACGAGTAAATCTATATTTTTTAATTCGGTTAGTATAGATTACTGGGTTTTAGGGAACAGGGAACAGGGAATAGGGAATAGGGAATAGAAAAAAAAATCTGTGTATCTGATAGGTAAGCATTCAGTATTCAGCTTTTGAAGAATACCTGTTTTATTCAAAAGTTCCGTAGCTTCCCCATAGCGCATTAGCTGATATAGCAGTCGAAGCAAAACTTAATCGTAAGGTGGGCAGTAATAATACCAATTCCAAAGCTTACCATCGGGATGATACTTACTGCCCACCCTACATCTACTACTCTGTTTTTTTGATAAAATTAATCGTAAGGTGGGCAGTAATAATACCAATTCCAAAGCTTACCATCGGGATGATACTTACTGCCCACCCTACATCTTTTTCCCTATTCCCTATTCCCTACTCCCTACTCCCTACTCCCTACTCCCTATTCCCTTTGCTAAAGGTGGGCAGTAATAATACCAATTCCAAAGCTTACCATCGGGATGATACTTACTGCCCACCCTACATCTTTTTCCCTATTCCCTATTCCCTACTCCCTACTCCCTACTCCCTACTCCCTATTCCCTTTGCTAAAGGTGGGCAGTAATAATACCAATTCCAAAGCTTACCATCGGGATGATACTTACTGCCCACCCTACATCTTTTTCCCTGTTCCCTATTCCCTATTCCCTACTCCCTACTCCCTACTCCCTACTCCCTACTCCCTACTTCAAATAGCAATCCTCAGCTCGCTTTTAGTTGCAACTGGTGCATATGATCAAACAACTTCCAGCAATACTCCTCAGATATCCCACAGGTAACAGCACCCCGAAGTACCACATCGAAATACCAATCATTAGGAGCCATTTCCCGGTCTAACTTATTCACCACCACATAAGTCCGAACGCCCTGATACAACTTATTTTGACAGTGGACATTTACCATTTCCTGTCGGTAGAGACCGCGAGGCACACCTTCCCGCAGATCCAAAGCTTCACTCACCCGCCAAGGTAAATGATACAACACTCCTTCAACCCTTGAGCCAGGAGTTTTCACCACATCCAGCGTGCCACAATTACGACTTGGAGATTTGTTGTAAAAACCAATATGATAATCCTTAAGGGTAGCAGTACCAATCACAAAATTATGGGTATCTTCCCCAAGCGATCGCTTTAAATCTACTGGACACATACAAGAGCCATAAGCAAAATAGTAAAAGCCTGACTCTGTGTGAAGTTGGTGTTTTCTGTGAGTGTTTAGCTGGGCAGCTGACATACGCAATCCTAATTCCTAACTTATATCTGAATCTTGGCAAATAAAACCTTATTCTATCGAACAGTCGAGTAGTGGGGAGTGTCAAAAAAAACATTTCAGCAAAAAGAAATCCCACCGTTTCAAGCAGTGGGACAATTATTGAAAGGCAAACTATGGAGAGGTTTACCCTTTAGATATTAGATATAGCGTTTCTAGGAATTATGAGGTACACTTATCAAGTTCAAAGTCCCCCTTGATAAGGGAAACGGGGGATCTCTTTGTACCTCACCAAATTGCAAACCGCTATATTGATTCCATACCAATTTGAGATCAGACCCCTGCTCGAGAACCTATCGATAACTCAGGATCATTACCCAACTTCCCGTTCTGCATTGCTGAATACAGTCGGTTAAGCGCATTCACATACGCCTGTGCTGAAGCCACAATAATATCCGTACTGGCAGCATAACCCGAATAGACCCGTTCATTGTGCTGCAAACGAATAGTCACTTCCCCAAGAGCATCAATTCCTCCCGTTACCGATTGCACCGAAAACTCAATCAGTTTATTAGGCAATTTCACCACCCGATTCACCACCCGATTAATGGCCTTGTACACCGCATCCACCGGACCAGTACCAATAGCAGCATCACTAAGTTCTTTACCTGTAGGTGTTCGCAGCGTAATCGTAGCCGTAGGACTACCATGATCCCCACAGGAAACCTGCACCAACTCTAAGTGAAACACTTCCGGTGCCTGGTAAACTTCATCATTAACAATAGCTTCTAAATCCCAATCCGTAATCTCCTTCTTCTTATCCGCCACCTCTTTAAACCGAACAAACGCCTTATTCAAGTCATTGTCCGACAAATCATAGCCCAACTCCTTGAGGCGAGAACGGAAAGCATTGCGACCGGATAGTTTACCCAGTACAATTTGATTTTCCTTTAACCCAATCGACTCCGCATCCATAATTTCATAGGTCAGCTTGTGCTTAAGGACCCCATCCTGGTGAATACCAGACTCATGAGCAAAAGCATTCGAGCCCACGATCGCCTTATTCGGTTGTACCAACATCCCCGTAAGACTCGAAACCAGGCGGGATGTCTTGTAAATCTGACGAGTATCAATAATGCTTAGGGGTTCCTTCGACTCTGGGGGGCGTCCGAAGAAAGGATTAAAATACTGACGGCGGACATGTAATGCCATTACCAACTCTTCCAAAGCCGCATTACCAGCCCGTTCTCCAATACCATTAATCGTGCATTCCAATTGCCTGGCTCCATTTTTCACTGCTTCCAGGAAGTTAGCCACTGCCAGACCTAAATCATTATGACCATGGACAGAAATAATTGCCCGGTCAATATTGGGAACATTTTCCTTAATCCCACGAATCAAGCCACCAAATTCGCTTGGGGTAGTGTAACCTACAGTATCAGGAATATTAACCGTAGTCGCCCCCGCATCGATTACCCGTTCCAGGACTTCGTAGAGATACTCGGGATCGCTGCGCCCTGCATCCTCCGGGGAAAATTCCACATCATCCACAAAAGACTTCGCATAAGCCACCATTTCTGGCGCAATCTCTAACACTTCCTTTCTAGTCTTCTTCAGTTTGTACTCCAGATGAATATCCGAAGTGGCAATGAAAGTGTGAATACGGGCATTAGCTGCCGGTTTGAGGGCATTCGCCGCCGCTTTGATATCATCACGACTTGCCCGTGCTAGACCACAAATAGTTGGTCCAGATTCTATGCCCACAGCTTCAGAAATTTTTTGCACCGCCTCAAAATCCCCAGGACTAGCGTAGGGAAAGCCTGCTTCAATCACATCAACTCTCAATCGTGCCAGTTGGTGAGCAATAATCAGCTTCTCATCCACATTGAGGGTTGCTCCAGGAGATTGTTCCCCATCCCGGAGGGTAGTGTCGAAAATGATAATGCGCTCTGATTGAGGTTGCTGGTTCATAACTAACTCGATTGGTTGATAGTCAGTGATTTGAAGGAAACGGTCGTCAGCCAACTAGACAGAAAGTTTGCTTTGTTTATAATTATAACTATGAATCAATTTTTTCAATTTGATCACGGACATCATTTAGATCAATATAACGGTCAGTGGCATTCCTCAGTTCCCTAGCAATCATCCCTTCTGTGGAAACCACCGTAATATGGGTATTTTTAGAGCGGAGTAATTCAATGGCTCTTTCAAAATCCCCATCTCCACTAAACAAGATCACTTTGTCATACTGTTCGACTGTATTAAACATATCCACAACAATTTCTATATCTAAATTAGCCTTTTGTGAATAGCGACCCGAGTTATCATCATAATATTCCTTTAAAATTTTAGTACGAACCGTGTATCCTAGACTAATTAGAGCATCTCGGAACCCCCGCTGGTCTTGAGGATCTTTGAGTCCTGTGTACCAAAATGCATTAACTAGAGTAATACCAGGCTCATTTTTAAAATAGTCCAAAACTCGCCTAGGATCAAAAAACCACCCATTCTTTTGTTGGGCGTAAAACATATTATTGCCGTCTACAAAAATAGACATACGTTTAAGTGGACAATGCATATTTACTTAAACCTAACAATTTTCTATATAATCTTTAATATAATTTTTTATTCTAGCAGTTTTTAGATAGTAAATTAGTAATTAGTGCTAAGACTTAACTAGTTACTGGTAATTAGTGATGTGATTACTACTGATAGAGATGACTTATATGTACTTACCTAGTGAAAGAGTAAGCAATAGGGGGATAATTTCCTGATTTTGAGGATAGGATGCCAAATTTACCCTCCTCTGTCTTGGTGCGCGTTATAGCAGAAGTCAGAAGTCAGAAGTCAGAAGTCAGAAGTCAGAAGTCAGAAGTCAAACTCTTGCGCTTACTTAGGTTTGAGACTTTTGTCATGTCCGCGCCTGCCCTGGCGACTGCTATACCATGGCGAGGTTCAGGCAGCGCCTTGTCGCACCGCTTCAGTTAAGTCCTAGGGAGAAGGGTAGCAACTCAGATCGAAACAATTAGGAGTATCAAAGTAGTGGTAGTTTAACGGGACTGGCAAGCTTTTGGGCAAGCAACACACCTAAGCTATTGCTTGCTTTGGGTAGTGCCACAGTTTCTCAAAGCAAGCAACGTCAACCGGTGGGTAAAATTATAGATAAGAGCACCAGTCACTCCAACTCCCAGCATAAAGCTTGCCAGTATTAATTCCTGCCAATGCCAGGGAGAAGAGATTTACACAAGCGGTTACACCAGAACCACAATAAACCTGAATTTCTTGTTTGTTCTCCAGCTCAGTCCAGCGCTCTTGTTGGGATGCTAATGGTTGCAAATAACCATTGCTGTCCGTCACACCATGCCAAGGGTAGTTTAGTGCACCGGGAATGTGACCGGCAACAGGGTCAATCGGTTCTCGTTTACCTAAATAGCGATCGCTTTCCCTAGAGTCTACCAACGCCACCTCTGGCAGATCTTTACGTACTTTCACAGTATTAATATCCACTACCAAATCAGAGCGCAACTGCTCTACAAATATGCCTGGTTTTGTGGTAGGCTCTTGATCAGATACTGGATACCCTTGGGAATGCCATCCTGTCCAACCCCCATCCAGCAACGCCACTTGGTCGTGTCCCAAGTAGCGCAGCAGCCACCACAAGCGGGCTGCAAAAGCAGAACGGGAATCATCATAGGCAATCACTAGGGTTTTTCGGAAATTAACACCAATCGCTGCTAATTTCTGGGCTAACTTCCCAGGTTCAGGCAAAGGATGACGACCGCCATGACGCTCTACTGGTCTCGAAAGGTCCTTATTCAAATCGAGATAGTGAGCGCCCGGGATATGGCTAACTTTATACTGTTCATAGCCCAGGTTTGGATCAGATAGAGCAAAACGGCAATCGACAATTACGATGTGGGGATCATCAAGATGATCACTCAGATACTGACCAGAAACTATAAAAGCTTGTTCCGTCATGTGACATCACGGATTATAAATTTTAGTATTGATTTAGGACAAATAAGCTTTAGCGATATCAAGTGAGTCCAAGGATTTACGCTCCTAGGACTCTCTTCAAACAAAACAAATTAACGTTTGCTTGTTTGGTTGAGATATAAGTTGGTAGTGCTTCCTTTAGAGGGATGAAAACCCCCAGCCATCCGCTGTCAGATTTTCATCCCTGTTTATCCCGCTGTTTGCGGCGGCGATCGCGCCACTCAGCAGCAGTTAGATAAATGATTCCTCCGCTGACCACCACTAATAATCCAGCGGCAGCAAAGAACAACATAGTGATTACGGGATTTTCCACGATACTGTTAAAACCCGTTACGACCCCAGACAACCATTGAGATTGACCAAGTGAACAAAACCAGTACAGAAACCCAGCCTAGTGTCAGAATATCCATAGCAATATATAAAAAAATTACTCAATAACTCCAAATCTTATAATAGTTCAATTTGACACAGCCACCTCCTACAGAAGTGGAATTCATTTGGGAATTATCTAGTTATGGGGTTAACCCCCCGGTCTTTCAGCAAAGCTGATCATCCAGAGTCTGGCTAGGTTTCAGGTCAAGAGTATTTTACCTGGACAGGGGGATAGTGTGACACTTACTAAACTGTCCACAGATTCCTTCAAGAAAACTTGTGATGATCACCTGATCCTGAGATTCGACCTTATGGCAATGTTTGTCACAATTTTGTATTATGTTGTAATATATAAAAAAAATAAATAATTATTGTTATGCCTTACGAAAAACTAGACATCTCCACCCCAAAACCGGTGCTGTCTTGGGCGAATCACTCCCTAGCTGCTCAGGAAACCCAAATGGCGAAAAATGTTGCGTCTCTGCCATTTGTGTTTAAGCACGTCGCATTAATGCCAGACGTTCACCTAGGTAAAGGCTCATTAGTTGGCTCTGTAATTGCCACCAAAGATGCCATCCTGCCAGCAGCTGTCGGGGTAGATATTGGTTGTTTTACAGGTGATACCCTCGTTCCCTTGGCTGATGGCAAATCCTACTCACTCCAAGCACTAGCCAGCAGTCAGCGAGAAATTATTGTCTACTCCTGCACACAAACCGGAAAAATCGTCCCGGCTAAGGCTACAGCCAAATTAACCCGCCGTAACCAACTACTCTTAAAGGTCGTTCTCGACAACTCAGAAGAAATTAAATGTACTCCCGATCATCGATTCATGCTCAGGGATGGTAGTTACCGGGAAGCCCGTGACCTCAAACCAGGGACATCCTTGATGCCTTTCTACTCCCAAATCGATAAAGATGGTTACACCTTAATCCAGCAACCCTATTCTGGAAGATGGCAAAAGGCAGATGAGATTATCTCTGCCACTGATATCCCTACCACTGATATCCCTGCCACTGAATGGTTAGAATCTCAATTGTCAGGAAGAGTACCATCTTTTCCAGGTCATAGAACAGTCATTGACCACCATATTGATCACCATATTGATCACCATAACCTTGCTCCTGCCGAGCATCCAAGCTCAAATCTGGTAGGGGGGGCAAATCACAAAGTCGTCAAGATCTTACCACTTCAGGAAAGACAAGATGTCTACTGCCTAACTGTGCCAGAGTATCACAACTTTGCCCTGACCGCTGGTGTGTTTGTTCACAACTGTGGCATGTCTGCCATCAAAACCCCTTTTGTGGCAGAGCAATTGGAGGGCAAGCTCAAGAAGATTCGCTTGGAGATTGAAGCAGCTATTCCCGTTGGCTTTAATGAAAACAAAGATATCGAAAAACCAGTAGTAAACTGGCAAGGCTGGCGTGACTTTAAGGAGCTTCATCCAGGTGTGCAACGGCTAGATGGAAAATCCATGAAACAGCTGGGTTCCCTTGGTGGTGGCAATCATTTCATTGAATTGTGTCTTGATACCGAAAACCAAGTGTGGCTGATGCTACACTCCGGTTCACGGCATATTGGTAATCAGCTAGGTGACATACTCCCACACTGACAAGCGCGGTTCAGTGTGGGCTTCTTACCAACTCCAGCTATTGCTTAGGATACTCGGTAAGCTTTATTAACGATACGGGATGCCCCTCCGCACCGGAACAATACAAAAAGTTCTATTTTTAAACACGCAGGTGGCGGTTAGCTCTTAATTTGTCTTCCCTGCTATTTTTATTATAACGTTTTTCAGGCTGTTTATCAGAGTTCCTGCCCGCGATTCATCCCGGAGATGAAACCTGTTTATTAGGGCAGCCTTAATCATAAAGTTTTAACCCTTTTACGCATAGCCGACCAACCATAAAGGCTGCCCTATTCTTGCGGTAACTTCGTTCCCACACTCATGCTGCGCATTGAGGTGTGGGGCATGTCTAGCGGAGGAAGCTAAAGAATTAGCAAAGCTGGCACATACTCACCTTCCTGACCGAGATTTAGCATACTTTGTCGCAGGAACCCCTGAATTTGCTGCCTACTGGCGGGATTTGCAATGGGCGCAAAACTATGCCCGTTACAATCGCGATATCATGATGGCTCGCTTCAAGCGAATTGTAGAGAAACATCTGGCTGGTGGTAAGTCGTTCAAGCCCTTGTTATCAGTTAACTGCCATCACAACTATGCCGAGAAAGAAGTGCATTTCTCCGAAGAGGTTTATGTTACTCGAAAAGGAGCAGTGCGAGCTCGTACCGACGACTATGGTATCATCCCTGGTTCCATGGGGGCAAAGTCTTTCATTGTTAAGGGTAAAGGCAATCATGACAGCTACTGCAGCTGTGCTCATGGTGCTGGTCGTTTGATGTCTCGCAGCAAAGCAAAAAAGCAGTTCACCGTTGATGATTTAGTTGAGCAAACTAAAGGTGTTGAGTGCCGTAAGGATAAGGACGTTATCGATGAAATCCCAGGTGCTTATAAGCCAATTGATCAAGTGATGGCTAATCAGTCAGATCTAGTTGAGGTAGTGGCAACTCTGAAGCAGGTTGTTTGTGTTAAGGGTTGAAAACTCTCAAAACTGAATCGAATCATTAACTGTTAACCATTACGTAAAAAGCAACAGAAGCATAAACGTTTCTGTTGCATTTTTACTGTTGTCATCTCCCAAAAAAAACAAATATCTACAGACATCAGCCATTTTGGTAAACGTTTATGACTGAGATCTTGCACCATTGTCATTAATCTTAGGGTGGGCAGTGCCTACCAACGCGCTTTGCAAGCTTCATTATCTGTCTGGTGCACTGCCCACCCTACATGAAGCAAGCTTATTGAGAATGGTGCAAGATGTGAGTATTACTCGATTCAACACTTGTGTAGTCCGACACAATTAAAGATTACTGTTCACTTAGGATTTAGAGCGGGATTTTATAGTGAGAATTACCAAATCCCCCTCCCGGTCAACCCTTAAGTGAATCTGATAGTTTTTTTGTTCCGTGATTAATAAATTTTTATGGTTTTCACTAACTTCTTTCAAGCCATAGTTAATCCAATCTATACCATTTTCCCATTCCGGTGATACTACCCTAATGAATAATCCTAAAAGTAAAGCAGCTTGGCTTTCATGAGAGTATTTATAGGGAATTTTAGTGGCGATCGAGGCTTGAGTTATATTGTTAACATTTCCCAGGAGATTAATTAATACTGTGCCCCCCGTATTGTTGCCTATCAAATTAATTTGATTATGAATATTTTCTCCCTGGTTAAAGGTAAAACCAATGGCTTCAAAGCCAGGCTTAATATTGTCTATCCCTATCCCTATCCCTAGTCCAGTTTCTTCATAGTCAGTTATAATAGCTAGCATTAGTTTATTGAGCAGTGAAGCTTTATATACTAGTTGTTCAGAACTAGTTTTAGCAACACTTGATAATGAGTTTTTTGGTTCTGACGTGTCTTTGAACCAACTAATCAGTGATTCTATTGGATTTACAATAATTGTTGATGAATCCGTCAATCGAAAATTGTTGTTTTCGATAAACATGCTGATTACCCCTAAGATAATTACTAGAGAAGGTAACAGGCAAAAAGTAATAATGAACGATTGTCCATTGAACCAATTTTTATAATACTGTTCTTTAGTCATTTCCTGCCAAGCTCAAAGTCGCCAAGGGTGGATATTTTATTAGTAATAGACATAGGTGTGAAAACGATTATGGAAGCGTTACCCCACTTAACCTTAAACCTAATTTCAACGCCTATGTCTAAGGTCGGAGAGACATAGTTATTCGGGTATATATCATCGGTAACTGATAATAGGTAATTGCCAATTTACAATTGAGGATCATACTATGGCTGCTATTAAACACCACTTGTATATCGCAATTACCTATTACCTATTACCTATTACCTATTACCTATTACCTATTACCCATGACCTATTAACAGACACTCATCTCTATCAACATGCATAGAAAATTAGTATTCTGGTTGAGATGTTCTTGGAGTCAATCGCGAAGTTTAATCACACATTGTGAAAATCTTGGGAAGGCTATCCTCAGTATTGTATAGTAAATATCCCCCAAAATGTTAAATTTTGGTGAAAAACACTTGGTGAAAAACACTTTTAGGTGCGCTTTTGGAAAGCGCACCTTAAGTGTCTTGCTATACAAAACGAATGGCAAGCACTCACCTTCGGTCTCACGGGACTTGTGAAAACTTAACGTTTCAAAAATTAAGGTAAAAACTTTAACGAGTAAAGTTTAAGTTAAAAGGAACTACTGACAGAACCTTCCTTTTCCCCTTACCTCAGCGATGCAGCAAGGGAACAGGGGAGGCAGCGCCGCCAAAGGGGGTTCCCCCCATGAGCGACTGCCGTGGTTTCCCCCACTCGCTATTGCATCAAGACAGGGAAAAGATGAGGGGTTACACCCTTCATATTAACAAATATAACAGATTCCCGTAAATCCCTCTCTTATTCTTTACTTGTCTTACGGATACGTTTCAGGAAAAGCCTAGCAAGTCGGGGTAGTTGATCAGAAAATTTTTTACCCTATTGACCCACTGATACCACGTTGCTTTCTTGCCATGGTACTTCCTGGGATTGATAGGGGAGATCGGGAGGATGGGAAAGATGGGAAAATGAGGAGAATGGGACAGGAGAATGGGCAACAGGAAGACTATTTCTTTTTTCGCTTTGCCAACAGTGGCAAGGCAGACAGTATACCTAGGAAACTCAGTGCTAGGAAAAATGGTAAGCGATCGCCTCCTTGCAAAGCTTCCCCTCCAGTTACTCCCAGCCAAGTATAGGCGAGGGTACCAGGAATAATCCCAAAGAAAGTGCCAAGGGTATACTCTACCGAGCCAATCGGGGTTAGACCAAACAGGAAATTCACTACATTAAAAGGAGAAATGGGGGCAAAGCGTACTGCTAAGACAAACATCAGGGGTGTCTGCATCACTGCTTGATTGAAGCTGACCAATGCTTTATGATGCCTGAACTTGTATTCAACCCAATCTCGCAATAGGTAACGCGCTACCCAAAATGCTCCCAATGCCCCCAAGGTTGCTCCGATAACAGACCAGAAGGTACCCCAAACTAAACCAAACACTGTACCACCAGCGATAGTCAGTACTGTGCCAGGAATTCCTAAAACCGTTGCCAGAGCATAAACCAGGATAAATAAACAGATTGCCCAATGGCCTAATTCTTGCAACTGTTGCACTAGGAACCTTTGGTTAAATAAGGCTCTGACAGGAGTCGAGTAACACAATAGGACCAAAATAAATAGCGCGATCGCTAACCAAAGGCTTCGTCTTTTCAGCAATATGTTCAATCTCATCAATCTTCTACCTTAATCACCTTAAATTCTTAGGACTTAGGGTCAGGACTTAGGCAAAACTCGACTTTTATTCGCTTTTATATTCGCCCTGATGGTGTAGGGTCTGTTATTAACACACCCTACAAGCAGAGTTATTGCCTAAGTCTTGATTGTTTCCAAAGTAGGGGGGTGGTAGATAGCACCGCTAATACAACTAGTGCTGCGATCATTTGCCAGGGGGGACTACCGCTGATAGCTTCCAGACCACTGCGACCTAACCAAGCATAAGCAAAGGTAGCCGGGATAATTCCCACTGCGGTGGCTATCACATAGGTGGGTAGAGGAATTGGTGTTAAGCCGAACAAATAGTTAACCGCATTGAATGGAAAAATTGGCGCGAGGCGAATTGAGAGCACAAACCAAAAACCATTTTTCTCAATGCCCTCACTGAGTTGCTCCAAACGAGAGTCCTGAAACTTATACTTAACCCAATCACCAGCAACAAAGCGAGCAATCATAAACGCAGCCGTTGCTCCCAAAGTAGCACCAATCACAGTCCACAAAGTACCCAGCATTAGTCCAAACAGAGCACCAGCCGAAAAGGTTAAAATCGCATCAGGAACAGCTAGTACTGTGGCAACAATATAAATTAAAATGTACCCCAGTGGTCCAAAAATACCCATGCTTTCCTGAAGCCATCTCAGATTTTCCAGCTTCAGCCAAGACCCAACCGGCGTAAATAGCAAAATTAAGGCAGCTGTCACTAGAACTATTGCCCCAATCCCTAACCTGAGTCCTAGCTTTCTCTTGGACTGGGGCAGATTTTGAGATGTCGAGGATGAAAGGTTCATGAGCTGGGGAAAAGGTAATGGGTAATTGGTGATTTTGAAATAGGGTGATTTTGAAATAGGATTAGTTTTGGGCTGACAAACTAATTAGGAATCGAATCCTATCACATACGATATCAATATTGACTATATTTATTGACACAGTATCGGTAGTGTTAACGTCCCAAGAGCAAATTTTTATAGATTGTCAATGGGCATTTTAAACTACTCATTAAGTCCTAGATATTTCCAGTATACATGAATCTATTAAATCCTAGCTTAATGAGTTTTTACTGAGAATAGCCTTAATCAATAACGAGCTAGTTTGGTCAATCAGCGAATCAGTGCAAATCATACAGATAGAAGTTAGGCAAAAGTGCAAAAGTTCCTGATAGCAAGTTGCTTGATGGTGATGTTACTTGCTGAGCACAAGCTCATCCCCCTCATCCCCCTCATATCAAGTCGGGTTGAATACCCATCATAAAAGTGTGGGGCCCCGGAGATGGGGAGATGGGGAGATGGGGAAATGGGGAAATGGGGAGATGGGGAAATGGGGAGATGGGGAGATGGGGAGATGGGGAGATGGGCTAGGCATAGAACAAATCAATAGGGTATTGTTTTCGCCATCTACACAAGAGAATTTAGATTAATTTTAGAAATAGGGTACCCATATCACAAGTAGAACATGCTAGTATTATGTCCGTCTTTACGAGATGACTATAGACTAGTCAGCCTGGGAGGTCTACCACATGATCAAGTTTTAGTTTCAAGTTAAACTAGCCGTTTATAGGTAATTAATTGTTTACAAGTTGGGTTGACAAGTCTGGCCAAGCAGGAGTAACTGGGTTGTCTTGATGCTTGTCTTGATAGAAAGCGCGAGTGGGGGGAAGCCCTTCAGGTCGGCGCACCCGTCGCTATTCGAGATCTCGGCATCAGCTCCTGGCACGACCCTGGAAACTATGGGCAGAAGACCTTTGATTCTACAAGCCCATGGCTCTAATCAACCCAAACTGGGCAGTTGATTGGTTGCAGTTGATTCGCGATCGCTAAACAAACCAATAGCTAGTAATCCTTTGCGGAATTCAACATCCATGTCTTGATGCAGTCGGTATTTCCGCCGTCTTTTACTAGCTAATACTTTTCGGTAAATTCCAGCGTTGATTGACCGAATAGTTTTCCTAAAAACGGATAATAAACGTTTCAAACTGGCTCGTAGGGTGCTGCGGAAACCGCCAATCGCTCTAAATCCTGTTTGCGGACACAATCCCAATTGCATACCCAGCACTATTGGGTAAATTAGCAACTTATAGTAAAATCATTTCACCAATCGACTTGCCATCGACTTGTCATCGACTTGCCATTTAACTAGGCAGAGGTCGATCTCTGCTGTTGCATTTTCGTCGAAACTATGGAAAACATTAAGAGTACATTCAACAATACAATCAACGTAATCAAAGAAAGGATCTTTGATACCGACTTCAAACTCGCCAACATCCCTCTTTCCACGATAGTGATTGTGGTGCTCATCCTCCTCCTCACCCAGATATTGCGAGGCTTGTTCACTGCCATAATCGTTAACAGAATCGAGCGTCTGACTAGCGGTACAGAAACCACCCTAGACGATGAGTTCATTAGGATTCTTCGGCGACCATTAGGCTGGCTAATTTGGCTGGCTGGACTCTGGCTAGTACATCTAGTTGTGGCGACCCATCTTACTCCTGAACAGAATCAGAAAATCCCCGAGATTCTGTTTGTGAGTGCTCTGTTCATTGCCACCTATATTCTTTACCGTGCTGCTCCACTACTGGGAGAGCTTCTAGCCGGATTGGCGGCCAACACTGAAACTGAACTGGACGATTTGTTCGTGCCCTACTTCCCAAGGCTTTTTCAGATCGCAGCAGTGCTGATTGCGGCCATTAAAGCCAGTGAGATTTTGTTGGGGGCATCTGCTGGTGCACTGATCGGTCTACTCGGTGGTGCCGGTGTCGCCTTAGGTTTGTTATTCAAAGACATTATCTATGACTGGTGTTGTACGGTGATTATCTACGCTGATGGTCTCTATAAACCTGGTGACTGGGTAGGAGTGGACGGCGTAAATGGTTTTGTTCAGATCGTCAGTATTGGTCTCAGAAGTACAACACTTCGCCTTACTGAGTGGGGTTCTATCAAAAAAGTTCCCAATTCTAAAATGATTGCTGGCGTTGTGGAAAATTGGTCACAGAAGATTGGCGAGAGATTTGAGTGGGGTATAAATTTAACTCTGAAAATTGATGGCATTTCAGCGGAGCAAACTATCCGAATTTGTCAGGCTCTTGAAGAAAGAATTCCGACTATCGATGGCTTGCACAAGAAAAAAATGTTAGTTTTATTTTCCAAAATTGAAGAGAATGCTCGCGTGATTATAGTTAGGGTATTTGTGATTGATCCCAACCTCTACTATGCTGCCCAGCAATCCTTGAATATAGCCATATTAGAAATCCTGCAGAAAGAGGAGATTGATCACCTGCATATTGAGCTGGAAAAGCAACTTCAAGACTACAAACAGATGAAGGGAAATTTAGTTAGTGAGGTGGTATCTAAATCCTAGCAATGCTTTGAACAAGCGATGCAGCGTTGGCTCCCTTCGAAGCTGCATCGCTTTTAGGTGCGACCCGTGGCGAATTAAATTCGCCACGGGTCGCACCTCAAGAATTTGTACCTGACCGAATTGAAAACCGCTGTATGAGATGCACCCCAGATAGTAAACCTTTCAAACTGGCTCCTAGGGTGCTGCCCAAACGGGCAATTGGTGTCAATCATGTTTATTACATACCTAAGTAGTCGGACAAAAGTAAAATTAACTGTTGAAATAGGGAGCAGGGACTGAGGCCGTGGGCCACGCGGGGCGCGTTCGGAGCTGGGAGCAGACGGACTTTTGGCAACTTTACACAAGTTAATACAGCGATGCAGCAAGGGAACAGGGGGTTTCCCCCACTCGCGCTTTGCATCAAGAAGTGAGGTTTATTTTTGTCGAGGTACTTAGCATGATTCGCTAAATTCGCAACTTATAGTAAAATCATGCTACCAATAGACTTGCCATCGACTTGCCATTTAGCTAGGCACAGGTCGATCTATGTTACTGTATTTTGGTCCAAACGATGGAAAACCTTCAGGGTACATTCAACACTACAATCAACATAATCACAGAAAGGATCTTTGATTCCGACTTCAAGCTCGCCAACATTCCTGTTTCCACGATAGTTATTGTGGTGCTCATCCTCCTCCTTACCCAGATATTGCGAGGCTTGTTCACTTCAATAATCATTCACAGACTCGAGCTGATAACTAGCCGTACAGAAACTACCCTAGACGATGAGTTCATTAGCATTCTTAAGCAACCATTAGGCTGGCTAATTTGGATCGCTGGACTATGGCTAGTCTATCTAGTTGTGGCAAGCCATCTTAGTCCTGAACAGAATCCGAAAATCCTCGAGATTCTCTCTGTGAGCGCTCTGTTCATTGTCACGTATATTCTTTACCGTGCTGCTCCACTATTGGGGGAGCTTCTAGCCGGATTGGCGGCAAACACGGAAACTGAACTCGACGATTTGATAGTCCCCTACTTCCCAAAGCTTTTTCAGATAGCAGCAATCCTGATTGCTGCCAGTAAAGCCAGTGAGATTTTGTTGGGGGCATCTGCTGGTGCACTGATCGGTCTACTGGGTGGCGCAGGTGTCGCCTTAGGTTTGTTATTAAAAGACATTATCTATGACTGGTTTTGTACAGTGGTTATCTATGCTGATGGTCTCTATAGACCCGGTGACTGGGTAAAATTGGACGGAATAAATGGTTTTGTTGAGATACTCAGTATTGGTCTGAGAAGTACAAAGGTTCGTCTTCTTACTGTTGGTGGTACCAAAAAAATTCCCAATTCTAAAATGATTGGTGGAGTTGTGGTCAATTATTGGTCACAGAATCCTGGCGATACGTTGGAGTTGGGAGCAATAAATTTAACTCTGAAAATAGATGGAATTTCAGCGGAGCAAACTACCAGACTTTGTCAGGCTATTAAAGCCAAAATTCCGACTATCGATGGATTGCACAAGCAGAAAATGAAAGTTGTATTGTCCAGCATTGAAGAGAATGCTCGTGTGATTCTAGTTAGGGTATTTGTGATTGATAGAAAACTCTATTTGGCCGCCATGAATGACTTGAACATAGCCATATTAGAAATCATCCAGAAAGAGGAGATTGATCACCTGCATGTTGATCTGAGAAAGGAACTCCAAGACTACAAACAGCTGAAGGAAAATTTAGTTAGTGAGGTTAAGGAAAATTTAGTTACTGAGGTGGCATATAAATCCTAGCAATCCTTTGAACAAGGGATGCAGCGCGGCTGCATCCCTATTCGAGCTCTGGGCATCTGTTCCTGGCAGGACCCTGGAAACTATGGGGACAGGACCTTTGATTCTACAAGCCCATGGCTCTAATCAACCGAACTGGGAAGTTGATTCGCGATCGCTAAACAAACCAATAGCTAGTAATCCTTCGCGGAATTCAACATCCATGTCTTGATGCAGTCGCGAAGGGTGGATCAAGACATGGCATTTTTAGTTTATTGAATCCCTTGCTATTTAAGGGGTAATCGCTCATTTAAACCATTTACTATAATCAGTCTAGGAGAGCCGATCACGTTTCAAACTGGCTCCTAGGGTGCTGCGCAAACGGGCAATTGCTCTAAATCATATTTATTGCATACCTAGCAGGATTCGGTAAATTCCCCACTTATAGCTGAAGTTCCCCCGTTCATTTGTACTACTAGACCAGTTAAAGCCTCTCCCCATAAGGGATAAGCATGATTGGTCCCAAAAATTGTGTACCCATGTTGGTTCTTGAAGTATGTCTGCAATTGGAATATAATCCAACTATAGGCACTGGTCGCATTTTTATTTGAGAACCAAATCGCTTCTTGATGCAGTCGCTCATGGGGGAAACCCCCAAGACCGCGCTGCATCGCTCAAACGCCCTTCAGCTCAACGTTGTGAGCATTATCAATAATACTGTACCCAGTAGCAATAAGTACCGGCAAGCCTAGGAACGCCACAGAGCTTGGGATTGAGGTTTCGAGTAGCTCAAACTTTGGGGGAACTTCAGTTATAGTAAAATCAATCCATCAACAGACTTGCCATCGACTTGCCATTTAGCTAGGCACAGGTTGATCTCTGCTGTTTTATTTTGGTTGAAACCATGGAAAACCTTAAGAGTACATTCAACAATAGAATCAACCTAATCAAAGAAAAGATCTTTGAGTCCGACTTCCAGCTCCCCAACATTCCTGTTACCACGATAGTTATTGTGGTGCTCATCCTCCTCTTCACCCATATATTGCGAGGCTTTTTCACTTCAATAATCATTCACAGACTCGAGGGTCTGACTAGCGGTACAGAAACCACCCTAGACGATGAGTTCATTAGGATTCTTAGGGCACCATTAGGCTGGCTAATTTGGATCGCTGGACTATGGCTAGTACATCTAGTTGTGGCCACCCATCTTACTCCTGAACAGAATCAGAAAATCCCCGAGATTATGTTTGTGAGCATTCTGTTCATTGCCACCTATATTCTTTACCGTGCTGCTCCACTACTGGGGGAGCTTCTAGCCGGATTAGCGGCAAACACTGAAACTGAACTCGACGATTTGTTCGTCCCCTACTTCCCAAAGCTTTTTCAGATCGCAGCAATCGTGATTGCTACCATTAAAGCCAGTGAAATTTTGTTGGGGTCATCTGCCGGTGCACTGATCGGTCTACTGGGTGGCGCAGGTGTCGCCATAGGTTTGTTATTCAAAGACATTGTCTATGACTGGTGTTGTACAGTGATTATCTACGCTGATGGTCTCTATAAACCCGGTGACGTGATAGTATTGGACGGAGTAAGTGGTAGGGTTAAGATACTCAATATTGGTCTGAGAAGTACAAGGCTTCTTATTACTGATTGGGGTTATATCAAAAAACTTCCCAATTCTCAAATGATTTCTGGAATTTTTGCAAATTGGTCAGATAAGACTGGCGAGACAGTTCAGTGGGGCATAAATTTAACTCTGAAAATTGATGGGATTTCGGCCAAGCAAACTAGGCTAATTTGTCAGGCTATTAAAGAAACAATTCCGACTATCGATGCCGTGAACAAGGATAAAATTAAAGTTGTATTTTCCCGCCTTGAACAGAATGCTCGGGTGATTAAAATTCGGGTATTTGTGATTGAGCCCAAGCTCTACTATGATGTCCAGAGCAACTTGAATCTAGCCATATTAGAAATCCTGGAAAACGAGGAGATTAATCAGCTCCATGTTTATATGAGAAAGGAACTTAACTGGTTGCCTGACACCAGTATGAATTAGGAACAATCGTAGGCGTTGCTGAATTAAGGAATGAAGGGCGATTATCTGATTTTATTGCAGCCCCCTAAATCCCCCAACTTTGATACGGCTGGCGAAATTAATATTTGTTTACAAAAGGATGAGCAGATGTGGAAAAGATCCTTTGTTCGTAGTTGGTTTGGGAGTTACAGTTGAAACAATTGTATCAGTTATCAAACTGAGGAGTTGC
>NZ_JAAHHX010000639.1:0-1550 GCF_010672065.1 Moorena sp. SIO4A1 | reverse complement strand
TGGGATTGTAAGCTTATTTTTAAAGTTGTTAGCTATCTTCTATCAATCTGATAGCTGATAGCTGATAGCTGAATGCTTATCTGTCGATTAATAACTATAAGGATTCTTGATAAGGATTGTTAAAGAAATCTCCAGTTTGAGGGGGTAGGGTAGGCTCAAAAATAATTTCCACTAGACTTTTCACGACACCTGTAAGGGGAATTGCGAGAATTAGCCCCAACAATCCTCCCAGTTTTGCTCCGAATAGCAAAGAGACAAAGATGATCACTGGAGATAAACCGGTCAAGTTACCGAGAATTCTCGGAGCAATTAAGTTGTCTTTGATCTGCTGTAGACCTACGGATACGGCCAATACTTCTAGGGCTAGCCACCAGTCAATAAACGCTACTACAATCACAACTGTGCCAATACCCAGGGTTGCTCCGACAAAAGGAATCACTTCCATAAATCCAATGAAGACAGCAAAGAGTAAGAAAAACGGGACTTTCAAGACCCAGAAGGCTGGGGTGAGGGTGGCTGTCATAAACAATCCTAACAGGATTTGACCGATCACAATTTGTTGTAAATTACGCTGCAATCCTTCGGTTAAAACCTCTCTAATCACCGGGGAAAAAATGGCGGTTAGACCTCGCCAAAGTCGCTCACCATCGATGAGCATATAAAATGAGATCACTAAAATAAAGATTAAGTCTACAAACCAGTTAAAGGTACCGACTACTAAGCCGAAGCCAGTGGTTGCGATCGCTTCTGCTTGTGCTTGCACTCGTGCCAACAGTTGAGACCCTAAGATCCGGACATCAACCGGTAAATTGCGCTGTTCACTCCAGGCTTGGAAATCTCCCAATTGCTGCTGACCTTCTGCTAGCAACTCTGGTAACTTGGTTACTAATTGTCGCCCTTGGTTGAATACTGGGGGGGCTAAGGTTAGGGCAAGAATCACCACGATCAAGGCGGCTAGTAGATAAACTAACACTGCTGCTAGGGTTCTGGGTAGGAATGCTCTGACTGCAGCTACGGCATAGTTGAGTGCAAAGGCAATCAGAGCAGCAGTGAGCAAAATGCTGATTAACTCACCCACATAGCTTAAAGCACTAAGGGTTACGGATCAAGTTATTAAGATTAGTAGCTAAGTGATCAATAACTGTTGAATTGGTGAAACAATAGAATTCATTGACAATCGGCTGACGTAATAGCAGTGACTGGTAGGAGCAGTAAGCTTACCTAATGATTATCCGATCTAGCAGTAAAATTGTGAAGTTGGTTGATATACCTTACTTAGTGTTAATTGTCAAGATGTGTTGGTGAAAGATAATTTAGCTCAATAGTCGGGAGAGGCACTTAGTACATGATTAACGTCACTTTGCGCTATTTTTTGGTATGCAAGGGGATGTATTGCCTGACCACCTGGGACATCGACAACCAAAAGAAGTTAGCGTAGCTTTGTAACGATAGGGGTTCAGACTCATAAATCCTGACTTTTAACCCTTAGTGGTGCAGAGAAGTCTTGAAAGTAGTGGTAGGTATAGAGTCTCAATAATAAGACAGGGATA
>NZ_JAAHHX010000638.1:0-1553 GCF_010672065.1 Moorena sp. SIO4A1 | reverse complement strand
TAGATCTTGCACCAAGATTAAAGTCAAGGTAGGGAACAGGGAATCGGGAATCGGGAATCGGGAATCGGGAAAAAATCCTGTGTACCTCATAGTTATGAAAAACGCTGTATAGGGATCCGTGTAGGAATTGTGATAATTTTTGTTCCCGACTCCCGACTCCCGACTCCCTACTCCCTACTCCCTATTCCCTTTCCTATAACAATTTACAATTTTAAAACCAAAAAACTATGCAATTACTTGAATCACTACCAAATCAACTGCCAGATGCTGTACCGGAGCAGCTGCGAACTGCACTAGAAAACATTGTCAACCAGCTTGAGATCCAGAAGTCCAACTTCTCTATTCGCCATCAAGATTACGAACCCTTGGAACTTCCAGCTGAGGTAGCAGAACGCTTTGGGCAATTGCCCTTAGAATTGCAAAAAAAGTATCTGAGTTTGCAACTGCGGAGTTTTCTCTACGGGATTTACTACAACGGTTCTCTAAAAGATGATCTAGCCCTCAATGGCGATTCAGATGACCTGACACTGCACCAAAATTTAGAAAACAATACTTTCCTGGGGATAGATTTAAAATTCTACCAACGATTAGATGAAAGCAATACTGGTGAGGGCTACTTTGATCCCGATTGGTTGGTGCTAAGGCAAGAAAGTGATGGCACTCTGGCAGTAAATAAGGGGGGTTTAACTCTACATATCGAGCCGAAGGAGCATTTACAACCAGAAGCACAATCTCCCGCTGTTGGGGAGGAAGTTGCGGTGTTGCTACCTCCGAATCTGGTACAAAACGGATTCTATATGGCAGTCGGTAATCTCGGTATGTATGACTATGGGAATCCAGATAGTGAAGGAGAAATTGTCCGCATCTACTTCAACTTAACCGCTGAAGGTGCAGTGGCGGTAATGGGTAGCCTGACGCAACAGTTAAATCAAATCTCGGTGCCATTCTCTTTTAAGGTTCTCTATCATCCTGAGGATTACAACCGCTACGACTCAGGAGTACTCTACTTTGACAACAACGACTATGAAGCAGTGCGGTTAGTGCTTCAGAAGGTTTATACAGAACACCAATCTCATTTTAAGCCAGAAGTACCTCTGTTCACCAAATTCCTAGCGCCAGGATTGGGGTTAGCGGAAGAACCAGACCAGAAATTTGCTGACCAAGAAAGTTTCGGTATGAACCGCTGTCAAATTGTTGCTAATGGCTTATTGGAAGCTCACTACAAAGGGGACGATTCTCCAGAAGCTCGCGTGGCAGCAATTCTCCAAGAATTCTCCCTGTTGGAGATTGAATTGCAGCAGTGCTACCTAAATGCCAAATCTGAAGACATCTATACTCCCTTAGAGTTATGAAGCTAACTGATCTGACCAGCACCGTGACCCCATCCCCTGCTAAAGAAACGGTTTCTGCTAGAGTTAAATTCCCAAAGTCAGATTTACCTTTTTACCGCAAACTGGGACGCACTGACTTAACCGTCAGCTGTCTGGGATTAGGTGGTGGGGGACACATTTCTAGTGAGGATACTCTCTACGCCTTTGACCAAGGAATCAACA
>NZ_JAAHHX010000637.1:0-1553 GCF_010672065.1 Moorena sp. SIO4A1 | reverse complement strand
CTTGGCCGTAGGCCAAGCTATAAACCCCAACTTAAACAAATTAAGTTGGGGGAGTTCACGAGTCTACTTGAACATGACCAGTACAAGATTTAGAGGTACCTATATATCTTCAATTCACCTAGTTAGATGGGGCATAAAGCCCCCGATGCAGATTCATTGAAGTAGCCAATAACAATAGCTTTGCCAAAGGCGGACTCAATCTTGGCTGAAAGTCAAGCGGACTTGAGTTAGGAACTCAGTGTAACCGTGAAACACAAATCTACGAAGCCCATGACGGAAATTCGTATTACTCCTCAAGATCGATTAAAAACTTACCAATCTTTCTCGTTTTTCTTCTTAACCACAACAACTACTGGTTGAGCATTTTCTGCAACTTCACCACTCTGCTTCAATTCTTCAATGGCCCTAGCAATCCTCTTAAAAAGCCTACCCTCACCATATTGCAAATCTTTAATATCATCCTTCTTTGCCGATCCCATGTCTAGGATAATGGTGTTTTCTTTCTGAAGTGTACTCATGGACGTTCTCCTAACTAAATTTTAGCAAGCTTTGTCAAAAGTTGTATCATGCCCAGCTCTGCCCTTATAAAAAACTTCAAAGTGATGTAATGATCATTCCAAAAACTTTTGAAGAACTCAAACCTTTTTTGCCTTCAACAATAACCATTAAATGACCCATTACATCGAAGTTAAGGGTAGAGCAGAAACCAAACTAAAATTTCATTAACTTAGACATACTCTTGGTATAGTTCTTTCCAAAATCCTTGATCCAACCATTTTTCTTCTTACGATTGGACTTCTCATGGCGATCCTTATAGATCTTACTTGCCTCATCGAGACGCTTTGCTTGTTTAAACACAGCCTTCTCAAGAGGCTTTAAACCTGCTGCCTGCTTCTTCTTCTTCTTTTTCTTGCTCCTCTTACTTGAAGACCCAGACAAGAAATCAGGTGTGCCTCCAAAATCCTCTTCACTGCGTAGAATGACAGCGCTCTTAACTCCCTCACTATCAGCCATAACGTTTAGGTTCCTAGATTGATTTAACTACTACAGTTGATTCTATCGCATAAAACATCACTGATCAACAATTAAAGCTGATTTGTAAACAAAACCTCAACAAGCCAGTCGGCGAGTCATTAAATTGGCGATGCGGGCAAAGACCGACGCTACGCGAGCGCCACACTGGAGTCTTCTTCACCTCCCATTTGTTATCGGAGTGGATGACGCAATTGGCCATGGATTCTCAGCCCATACCCAAAGCGGTTGCCATTTACGGAAATAACCATAGACCCTTGGGTGAGGTAAAAAGTCATGGTGCAGCATGTTCAACTGGGATCCACTACGCTGCACATAGCAGATCCCGTTGATCATCTCGCGCAAGTTTACCCTCCTCAGATGCCCAAATCCCTTCGGCTTCGGTATAAGCGGTCGCAACACTCCCCATTCTACATCACTCATATCACTTGGATAGGGTTGGCGGTGATGATTGGAGATTTGAGGCAAACGACTCATGGATATAGGGTTGAACTCGTCTTCTGTTTCAGATTACAAGTCAC
>NZ_JAAHHX010000636.1:0-1555 GCF_010672065.1 Moorena sp. SIO4A1 | reverse complement strand
CCTTCAATTTACTAACTTTCAACCTGTCAACCTTGGCCTATTGGCCACGCTACGCGAACAACCTGTCAACCTTGGCCTATTGGCCACGCTACGCGAACAACCTGCTAACCTTGGCCTATTGGCCACGCTACGCGAACAACCTGTCAACTTTCAACCTGCCAACCTTGGCCTTGCGGCCACGCTACGCGAACAATCTACTAACCTCCAACCTCCCAACCTTAACCCTTCAAAGTTCTTCCGACCTGCCAACCTTGAACCTTCACCCGATCAAACCTGTTCGGTAGAGGTGGAAACGTTAACCTCCCTATTGCTTAAAGATTTACCTAGCTATGCCAATCGAGTGATTCAGAGGGCGCGGCGCTCAGACTCCACTGTGGACAACTTCAGTTATGTAATCGTGGCAGGAAAGCCAGAGTTTGAACCTCTGCCCCTTAAGTCGTTTCAATCGACCACTGTACCTAACCCAACGGATAGCGAAGCACTTCAACAAATCTTTCTAACTACCCTAGAGCGCAAGTATTTCAAGGATAAAGCTGTAGAGCTTCAGAATTATCACTGGCTATTTTTGACCAAAAGCTCTGATGGCTGGCGCTTAGTGATGATTTTTTCCCGTATTGGTTCTGTTTCAGAAGGCAAACTTCCCACACCGCCACGGGAAAGCACTAATGGTGTTATTGGTCAAGCGGTTAAGACTTGGCTGCGGGATTGTCGTGCTGGCACAATTCGAGCCTTTGAACAGAATCCCGTCAATTCCGCTCCTTAAGATGGCTACGCATATGCGCTACGCGCAGGCTACGCCAACAGCAGTTAGTGGTCAGCGGTCAGTGGTCAGCGGTCAGCGGTCAGCGGTCAGCGGTCAGTGGTCAGTGGTCAGCGGTCAGTGGTCAGCGGTCAGTGGTCAGCCGTTGGCCGTTGGCCACGCTACGGGAACAGCTTATTTTATTCAAAAGGATTGCGCATGAGCTGATAGCTGATAGCTGATAGCTGATAGCTTACGTTTAGAAAGATTTAAGACTTTAGCGCTGGTTTGCTTCACTCTTCTAAAATCTCGACTAAGTCCTGAACCATCACATCAAACGTCCTCGCTAATTTATCCATAGAAGTATAGTCAATTGTTTTTAGACCAGGACAGCGGGCATAGTGCCTTACAGTGCTGTAAATCACTCCGGAACGGTCAGAAACTTCCTTGAGTGTCCAGCCCTTCTCCTGTGCTAGTTCTCGTACTTTTAGTCTGACTAAACCCATACTTGACAATTAATCACGTTTATAGTTTAATAGTTCAATCGCGTAAACTATGAGAAGCGATCGCCCTTAAACCATAGAATTATCTCAGGGCGATCGCATCAAAAAACCTGATGTAACGAAACATCAAGGCAATACTACTTATATTAACAATACTTAGCCAAAACTTACCGGTAACCACCGTATCTTAAATCAACTATAAATCCCGAGTGTTAAAAATTGCTTGGTCTAGTCAAAGGTGTACGTTTTGAGGCAGAATTGCAACAATTGCGGCAAATGTATGTGAGCGAGAAAAGTTGGTGGGACGATTTTT
>NZ_JAAHHX010000635.1:0-1557 GCF_010672065.1 Moorena sp. SIO4A1 | reverse complement strand
TCTTTACACAAATTAATACAGCGATGCAGCGCGGTCTTGGGAAGGCAGCGCGGTCTTGGGGGTTCCCCCCACTCGCGCTTTGCCGTGGTTTCCCCCACTCGCGCTTTGCATCAAGAAGTTAGGTTTATTTTTGTCCAGGTACTTATGGGTCGGTTGTTAATTGTTAATTGTTAATTGTTAATTGTTATTTTCAATTAACAATTAACAAAATAATAACTCTAAAATCTTAAGGATGCTGAGTAAAGAACAAGCAGATTAAATTTACCAATATATGGATTGAGGCTTGCAATTCCCATGATTTTGAAAAAATTATTGCCCACTATGACCAGAATATAGCGTCAAAAACATCACGTTTAACCCTGAAATTAATGCTTATAAGCCGTTTATATAGCTCCTCTAAATTATCTATTATTATTTTATCCTCTAGTTGTAACTTTCTAATTACTGCCAAAGTCCCCTTAACATTTAAACCTAATCGTATTGCCTGTTTTCTAGCGGCAAAATCATCCAAAATAATATAATCTGTTTGTAATTCTATCCCTAAAGCAATAGCTTCTGACTCTCCCTGTCCTAAACGGTCATTAAGACGATTTGCTAAAGAAACTAATTTTACCCCTTTAACCATTAATTGATTATTGGCAATCAAATTATCAATATAAGCACTTGCTTCATCATTCTTCGCATTAATTTCTTCTTTGACAACTTGCGGTAAATAAAATTTATCCTCAGACTCAATGAACTGCGTCAACAAATCTAATCGTGCTAGAAATATCAAAGGAGAAGAATTAAAAACAATTTTCATCTGGAATCACCAGTTTTGTTCAATGGTTATATCTTCAGAAGATAGGTAAGAAAACTCAATTCCCATTAAATCCAAAATTTTTATAAAAACTTCAGGTTCTATTTGCATTATTTCTGCTGCTTTCTGTAAACTAATTAGTCTAGAAACTAAAGCTCCTATGACAAAGATAAAATTTTCTTTTTGCCCCATATCCTGAAACAACTGTACTTCAGAGGCAATAGTTTTGAACATTTCTTTGTTACTCATGTTTCTTAATCCAAAAAACTAATCAAATAAACTGTTGTACAGTTTAAGTTTATATTATTGAAATAAAATCAAAAAATATATTATTTCAGTTACCTTTTGCTTTTTGCCTTTTGCCTTTTGCCTTTTGCCTTGCTAAAACCCATTTAAAATGCATTTTAGCTTACCCATCTTCTTGACATCAACTCAGCGCGCCCAACGCTTCCAGTGCTGACTTCTGTGCTAGGGTCAAACCGGTAACCCCTGTGATGTTCATACCTTGGTAAGGTCGATCAGGAATCAAGGTTTTAATACACTGACCTGTGTGAGTATCCCAAACTTTAATAGTCCCATCATTACTGCCACAAGTAAGCCAATAACTGCTCACCTGTTCTTGATCAGACCTACCCTGGTGATCTTGATGTTTTACAGGACTAAACCCAATCGATGACCGTACTGAATTCCTGTGACCGTGTAAGGTTCTCAGATAGTTACCCGTACTTGCGTGCCAAAGCCTTACGGTTTGATCTAAG
>NZ_JAAHHX010000634.1:0-1559 GCF_010672065.1 Moorena sp. SIO4A1 | reverse complement strand
TAGTAGCGATATTCAATTTGGGTTTCGAGAAAGCGTCGAACCAGTCTACCGAGAATTAGTAGGACTACTGCTGGAACCCAATGCATCTCAAGAAAACCTCAAACAAGCACGAGATGTAATTGAATCCCTACAACTAGCGGAATTAGATAACTTCTTTCGGGATGCCTGTTTAGATGCTAAACCCGTTAATATCGACGAAATAGATCCTAACGCTGCTATCTTCTATACCATTATCTTGCCAGACCGCCTGGAAGTAATTGTCACCTTGCCCGGACAACCCCTGCGCCAGATCACCACTAACTTACCTCAACCAGAAATAGAAAAACTACTGGCTTCGGTAAATAGCAATATTACTGACTCTTGGCGAGGTCTGAGAAAGGACAACTTACAAAAAATACACGACTGGTTAATTGCTCCGATTGAAGCGGAACTAGCCAACAGTAACATCCGCACCCTAGTATTTATCCCCGATGGGGCTTTGCGCAATATTCCCATGTCCGTGCTTTATGACGGGGAACGCTATTCCATCGAGAAATATAGTATTGCGATCGCACCTAGTTTACAATTAATCGACCCTAAAGCATTAGTCAGACAAAACGTTTCGGCTCTGACTGCTGGAGTTAGCGAAGCTCGTCCCCATCTTCCATTACCTCCACTTCCTGGGGTGAAGGTGGAATTAGAGAATATCAAGGGTCAAATTCCTTCATCGATTTTACTCAATGAATCCTTTACTGAATCCAACTTCAATACAGAAGTTAATAGCTCTAGTTACGAAGTGGTTCATCTAGCCACTCATGGTGAATTTAGTTCAGTAGCGGAAGAAACCTTTCTCCTGACCTGGGATGACGTGATCAATCTCAATGAGTTAAATAGTCTGATCTCAGCGGATCAAAAGCAAGAAAATCCCATTGAATTACTCGTCCTCAGTGCTTGTACGACCGCCGTGGGAGACTCCCGAGCCGCGTTGGGATTGGCTGGCATCGCTGTGCGTGCCCCCCCACGCACAGCGATGCCAGTCTCTGGACTGCGGACGATCTTGCTACTACAGAGTTAATGACTCGCTTCTATAAGAAGTTAGCCACAGGCCAGGTTACCAAGGCAGAAGCTTTGCGACAAGCTCAACAGGAGCTGTTGCAGAGCGAGGCATTTAATCACCCCTATTACTGGTCGGCTTTTATTTTGCTGGGAAATTGGTTGTGAGGTAGAGGGAGTAGGGAGATGGGGAGATGGGGAGATGGGGAGATGGGGAGATGGGGAGATGGGGAGATGGGGAGATGGGGAGATGCTTATAGCTGACAAAAAAAATAGCCGCAGAAATACTATCTACGGCTAGGTAAACCTTATGAATTCAGATTTCGCACCATTCCAGACATGCTCCCATGGGAGCAGCCCCGATGGTTTCGCCAGGGGGCAAAGCCCCCCAGCAATTTAATTGCTTAACCCAGAATTATGTACTTAGTCATCATCGTAATAAATTCCCCAGGAAGCCCCGTCGGTTGCAGAGGAGTCCACTCGGAGATATTAGAGTCGAACTAGGGGTTCCCCCCTAGAACTCTCCT
>NZ_JAAHHX010000633.1:0-1561 GCF_010672065.1 Moorena sp. SIO4A1 | reverse complement strand
TCGAGTAAAAACGACAGCATTAAAATGGGTCTGTAGGCCGGTCGAACCTACGGTAAGTTATGCCAAACTTAATCCCCACTGTCGGGTAGGATGTGCCTAGAAACTGGGCACGGGTATCCAGAAAATACAAACTTTAGAAGAGTATGGGTAGACACATGTCAAAACATAGTGACCTATGGAAAAGTCAAGAGTGGAAGAAACTCCGCCAAAACTTATTCCGCCTACAGAAGAGAGTATTTAAAGCGGTTCGAGCAGGCGACTTTAAGAAAGCTAAGTCTCTACAGAAACTGATTCAGCAAATCCCGTTCAGCGCAGCTTTTGGCTGTCCGTCAGGTCACACAGCTAAATAAGGGTAAGAGAACGGCGGGAATAGACGGAAAGTCAAGCCTCAATTACCGTGAACGCATGGAACTGGTTGAAGCATTGAACCACTATGGTCACGACTGGCACCACAGCGGACTTCGAGAAATCCCAATCCCTAAAAAGAATGGGAAAGTAAGGATGCTTAAGATACCAACCATCGCTGACAGAGCATGGCAATGTAAGCGTGAAGCTAGCCTTGGAACCAGCCCATGAGGCGACGTTCAGCGGAGATAGTTACGGGTTCAGAACGGGCAGGTGCGCCCAGGATGTCCAAAAACGCCTATTTAGTCATTTGAACTCAGGTTCTAATGGAAAAACAAAGCGCGTCATAGAACTAGATATTGAAAAATGCTTTGACCGTATCTCCCACACCTGCATCATGGAAAGGCTTATAGCACCAGCAAAAATTAAAACGGGAATATTCAGATGCCTCAAGGCAGGTGTCTCCGTCGAGTTTCCAGAACAGGGAACCCCGCAGGGGGGAGTGGTAAGTCCTTTACTTGCAAATGTGGCTTTAAACGGAATAGAAAATATTCATACTAGTCTAAGGTACGCCGACGACATGGTATTTATACTAAAACCAAAAGATGACGCCGAGAAAATCCTCAAGAAGGTATCTGCCTTTTTGGCGGAAAGAGGGATGAACATTAGTCAAGAAAAGACCAAAGTAACTAAAGCGACAGACGGGTTTGACTTCCTTGGCTGGCATGTCCGAGTTAAGAAAAACGGAAAATTCCGATGCATTCCCTCAGAGGAAAACCACCGGAACATACGTAAGAAGATTAAAGCCGTAGTCAACAGCTCGAAATATGGTGCAAAAGTAAAAGCTAAGAAATTAGCCCCCATAGTGCGGGGATGGCGAAACTACCACTCAAGCTGCTACATGGGTAGTAGCAGGGATAACCTTTGGTTCATGGCCAAAACAGCAAACCGAAAATTCCGAAAGGAAAAGAAGATAAATCGCTGGGAAGCAAATGAACTGTGCGACAAGGCTTTTCCATCGGTAGGATACACACAAAACCAGCACATAAACGTAAGGGGGACTAAGTCACCCTATGACGGTGACTTAGTCTACTGGAGTAAAAGAAATAGCCGACTTTACTCCGATGCTACTTCAGACGCCTTGAAAAAGCAAAACCATTCCTGTGGACACTGTGGGTTGAAATTTACCGAAGACGAATCTGTACATCTCCATCAA
>NZ_JAAHHX010000632.1:0-1562 GCF_010672065.1 Moorena sp. SIO4A1 | reverse complement strand
TGAAGCAGATTGCCCTCCCTTAGAAACCGTGATTGCTATCATGACAACACCTCCGCAACAATACAAGATTCATCAATCCATAGAAGAAATTCAGGAACTAGACATCCAAAAACTGGCGTTGCTAAATTGAAGTATGAATGCGCGATCGTTTGGTTTTGGTCAAGCCCCCTAAATCCCCCGAGCGAGGGATTGCTCGCTTGGGGGGCTAGGGCGTGTTTTCAAAGTTTTCCGCAAGATTTAGATCCCCCCCAGCCCCCCGCGCGGAAGGGGGAGCCATTCTCAAAGTCCCCCTTTTTTAAGGGGGATTTAGGGGGATCTCCGAGGCAAGAAAACACGCCCTAGGGGGGCGAAAATTGCTGTAATTAACTAATTCATTATACTAGTCATGGTTGCAACTACTGTAAATAACGCTATACCCGTCACGGTTTTAACTGGCTATTTAGGAGCCGGAAAAACTACCTTACTCAACCATATCTTGACCTACGAGCATGGTAAAAAGGTAGCGGTAATTGTTAATGAATTTGGGGAAGTTGGTATTGACAATAAGTTAGTTATCGATGCCGATGAAGAAATCTTTGAAATGAACAACGGTTGTATTTGCTGTACCGTGCGGGGAGATTTAATTAGAATCATCGGTAACTTGATGCGCAGACGGGATAAGTTTGACCATTTAGTGATTGAAACCACTGGGCTTGCTGATCCTGCCCCGGTAATTCAAACGTTTTTTGTGGATGAAGAGATTCAAACCCAGTTAGACCTTGATGCCGTGGTAACGGTAGTTGATGCTAAGCATATTTTAGAGCACTGGGATAGTGATGAAGCCCAGGAACAAATTGCTTTCGCTAATGTGATTTTGCTCAATAAAATTGATTTAGTAGACCCTCAACAACTGGAGGAATTAGAGCAAAAAATCAAAGCCATGAATGGTTTAGTCAAAATTTATCGTACCCAAAACTCAGAAGTTGATATGGATTCAGTGTTAGGGGTGCGGGCTTTTGACCTTAAACAAGCTCTAGACATTGACCCGGACTTATTAGGAGAAGATGCTCATGAACATGATGAATCCGTTTTTTCCTTTGCCATTGTAGAATCAGGAGCAGTAGATTTGGAAAAATTAAACACATGGCTAACGGAATTATTACAGAGCCAAGGGCAAAATATTTTCAGAATGAAAGGTATTCTTAATGTGATGGGAGAAGAGAATCGATTTGTCTTCCAGGGAGTACATATGATTTTTGAGGGTCGTCCCGACCGTGCTTGGAAACCAGAAGAAACCAGAAAAAATGAGTTAGTCTTTATTGGCCGCAATCTTGATGAAAACCAATTTCGTCAAGATTTCCAAGCCTGTCTTGTTTAGAGTATATTATAGCAATTATTATACTCATGAGGTGTAAATTGATCCCCCTAAATCCCCCTTAATAAGGGGGACTTTGAGATTGATCCCCCTAAATCCCCCTTAATAAGGGGGACTTTGAGATTGATCCCCCTAAATCCCCCTTAATAAGGGGGACTTTGAGATTGATCCCCCTAAATCCCCCTTAATAAGGGGGACTTTGAGATTG
>NZ_JAAHHX010000631.1:0-1562 GCF_010672065.1 Moorena sp. SIO4A1 | reverse complement strand
CATGATATAAGTTGATAAACTGATAAACAGTTAATATATCAATTATCAATGAATTGTGATAATTTTTGTTACCTACTCCCTACTTCCTACTCCCTGTTACCTACTCCCTGTTACCAGGGTAATCGCATCTTAATTTTGTAGAAAATGTACTTGACAAATAGTTAGGTGTGTGAGTCTAGCTCCCAGAAGCCCAAGCAGTTAACCTGAGGATCAACAAAAGTTTCTATTTCCCCATCGTTGGTCATGTCAAAAGGCTTTGGCAAACTTGTGCTGACACCTCAGCAACAACAACAGGCATTGATTCTTAGAAAGAGTGTTCTTAAACACTTTCAACACCTACAGGATCCCCGTGTGGAAAGAACCCAGCATCACAGTTTGCTAGGGATAGTCACCATTGCCATTTTGGCTATCCTCTCTGGAGCCGATGGGTTTGTCGCCATTGAGACCTACGGCAAAGCCAAGCTTGGGTGGCTAGAGACCTTTTTGGACTTACCCTATGGGATTCCCTCCCATGATACCTTTGGCCGGGTGTTGGGTCGCCTCGAACCCCAAGAGCTAGAAACCAGTTTCCTGAGTTGGGTCAGCAGCATCACCGAGAAATTAGGTGTGAGACTGATTCATATCGATGGCAAGAGGCTAAAAGGTTCTTATGACCGAGAAAGCCAACTTAAAGCTCTGCACAGTGTCAGTGCCTGGAGCAGTGAACATGGGCTGGTGCTGGCTCAGCAAAAGGTCGAGAGCAAGTCCAATGAAATCAAGGCAGTACCTCTGCTGCTGAAGTTGCTTAACCTTAAGGGAGCTGTAGTGACCCTCGATGCGATGGGAACCCAAATCTCCATCGCTGGGCAAATCAAGAAGGCCGAAGGAGACTATGTTTTGGCTCTCAAAGGCAACCAAGGTCAGCTCAGCCAGTCAGTAAAGGATTGGTTTAAGCAAGCTCAAGCTCAGAACTGGCAGGGGATTGAGTTCACTCACCATCAGAGTATCGAAAGTGGGCATCACCGCAGGGATACTCGTCAGGTTTGGGCGGTGCCAGTGAGTCAATTACCGCCGTTGCATCGGCAACCCCAGTGGATAGGCTTAACCACCGTAGTGATGGTTAAGACTACGCGAGAGTTATGGAACAAAACTACCAAGGAAGTTCGCTTTTACATTAGTAGTCTCGAACCGGATGCTCAGCGCCATAACCAGGTCATTCGCTCCCATTGGACTATTGAAAATAGTCTGCATTGGGTGCTAGATGTCACCTTCAACGAAGATGCGAGTCGGATTCGTCAGGGTTATGCTGCCCAAAACCTGGGGCTGTTGCGCCGTTTAAGTGTCAATTTACTCAAGCGCGAACCGTCCCGACTCAGTCTGAAGATGAAGCGTTACAAGGCCGGGATGGACAATAACTTTGTGATCAAAATTCTGGCAGCCAGTGCGGCTGAGTGAGGGGTTGCCTCAGGTCAAGGCAAGTTTGAGGACAACTTTGATCAGGTCATGGACTTCCTCATATAGCTCAAGCCACATATTCAAAGCACTTTGCGGGACTTGAAACCTAAATACATCAGATTTTTGCA
>NZ_JAAHHX010000630.1:0-1565 GCF_010672065.1 Moorena sp. SIO4A1 | reverse complement strand
TTGCTGTTTCTCAAAGGCTGTAATCCTAATCATTAATCTTTCATTTTTCATATTTGTGTTGTCATACAGGCATACATTTGCTATGATTATAGTAGGAGGTGATAAAGTTGTACAAGACCATTCCAGTTAAGGCCGTCTTCTCAGATGAAGAGCGTGCTTTTTGGGTATTCCAATGCCAACAAGCCAACAACTTGATCAACTGTGCTACTTATTATGTGAAACAGAAGCATTACGCTTGGTTGGAGGAACAAGAAGCTTTCGCGCCTTACTGGCGTGGAGACGAATTGAAATGTGGATGGAAGACTTACAAATGCAGCACTAAGTACGCTGAACTCTGCAAAGAACTTAAGTCTAATCCCCACTATAGAGCTATGGCAGCCCAGTCTGCTCAACAAAGTCTTAAAACAATAGCAGAATCAATCACTAGTTACAACCAGCTAGTTGGTCTTTACTATAAGGGGCAAGTCGATAAGCCAAGACTTCTTAGGTACAGGAAGAAGGGAGGATTGGCTGCTGTTACTTTCCCTCGTCAACCACTTAAGTACAGGAATGGGTCTTTTTATCCCCCGATCAGCAAGGAATCGAAAGAGGATCTACTAACCGAAATCCCGTTAACACCTCCAGATTTCATCGATCCAGATTGGGTCAAAGAGGTAACCGTTCGTCCGTACCTAGGGGAATTATGGATTGATTGGGTGATCTCGGATGGAAAGCAACCAGTGGAAAATAATCCCAACCTGGACTATTCGCAGGCTTGGAGTTTTGATCACGGCGCAGACAACTGGTTGACAGGTGTTTCAACCCAAGGGAAAAGTTTGATTATTGATGGCCGAAAGCTCAAGTCTATGAATCAGGGGTATGCCCGGTTAGTTGCTAAATACAAAGTCGGAGTACCTGATTTCTATTGGGATGCGAATTTGGATAGGGTACAAAGGAAACGGAACAATCAGATGCGGGATGCTATCAATAAGGCTGCCCGTTTTATTATTAATCGTTGTCTTAGCGAGGGCATCGGAAACCTAATTATTGGCTGGAACGAACGCCAAAAAGATTCAATAAACATAGGAAAGCGTGGCAATCAAAATTTCGTATTCATGCCGACAAAAAGACTAATAGAAAGACTAAAACAGCTCTGCCCAGAGTACGGAATTAAACTAACAATTACAGAAGAGTCGTACACCAGTAAAGCCTCTTACTTAGACAGCGACAGTGTTCCAAATTATGGTGAAAAACCCAAGGACTGGAGACCGTCGGGCAAGCGAGTAAAACGTGGATTGTACAAAACTTCTAAGGGATGTCTGATTAACGCTGATTGCAACGGGGCGGCTAACATCGCCAAAAAAGTAGCCACACAGCTAGGTCTTGATCTGGCCAAGGTGAGTAGGGAATTTTTGACAGTTCCACATCGATATGACATTTTCAAATCCCTGAAAAAATCATATCGAACAAGAAGTGAAGTGGCAGGGCGAGCAATCCCTCGCCCTGCCACGTAAAAACCTTGTATAATCCCCCGTGTTTCAACTGGGGGAGATGTCAATATCACAAAAAAATCTGTCGGATGTACG
>NZ_JAAHHX010000063.1:0-37167 GCF_010672065.1 Moorena sp. SIO4A1 | reverse complement strand
CTACTGGTGGATGAAGCCCATGGACCTCACTTTGCCTTCCATCCCGATTTACCCCTGGATGCCCTATCAGCCGGAGCCGATTTAACCGTACAATCAACTCATAAAGTACTCGGTGCCATGACTCAAGCATCGATGTTGCACATTCAGGGCAATCGCATTGATGCTCAGCGGTTGAGTAAAGCATTACAGCTAGTTCAATCCACCAGCCCCAGTTACTTACTACTTGCTTCCCTAGATGCGGCACGACAACAAATGGCACTCCATGGAGAACGACTCATGAGTCGTACCTTGAAGCTAGCCCAGGATGCCAAAAGTAAAATCAGCAAAATTCCTGGATTATCAGTTTTAGAACCAATAAAATCCCTAAGATTCCAAGCCCTAGACCCAACTCGCTTAACCGTAAGAGTGACCGAATTAGGATTAAGCGGATTTGAAGCCGATGAAATTCTTCATCAACAGCTCGCTGTCACAGCCGAGTTACCCACACTTCACCACTTAACCTTTATCATTAGCCTAGGCAATACCGAAACAGATATTCAGCAACTTGTACAAGCTTTCACTAAACTTGCCCAAAATAACAACAATTCCTCCACCGAGCAACCTGCCTTCTGTAACCTACAACATGCAACTGGCAACCTGCAACCCTTACTCTCCCCCCGTGAAGCCTTCTTTGCTCCCACCCAAACCCTACCGGTAACCGAAACCATAAACCGGATCAGTGCAGAATTAATCTGTCCTTATCCACCAGGAATACCAGCCCTAATGCCAGGAGAACAAATCAAATCAACTACTATTGAATACCTCCAAAAAATTCTCACCTTAGGTGGTCAAATTACCGGTTGTAGCGACCCCAGCCTCCAAACCCTAAAGGTTATTGACTAGTATAGTAGTTCTCAATTAGATCAGGTACCTCGTGCTGGCTTAATGGGAGTCGGGAGTCGGGAGCGGTGCGACCCGTGGCGAATTTAATTACGGGTCAAGGGCACCGAGGGAGTCGGGAGCGGTGCGACCCGTGGCGAATTTAATTCGACGACTGTAAGCGCAAGCCCAACGGAGTCGGGAGTAGCGCTGCACAGAGGTAAGCTCTTGCCCATTTAAATTAGGTATTATTCAGTTATAAAAAAAACCGTCAAACCCTCTCCCCTGCTCCCATTCCCCCCTTACGCGCGGGGGGTTAGGGGGGATTCGAGCTCCCCTGCTGTCATAACGATAAAATTTAAATGAATACCAGCTTATTGGGGGTTTACCCCCTTAATAAAGAGGGAATAAAATTGAATGTACCTCATAAGTAGGATCAAGGCTATAATCTTTGTAAATATTTATGGTTATTTCGTACAAAGGGATGCTTTTTTGTAATAAAATTGAGCTCCTAATTAGGTTAAAAACTAAATTCTAAAACTATCAAAAATAGACACAGTAATACTTTGATGATAGTAAACTAAAAAAAATAGCCTAACAGGTAACGAATCGCTGTATTTATAATACTATTTATGTGTTATATACCTGAATTGGTTAGTTTAAGAAATCAAAATAACTAAAGGAAAAAAAATACCCCGAAACCTAAATACCACAAATGTCATCCCCAATTTGGCCATACATTACTCCTGGAATCCCAGATCACCTCTTTGAACGCCTACCCGGTATTCCCTTAAGTAAGCGAGAAGTCAGGCTGCTGATCATTTCTGCCCTACGACTAGGAAGCCAAGACCGGTTGTGGGACATCGGTGCTGGAACCGGTACCATTCCTGTAGAAATTGGACTACTGTGTCCCAAAAGTGAGATTATTGCCGTTGAACGGGATGAAGAAGTAGCCAACCTGATTCGACACAATTGCGATCGCTTTAATGTCACCAACGTAGAAGTCATCGAAGGTAACGCCCCAGAATGTCTCAAAGATCTACCATTGAAACCCCACCGAGTTTGCCTTGAAGGAGGACGACCAATCAAAACTCTACTCAAAGAAGTCTGGCCCTACCTACAATCTCCAGGGAGGATAGTCGCAACCACCAACAATCTAGAAGGACTCTATGCCATCTCAGAAGGCTTAGCGGAGTTACAGGCTCGCAATATCGAAGTCGTTCAGTCAGCCGTCAATCGCCTAGAGACACGGGGGAATTATCAAACATTTGCAGCAGTTAACCCCATTTTTATTCTTAGTGGAGAGAAGTTAGAGTAAGGAATAGACCCATTCAGGGAACAAAATTAACAATAATAATATAAATAATCTGTTCTTGTGTCAGAACAGGAGTGTCAAAAAAAAACGTCATATGCCCTGGTTACGGATTTTTAGTGGAATAGTTGCGATCGCCCTGGCGATGGGGATGATCTTACTTGGGGGATGGTATTTTACCATCGGCTTCTGTGTCATTGTCTATTTAGGTCAGTTAGAACTTTTTCAACTAGTAAAAGCGAAAGGCATGGTGCCAGCAACCAAAAGCACCATGTTTGTGTCTCAGCTACTACTAATTACAGCTACCATTTCACCAACCCTGGCTGATGCGGTGTTTCCCATTGCTGGAACATTTATTTGCTTTTACTTACTCTTCCAACCCAAGATAGCAACCATTGCGGATATTGGGGCTTCCATATTGGGTTTACTCTATGGTGGTTATCTGCCCGGCTATTGGGTCCGTCTGCGAGTAGGTTTGACTGAAACGTCCTCCCTAGCTAGAGATGCTACAGTCGCCGCTACCAACCTACCCGGGAGTGGATACTGGTCTAATTTTTCGATAAATCTGAGTCACCTACCTGCTGGGTTAAGTACAACTCTCCTAGCATTTAGCTGTATTTGGGCAGCAGATATCGGAGCTTACACCTTCGGAAAATTTTTTGGTCGCACTCGCCTTTCTATGATCAGTCCTAAAAAAACTGTGGAAGGCGCTATATTTGGCCTTGTCAGTAGTATTGCTGTAGGAATCGCAGGAGCTTGGTATCTGAATTGGCCGTGCTGGCAGTTGAGTGGCATGATGCTCGGAGTAATCATTGGTGTAGCTAGCCTCTTAGGAGACTTAACGGAGTCCTTAATGAAACGGGATGCTGGTGTCAAGGATTCCGGGCAATTAATTCCTGGTCATGGTGGCATTTTAGATCGAACAGACAGCTATGTGTTCACTGCCCCTTTGGTGTATTATTTTGTCACTCTGTTACTACCACTGTTACCGACCTCCCTGTAGTCTGGTTTCAAGGTCAGAATTGGTTCGGTTGATTGATGGCAATACGCAATACATTGATGGCAATACCAAGTTGCGCTACCTTGACTTCGATTGTTAGTTGAGTAGACTAAAAATTTATAGCGGTTTCCAGCTCAGTAGAATACATATTAGCTTCTGGGAAATTCCCACTGCAATCACCAGCTGTATTCGAGAATAAAAACCTGAAAACCGCTATAAAAGTGCATTCTGGATTGGGTAGACGGTAGAAAACACACATGAGCAGATGGGAGTAAATGGTGCTACATATCAATGCAACTTGGGATAACTATCATGTCCGGATTATAATTAATGTAGGCAAAGACAGAACCAGCAAACGGTTTTTTTGGTTCAAACCCAGCTTGGTGCTAATCACTAATTACGAATTACGCTAATCACTAATTACGATACTAATTAATTAAGATGATTAGTGAGATGATTAGTGAGATGATTAGTTACTAGTGTGATTGTTGAGTTCGAACAGAGCCGAATGAGCTACTTCTAGGCTTAGGCGGACTTGTTCTATAGAAGACAAAGAGTGCCACTGTTCAGATTTAACTGAACCACTGACATTCATGGAGTCTGAGCTACTGCGCATGGCGTAAGCCCACGGACGAGCTAACACCAATAGATCGTCTTCTGTCCAGTTTTGTAACAATGGCTTGACACAAAGCACAAGTTGCTCTGCTAAGGACAAGTTCTTGTGAACAACCTCTTGAGCTCTCGAAGCGATCGCTTCGAGCCATTCTGGAGGCATGCAAGAAGCACATCCGTTAGCTAAAGCTGCCTTCAACGAGTCAATGGTGGATTCGATGCTCGATTCGATGGTTGATTCGATGGTTGATTCGAGCGGTAATTCCCAACACTGATTTAGTCGCTGAAAAAAGGCAAGAGATTCCTGAGCAATTTCCTGGTGATCTTGGATTTCGTCCAGGTAAAAACCTGCTTCTAGCTTAGCAAAATAAGCTTCTGCTTCTGGATGAGTTGGATCCCAAGGATAAAACTCCTCTTCTGGCTGTAATAGTAATTCTAGTAGTTCTTCTTGGATTTGAACCGAAGTATCCTCAAAATATGATTGTTGATGTTCTTGATATTGAATAGCTTGGCTGTTCATAATGCCCCTCCTGTTTGGGTTAGTAGATGAAACCTGACATAAAATAGCTACATCAATTTTTGAGGAAGTTCCGCAACAGCTGAAAAAATAATCTGGACTTCTCAGCGCGTGTTTAATTCCCATGGCAACACCACTTTCGTTCCTCAACTTATGTGTGATCTATGTGAGCTATTGAGAGAAGCTCTTAGGTAGACAGCCACTAGTTGCAATTTGACTCTAAGCAGTGTTTAGCGTGAAACTTCCATTGTTAACAGCATAGTTAACAGCATAAGCTGCACTTTATCCTCGGCACGAGGATAGTCCGACTCAAGATTCTGGGGAGTCAATAATAAACTCGAAGATCTGACCACGAGGACCACCAAACTTAAGCTGAATACCCGACCTTAGCTGAACTTCCTGATGATGAACGGTTTTCCAACCATTATCGATTAATATTCTCGTCCCATTACGAGAAAAATCCCTCAAGAAGTAAGTTGGATCCGAGCCTTGGTCAGTGAAAGCATCACGGCAGATAATTTCAGCATGTTGCTTACTAACACAAACTTCGGGAATCACCAAATCGTTGTAAGATTGTAGGCGTCCCACTCGCATCACTCCACCTCGAATCGGCCAGACCTGATCGGTTTTTCCAATCGAACGCAAAGATGCCGTTGGGGCAGGACTTTCAACCCAGCTTGAGGTGATGGTGGGCAGTTCTGTAATTCCTTCTCCCACCGGTTGGATTAATTCCCCTTCAAACTGAGGATGCATATAAAGGATAGGCAAGGTCCAGGCTGGTTGGTTAAACTTGTAAAGGGTCAACAGGTGCTGTCTGGCCACAGCTACAGCATGGTCAATGGGCATCCGCTCTGCCAAGGCTTGGGCGAATGCTTTAATAAAACTCACGGCTTCTTGGTCAGCAATGGAGTCCCGCATCCCCAAAACTGCTGGAACACCTTGGTGAATGAGCACCTCAGCTAAACTACTACGGGGAATGGTTTGGGAATTCACTTGGTCAGGTTTGGCACTCCAACAGGCATTGAATACAGCTAAGGTAACCTGGGTGCGCACCAGAACCTGAGCCAATTCCGTACCACTAATTTTCGCATCCGAGCGTAAAAATAGCAAACCTCCGTCTGGTGCGCTTTCACCATGACCGGCATAGAATAGGATGTTATAGGCACCGGTTTCCAGTGCTTTAATCAGTTCAGCTGGTGTCGGTTGTATTAGTTTTGAGACGTTGCAGGTAACTGGTGGAACGGATTGGTTCCTAGAAGTTTGAGCGGCTCTACCAGCTTGAAGGGCATTTACCAAGGTAGCCGCTTCTTTTTCGAGATCCAAATTGGTAGTCGAACCATTAAATTTTTGAACCTTCTCTCCTAGAACTAACAAAATATTGAGAGCCTGGTGGGAGCGCAGGGGTTCGAGGGCGTCTACATCACTAGTTGTGCGGCTAAACAGGATTTGCTGAGAAAGGGAAATTGCCTGTTTACCCGCCATGGGTTGTATAATTTCCCAGGGGAGGGGAATGAAATCTGGAGCGCGGACTTCCAAGCGCAGGCGAAGGGGTTTATTTTGTCCCAAGGCAATGCCTTGACTTCGTTCGAGGGCATTGCGAATTGAGCCTTGAAACAGCCACTGCCACAGGTCAATGCCCAAACCTTGCATCAAACGACCACTGTAGCTAATCTCCGGACCTGTAGCACCGTTTTGATTCTCTGAGAGCAAAGTTGTGGGATACTGGTTGTGATGACCACTAATCGGCACATGGTTTGAAAATGGGGAAAACATTTCCTGCCAAGCCAGCCAGGACTGAGTCATGTATTCAGACCAAGTAGAATCATGATGAACCATACCCCCTGGGTAAGGAGCTTTCAGCACCCAGATAGCCAGGTTTTCTCTGCCAGCGGCAGATAGACGAGCGATCGCTAAACTGAGGCAAGGATTTTCGATACCAGACATTAAAGGTTCATCATTATAGGGAATATACCGATGTTTTGATCACTCTATCGAGTCTTGGGTGGTATTGGCGCTATCAATAATGAGGAATTGGTCATTAGTAGGACATCATTAGTTTCCAGTTCTTAGTTGAGGAGTTGAGTGGTTAGTCAGAATCAATGGTGATCTAAAAATTAAAAGCGATAAGCTAATAACTAATTTCTCAAGACTTAGGGAGATTCAGGAGGTTTAGGGGTACTAGACGGAGGCGTCTTTGTCTGACATTGAGTGGCGTGTTTTGGGGTTGGTGTAAAATTACGAGCCATCATAGGTAAAATCTCCTTTTCTCTTATCCACCCTTCTTGTCCCTGTGACACCAAGGTAGCAGAGGGTTTAGTCTGCTGAGAGTTTAACGGTTCTGAAGATGAGCCAACTTTGGGGGAGCTAGCCGTTTGATCCGATGGAATATCCGATGGAATATTAGTTTGTTCGGTTCCAGGTGAGCAAACTCTTAATTTAATCCACCAAGTCTCTTCCTGAGGATACCTTGTTCTAGTAATAACCTGCAAAACGCTACCAGCAGGAACTCTCCCAAGGATTGATTGCTCTTGAGGCTTAACCAAAAGTTGTACAGTTGGACCTACTGTTCTAATAATAGTATCTTGCTTTTTAATTAAGGCAGCTGACTGAGCCTTGGTCGCGGAGTCAGGGGTTTGTGCTGGGAGAGGTTTAGTTTCTGGACTCTGTGTAGGGGTTTTAGAACGGGTTATTTCTTGCTCCTTACCGAGACTCAAAACCCCACTCAGGAAGCGATTTATCTGTCCACTCGCCTTTGGACTCAACATTGGACTCAACAGATAAACGACTACCCCTCCTAAGACCAACAGCACGAATATGCCCAACAACAGTCTCCCAGTCTTCTCAGGAGAGGTTGAAGCTGAATAAGTAGGATTTTGGTCACCAGAGGCATCCCCCTCTTCCATGAGGTTAAGTGTGAGCAACGCTGTTTTTTGTTCATCAGTAGAAGCGGGTTGCTGATCACTCTTAACGAACATTACAGTATTGTTGGTCTCGAGAGTGGGAAGGGATTCTAGCTGTGGCGGTGATAGTTGGATTGGCAAGGAAGGCTGGCTTGGTGTGACTTGACAGTAAATCAACGCCACCGTAACATTGTCGTGTCCGTTTTTGGTATTAGCAAGCTCAATGATGCGTTCTGCTGCTTTCTTCAAATCAATTTGACCGTCGAGAATGGGCAGGATTTCTGTTTGCCAGTACTGCTCGACTCGGTCATTGTCACTAAGACCATCAGAACACAGCAGAAACACACAATCTTCATCCAACACCAAGCGCTGTACAGTCGGGTGCAGTGTGGTTGATGAACCCATGCCTAAAGCCTGCACTAGGGCACCAGATGTTGGTTGTTGTAGAGCATGTCGGTAAAGGGTATATCCAAGCCGCACCTCTCGAGACGCTAAATCATCATCTAGAGTAACTTGGTGACAACCATGGCGACTCACCCAATAGATTCTGCTATCCCCGACATGGGTAATGTATATTTCATGGGCATGGGTTCTAGCCATGACCAAGGTTGTTCCCATACGCTGCCGATCAAATCGGTTCTCATGATCATTGCGTTGGCTAATGGAGTCATTGGCAGCACAGACAGCTTTTTCCAATTCCAGGGTTAGAGTGGTTGGGTTCCACACCTTCAGTTTAGCTGGAAGTTGTTTGAGCTGTTGTCGGAGAGTGTCAATCGCCAGTTGGGAGGCAATTTCACCACCTGCTTGTCCACCAATGCCATCGCAAACCATTGCCAAAGCTTCCTTACCTCTTGAAGAGCTAATTAGCTTACCACTAGGAGGGTAGCAAGCGTCTTCATTGTGGCTACGACCCGGACCGGTATCGGTACGAGTGAGAGTCTTATAGGTTCTCGATTGCCATGACCGGCATTCAAACAACCCTTTCGCCAGTAATGCTAACAGCTGCTCTGATGTCTGTATCTGTCCTTTTGTAAGCTGGGAACAGAGTTGTTGGCAAAACTCACTAATAACAGGGGAAGCCCCCTCAAGCAGTTGTGACCACAGCTGACCCAGCTGTTTTAAGGTTGGTGCTGGCGTTTGATCAGGCTGCAATTCCAACAACCTTAGCAAGGCTCCTTCCACCCGCACCAGGTTTGATTTCAGTAAGCTAGACGCTACCCCTTCTCGGCTCAAAGGTTGCCACAGTGAAGCCCATTGCTGCAGCCAGTTGAGTTGGCGTACTGGTGAGGCATCTTTCCAGACGCTAGTGAGTTCTGGTGACAGTTGTCCAAGAGTATTAATGTTCCCTGTTGCCTGAATTGGTACTCCTTCGAGTAACCAAATCTCTTTGTTATGCCTTGGCTGAGGTGTTAGCAGACCATACACTTGAGGCAGGTGTAATCCATAGGAAACCAGTCTCAAGTATGGGGTTATGGTTTGAGGAATCTCTAGTGGGGTCTCTGGCGGTACCGCTGGTTGAGTATCTAAAAGAACACGAGAATGAATCAGGAGGTAGCGCTTAGCAATAACTTCTCCCGGTTGAGCGGCTTTTATGCCTGACCCAATAGCCCACAAGTATCGTCTGAGCAGCGGCGTGCGACATTTTTGGCAGAACTTGTTGGTCTGGGGATTGGGAGCCTGACATTGATGGTTTGGGCAGTGGAGCGTTGCCGCCGGATTGTCCATGAAACTCTTTGCTGCTAAAGATAGCCTGATGGAACCGGGTTAACATTAGCACAGCTTTCTTTGAAGGAGTGATGTGCCAACAAAGGAAGTGCCAAAATCAGCCCATTGATTACAGATTGTAGCGCTTGACTTACGGGCTGGTTAATGATTTACGTCAATAGTGAATGAATTCCCCTGAAACATTCGTTCGCAGCAATGATTACCCTATGGTCTATGGGGAAGGTCAGCATTAAGTTTTATGTATTAATTTTATGTATTAATCATTGCGCAATATTGACCGGTTCCCCTCACTCATAGCACTAATCTTGATTAGCTCAGGCCAGATCAGCAAAAAGTACGTCCACCAAAGCAGAATTGGCATAGCAACGAGTAGTGTTATCCAGAGGGTTTTGAAAACTACCCAGATACTTAAGATGATGCCCCCTCCGGTCAATAGGATTGACCAGGGTTGGCACCACCAAGGCTTATAACTCCAAGGATTGAATTTTTTTTCTGTAGACAAGATTAGTCTTTTAAGCTACCACGACTTACTTCTTTGCACTAAGCAAGGGATTGATTAAAAGCATGAGAACCTCAAGTAAACCAGCTACAGTGTGGCGGGGGATGAAGGCAGACAGGCGCTTGAGTTATTCGCTCCCGTCGTGACTTGGTTTGAAAGTAGCTTGTCAGCCCATCTCCTACTGCCTAATTCTCAGGTTCTACTTGGGGCAATCCCATACTGTAATTAATCACTCGGCTTTCCGTATTGTAGCTAATTTGTCCATTTTGCAAAAGCGATCGCACAAGGTGTTCTAGGTCAGAACCGATACGACGGAGGTTGTATTCGGTCAAATCAAATCCGCTGTAGGATTCAACCAACTCATCGAACTTCCGGTAAACCTGCTGTAGAGCGTCTTCATTCCAATTGAATTCGTTATCGGGGTCAATGTCTAAGGTTAAGACATTATCGCTCCCGACTAGTTCGTTATTTTTTACCTCTGCTGTATAGATTCGGACGTGACGAGTGGTGGACTTTAACAGCATCTAGAAACCTCCTGCTCACAGCCTTTATTTTTTCATCTTTTCAGGCACTAGTCAATGCTGACCATTTGAATTACCCACAAACCAATCAAAGATTTGGGGTTGAGGGCTTCGAGTTTGAGCCGCTTTTGCCTCTAGTCCTGTACAAGTACAGAACTAGAGCACATACCCCAGATATAGATTCGACGCATTCAAGGGATCGTAGGAGCAAACCAACTATTTAGCTAGTCAAATCCCAATTACTGACCTCTTGACCTATACGCTATATGTAGTGTTTGTGATTTCGCCAGTAAGGAGATAATGGTCTGACAAGCACGTGCATGAGATTTGACAGACATTACCAAAAAGTTACTTACTCTCATAGTAGGTTTCCCTACAACCTTAGACAGCAGTCCCCTTGACCTGTTCCCGCCGTGCGGGCCATTGGCGCTACTGGATGTGATCGATATATATCATTTATCAATTTGGTGAGGTACAAATTACTGGGGAGTCGGGAGCGGTGCGACCCGTGGCGAATTTAATTCGACGACTATAAGCGCAAGCCCTGGGAGTCGTCGGGAGCGGTGCGACCCGTGGCGAATTAAATTCGACGACTGTAAGCGCAAGCCCTGGGAGTCGGTTTAATAAGAGTTTATGGATTATGGTTTTCCGGGACTGGGGGAATAAAAAAAACTGTGTACCTCATGATTCTGATAATTAATAGAGCAACCTGGGTTTTAGCGGCGGTCTCCACGGGGGAAGAAAAATGAACAATACATGCACTAGACATCTGCATAAAATCGGTTTTGACCCAGGCATTACAAGGGTTTGAGGTTAATTTTTGGAGATGTCTACTAATAGCATATCCTGATACTCTAAAGGGAAAAACTATATTAAGTAAAGTCAAACACACTAATCCAATGTCATAGCTTAAAAAAATGTCTGGTACCATGGAAGATATTGCTAGACAAGCCCACCAGGGTAGCGTGGTGGCAATTATTCAAACACTGAATGAACGATTAGCCGATTTTGGGGTGAGAACTAGAGCCATTCTGGCTGATGGTGTATTGCAAGTTTTGTGTGAAGCAGCAAAACCAGAACAGCTGGAACAATCGATTCTAGTCAGTCAAATCCAGGAAATTCTGGAAGAGATTTCACCGCGTAACATTCGTCGTGTCAGGATCAACAGCCGCATCGTGCGAGAGGAACAATTACTCTGGTTAGAAGAAATTAGCCGTGACCCAGACAATCAGCTGTTATGGTACGAAGACATCACCCTTACTAGGCCAAATTTCTTCAAGCAACTGGCTCAAACCTTCAACAATCGCCAAAACCTACCGAGCCAGCAACTGGCTCTAACACCAGGATTTTCCCGTCAACTGAGCCAAAAAAAACTACCGAATCAGCAACTGGTCTTACCGCCAGCTTCTTACAGTCAACTACGTAAAAAAGGTCGATTGCAGCAAGGTGTTGTGATTGGGTTAGGTTTGGGTTTATTCCTGATCGTAGTAGGTTGGTTACTCAATGATTGGTTTGGGAGGGAAATCGAATCCCTAAACCCAACTCAAGCCGACGATTGGGCAAAAGACCCAGCCAATTCTTATTCCGAGGGATCTTCTAGTAATCCAGACCCCCCCTTTACTCAGGACCCCTTTACTGAGGCAATGCGCCTAGCTCAAGAAGCAGCCGCAGCAGGCGAAAGTGTCGAAACCTCAGCTCAATGGTTAGATGTGGCAGCTAAGTGGGAACGGGCATCAAATCTAATGGAGACGGTAAAACCTGATGACCAACGCTACCAGATAGCTCGTTATCGGGTTATACTTTATCGAAAAAACAGTGAGGAAGCTCAAAAACAAGCTAGAAATAAGCGCTCCTAGTGGTGTTGAATTGAAGTTTTAAATAAGTTTTGTTTAAAAAACGGTATAAAAAGGTGCTCAATCGGTGTTTAAGGTGTTTAAAATTAATCGATGTCAATCCCAGAGGTGCGCTTTCCAAGGCCGCGAGCAATCCCTCGCGGCCTTGGAAAGCTCACCATTGAGAGATATCTGGAGTTTCTCAATTCTCTCCTGGGTTTCCAGGTACTAGTAGTCTACCCAACTCAGAGGCGCGCGCCTTTTGGGATTTTTACGCTCTGTGCTTAGGTCAAAACTCCAAAAAGCCCTCACCCAATCTACCGATCAAAATTAATTGGGTAAACGAATCTCGAGCAGTAACCATTTTGAGATCGCGGTGCGCGCCAGTTCGCGCCCCGCGTCGGGCTTTGCCTAAAGGCGCGACCCAAGGCCGTGAGCAATCCCTCACGGCCTTGGAGGCGCGACAATGACGCGAATTAAATTCGACGACTGTAAGCGCACCGGGGGCGAGTTTAACTCAACTGTGACGATTACATGATGGGAGTTGTGCCACCGACCCACAGCTTCTCCTCTAACCAGAGTGATGATTGAACGGGTGTGTCGGTCGGTTGTCGTAAAAAACTGCAATATCTTGATCAAAAGCACTCTGATGCCGGGAACACTAATCCTAGCGAGATTACTGTTTTAACAGTAGTTGCTCTAGTCAAGACCAGTATTCACAAGTTGTGCAACAAGCATAATGGATGCAGAAAGCGCGATTTTTGCCCCAAGAGTAAATTCCATCAACTCCCGTCTCTCAGGTACATTTGAACCAACCTTTAGCCAGGAGCATCAAGGTTCACTCATGCCTTACCCGACAGAGTTAGCTCAGATCGGGCAACAAATTGCTAAGACGATACTAAATACCTCAGAAACGCAAACTCTGTTGGCGATGCTCGCCAAGGCTATAGGAGAGAGTTTTGAGGTGGATAACTGTTTAATTGGGGCGCTGGCTAACCCTAGCACTACACCCCAACTAGCCTGGTGGCGTGCTGATCAACACCTCGACCCAGAACACCGATACTACAAAAATCCAGTGCAACTGCTGGAACTCTTAACCACAGAGGATGACTTAGGCAGTGACTCAGTACTGGCAATTTCAGATTGGCAAAAATCCGATGCTTGGTCTAACTTAGATTTGGGTGAAGAAGTGCTATCTGCCAGGGCAATACTGAAGACCTCAACAAAGTTTCAGTCTGTAGTCAACGGGGTAATTGTTTTAGGAAAAGCCCAGCCTTACCAATGGAAAAAGACAGAGCAAGAACAGTTAATTGTTGTTTCCCAATGGGTATCGGTAGCAATTTCTCAAGTTCAGCTAAACCACCAAGTGAAGGCTGCTACTCGAGACCAAACTCTGCTCAACCAATTGAGTCAAGTGATGCATAGCTCTCTCAATCTCCTGGAGATTTTCCAGATAGCTACCACGGCTGTTGCTGAAGCACTTCAGGTGTCACGGGCACTACTGCTACTCTTAGATGAAACGAATCCCCTGTGTTGCTCTCTACCAGGACAGCATTCACCAAAACATGATCTGACAGTGGTTTGTGAATGGTTAGAGGAAACCTCGACTACTGATCTATTTTCAACAGGAGACGCACTGTTAAATCAATCCTTCCCAGTTTCTGAGTGTTCTTGGTACCAAGAGGCTCTCAAGCAAGCCCCTGAACCGATAGTCATTACCCATAGACCAGATCACCCGATTGGTAAATCTGACCACCAGAGCATCTCACTCCTAGATCAGAACCTAAAGCCAGGGTTACTAATCTGTCCTCTGGTTGGGGCAGATAATCATGGTTTGCTATCCGTTAAGGTTTTGGGGTTCTTGGTCTTGCAAAATACTCAACCTCGCCCTTGGCTAGAGAATGAAATTAACTTGGTCAAGTGGGTCAGTACACAAGTTAGTAGCACTATTATCCAAAATCAGACTCTCCAGCAAGTACAATCCCTTGTTGAAGAACGCACGGCTCAGTTACAACATAGTCTGAAAGTTCAGGCAGAGTTATACGAAAGAACTCGCCAGCAAATGGGTCAGCTAAAAGAATTAAATCGCCTCAAAGATGAATTTCTCAGTAGCATGAATCATGAATTGCGGACACCTTTGACGGCAATGAGTCTAGCGATTCGGATGTTGCGTCAACCCAAACTTGATCTTGAGCGTCGTGCCAAATATCTAGAAATCCTTGAGCAACAGTGTAATCAAGAAATTGAGCTAATTAACGACCTGTTGAGTCTACAGCAGCTGGAATCTGACCAGTCCCAACTGCACTTGCAAAGAATTGACCTGATGCCGATGATTAAGCACTTGGCTAAATCCTTTGAGTACAAATGGGCGGAGAAAGGCTTAACCTTAACAATCAATAGTTCACTACCATCGCTGTTTATCAACACCGACGCTGAAAGCCTTAACCGTATCTTGCTGGAACTTTTAACCAATGCTGGTAAGTATTCTCACCCAAATACTACAGTGGTGATTGAGGTAACTGAGCAAATCCAGCAATCGGTGAAGCAGATTGTGATGAGTTTGAGCAATATTGGTCAAGGGATCTCTCCAGAAGACCTCAAACATATTTTTGATAAATTCCATCGCGGTCAGGGGATGACCCAAAGGGCAGTTCAGGGTACTGGTTTGGGTCTAGCGCTAGTAAAATGCTTAGTGCAGCATCTCAATGGGACAGTAGATGTCTCCACTGGCCCGTCTGACACTCCTCGCACGTCTCGGGTATCTTTCACAATTACTCTGCCCCAGGTTCAATCTTTTATTTGACACTCCCCGGCCTGTTCGCGTAGCGTCGGCTTTGCCGAAAGGCACGAGGATTCCTAGATCAACGAGCCGCCGTAAACCGCCGAGTTCCAATCTTTGACGCCGCCAAAAACAGGACAATACTCAACCAAAAATCCGTGAAAACACCAAATTCCCAGTTAATTCACGACAGACCTAGAGGGCAGTTCTCCTTAGGCGTTCGAGTACTTGCTGGAAGTGCCTTAAAAGTCCGTTTGCCTTCCTTTTCCTCAGGTTCCGGTGTGCCCCACCGTACCTTGTTTAATCTCAAAAGTGATTCTTCTAGGTTCACACGCCAACGGTTAATTGACGGTTGGGTTTTTAAAGAGGACTTTCCCTACCCTCTAGGCATTACTTCTTTGTGGTCGTTCGCGTAGCGTGACCTACGGTCAATCAGTTACGGGTCTCTCTCCCGGCTGAGCCAACGGTTTTTCAGCCTGTACCTATCTTAATTATACATCGGCTTTGACGATTATTCCAGAAAAGTCGTCCTAGAAGGACGAGGCTTTAAACCCAAGATTTTTGGTAAAACTTAGTCATTAGTAAGTAAGAAGGCAAAACTAATGACTAATAGCTCGGAAGACTAACTGGGAAGAATAGGTATTAAAGCGGATATGATCTGATTTATACTCCCGGATTGGATCGGAGTAACTATGAATAGCTGAGTATGCTCACAACTGATGCGCCCAAGCCACCACGTTGGCAACAACCTAACTATTCCCCCCTGGCTCGCCAGATCGATATTTTTACTGCGGCAGCGCAGTTTATGGTTTATTTATGGTGGGACAAGGTATCGGCTAATAATTCCCCCAAGCAAAGAAATCGTCGAGCCCAGTGGTTAGTTAGAAAGCTCTTAGACTTAGGTCCAACATTCATCAAGATTGGGCAGGCACTATCCACACGCCCTGATTTACTTAGCTTAGAATATGTGAATGCCTTGGCGCAATTACAAGATCGGATCCCAGAATTTAGTGTAACCGATGCAATAACTCTAATTGAATCAGAACTGGGTCACGACCTTCATAGTTTGTATCGGGATTTTGAGCATTTTCCTCTAGCCGCTGCCAGTTTGGGACAAGTTCATAAAGCCCGATTGCACACTGGGGAAGATGTAGTCGTTAAGGTTCAGCGTCCTGGCTTAGAAAAGCTATTTAACCTAGATTTTGAGATTATCCATCGATTGATTCGTTTTGTCAATCGATTTGTTCCGGGAACCAAAAAATATGATTTGGATTCCATAATCCATGAGTTTTTTAACCTGCTCTATCAAGAAATTGACTACATCCATGAAGGTAAAAATGCTGAGAGTTTTCGTCAAAATTTCAGCAATTATGCTCGCATTAGTGTCCCAAAAGTCTACTGGCGATATACAACTAAAAAAGTTTTGACTATGGAGTATATGCCGGGAATTAAAATTGATGACCGTCAGACCCTAGAATCCCTCGGCATAAATCCTAAAGAAATTATTCAGCTGGGAATTTGTTGCTACCTCAAGCAGTTATTACAAGATGGCTTTTTTCAGTCTGACCCTCATCCTGGAAATATGGCAGTCTCTCCGGAGGGCAGTCTGATTTTTTATGACTTTGGCACAATGCTGGAGGTCAAGTCCATGAATAAAGACCAAATGCTCCAGACTTTTTTTGCTGTACTGCGTAAGGACACTGATCAGGTCGTTAATAGTTTAACTTACATGGGGTTAATTGAACCCATGTCAGATCTCAAGCCAGTCAAGCGATTAGTTGCTTTTCTACTGGAAAAATTTACCGAAAAGCCCATAGAATTACAAGCTTTTGAGGAAATCAGTAGCGAACTTTACTTAATGTTTGAGCAGCAACCTTTTCGCCTACCAGCACAACTGACATTTATTTTAAAGTCACTAACAACTCTTGATGGGATCGCTCGTGCCCTAGATCCCCAATATAATTTGTTAGTTGCTACTGAGCCTTTTGTTAAAAGCCTGGCTGTTTTTCAAGGGCGGGGGAATATAGTGGGGCAACTAGCCAAACAAGCTAGGGATTTTGTGAAATATAACTTACGTAAGGCTAGCCCTACCGAACTAGCCATTCGACGCTTAGAAGAGCGGCTCGAGCTGGGGGAGTTACAATTGCATGTGCGTTCTGTAGAAAGCGATCGCACTCTCAAGCAGATCACGCTTGCTCTGAAAAGCCTAATTTATGCTTGTTTAACTGGATTTACTCTGGTAGCTGGTACTATTTTCCTCTCAGTTCCTCATAGTGGATGGGCGATAGCCGCCTTTGCCTTTTCCGGATTCTGGTTTTTGATTTTGCTGCGTTCTCTGATTAACTTAGCCATTAGAGAAAGACTGGATAGGTTAGCCCAAAGGTAGGCAATCTGATTGCAAATCGCCTACCTTTAACTCTTGTATGTAAGCATTCAGCCGTCAGCCGTCAGCCGTCAGCCGTCAGCCGTCAGCCGTCAGTGGTCAGCGGTCAGCGGTCAGCCGTCAGCAGACTTAACTCAGATTAAACCAATGCTTACCTCTTTTATTAAAAAGCTGATAGCTGATAGCTGAGTGCTTACTCTTGTATTTTTTGCTTCTTTAGATACCCCCAAGGGAATTCGAATCCCTGTCGCCTCCGTGAAAGGGAGGTGTCCTAGGCCTCTAGACGATGGGGGCTTATTGATTTCACTTTTATAAGTGTAGCGGATATTTTGGTTTGTGTCAAGTGTTTGATCAGGAAAATTTTTTCCACTCCCGTTACTTGATACTATTTCGTAACTGTTCTAGGCGCTGCTGAGCCTTGGCATCCAAGGAATTGACTAAAAAACGACCACTAGAGGATTTCTGTGGTCGGTATTTGCGGCGGGTTCGACGAGCTGTGAATTCAACATCGCTGAGCAACTGCTGGGAAGACATGCATTGAGCACCATACCCCACAACCGTCAATTGCTCTGCCCGATCTGAGGTAGCGACGATCAGACGTTTCGTTGGTTTAACAAGCTTGTTTCTATAGGAGGCGCAAAATTTTTCGATGTAAGTGTCTGCTGTCTCCCCAAAATCGGTGTAGTAAACCGATAAGTGATTAGTTATCACCTCACGACTGTTAGGGGTATTGAGTGAGTGAGCATCAAAGACAATCTCAGTGTCATAGCCGACAAAGGCACTGTAATTGGCTAGGGTCTCAATTAACTCTTGGCGAGAACTCATGAGACCATCACGATCACGGGTATTTTTCAGGAAAGACCAAGAGCCAATGACGTTATAGCCATCAACTAGTAAAATAGCCAGCGGTGAAGAACAGGACATTTTTCATGGTATTATACTGTTTACCGTCCGTATGGACTAAATATTAGCGCTAATTTTAACATTTCTTTATATTAGTATAAATTGCACTTGAGCAAAAGGCAAAAGGATTGAGCAAAAATGACACTCAACATTTAACTATTAACATATAAACTATTATAGTCACAACTTTAAGTATTATAATTAACGCTTAGCAGTTAACATTTAGCCGATTACAAACCCTACGACTTTCTGGAAACTTCCCGAGAATCAGTGATTATGACTTACCAGTCTTTGCTTCAGGCGTTCCGGTTGACCTTGGTCAATGACCCGACCCTGGTCTAACAAAAATGCTCCATCACAATAATCCAGCTCATCCAAGCGGTGGGTAACCCAAATGGCTGTCAATCCTCGACTTTTGACTAAATTTCGCACTTGTGACACTAAATCCATCTGGGTATCTGGATCCAGTAGGGCAGTGGGTTCATCTAACAATAAAATCTCGCACTGTCTTGCGATCGCACCAGCGATCGCAATTCGCTGCTTCTGACCACCGCTGAGGGCATAGATCGGGCGTCGCTCTAGCTCTAGTAAATTCACCGCAGCTAGAGCTTCTTTTACCCGGGCTTGAACTTGAGCTAGGTCGAGCTTTTCGGCTACCAGTCCAAAGGCTACATCGGCACCTACGGTAGGCATGACTAGCTGATGATCAGGATTCTGGAAAACAAAACCTGGTGAACCGGCTAGGTAAATGTCACCGGATTGGGGGGACAATAAACCAGCCAGTAATCTAAGTAAGGTTGATTTACCACTGCCATTGGTTCCCAAGAGCATCCAAAATTCCCCCTTAGGGACTTCCAGGGAGCAAGATTGCAAAACTGTCCCCCCTTTAGGCCAGTTGAAGCCAACCTCTGTTACTTGAATTGCTGGTTGATTCATTAATATATCTTGCTCCATGAATTTATTCAGCCATGGCAAAGAAGCCGGGAGTACGTCCTGAGCCTGTGGCTCCAGATTTTTGAGAAATAATTGCTGCACTAATCTGATCGCTGAGAACGCCAATTTTCTTCTCTGGCTGGTGATCGCAGCTGAGTTCTAACAACTGAGGATGCCCAGAGCGCATGGCTGTCAAAATTTCCTGGTAGGTCGCTTGCGCCTCTTCTTCTGACTTACGTTGCACAGACAGTGGCATGGGTGTATTCCTTAGAATCAAGTCAATGGTGAACATGGAGTATCAAGCTGTAGCGCGTTCTATTAATGTACTTCTTCTTATCTTAGACCCCAGCCCAAACCGGCGTAAGAGCGGTATCTTGGGTACAGTTATTACCTAATTTTTTTTTAGGGGGTAGCAAAATTAAGAATTATGACATATTATGATAGTTATATTAGACGAAGTTTACTTTTCTTTACTTAGACTGCCTTTAATAAAGAAAGTAAATCGCCTTACCGTACTTATATATATCTGGAGATCCTTGCTATGACAGTAGCAGTAGGACGCGCCCCCAGCACCAGAGGATGGTTTGACATCCTCGATGACTGGCTCAAGCGCGATCGCTTTGTATTCGTCGGCTGGTCCGGCATTCTATTGTTCCCCTGTGCCTACATGGCTTTGGGCGGCTGGTTGACTGGTACCACCTTTGTGACTTCTTGGTACACCCATGGTTTAGCATCTTCCTACCTAGAAGGCTGCAACTTCCTGACCGTAGCAGTATCATCTCCTCCCAACAGTCTGGGACACTCCCTGCTGCTATTGTGGGGACCAGAAGCTCAAGGAGACTTGACCCGCTGGTTCCAACTAGGAGGGTTGTGGAGCTTTGTGGCATTCCACGGAGCGTTTGGTCTAATTGGGTTCATGCTGCGGCAATTTGAAATTGCGCGTCTAGTAGGCATCAGACCCTACAACGCGATCGCATTCAGTGCGCCGATTGCAGTATTTGTCAGCGTGTTCCTGATGTACCCATTGGGACAGTCGAGCTGGTTCTTTGCTCCTAGCTTCGGAGTAGCAGGTATCTTCCGTTTCATCCTGTTCCTGCAAGGCTTCCACAACTGGACACTGAATCCCTTCCATATGATGGGCGTAGCCGGGGTACTAGGTGGTGCTCTGCTGTGTGCCATTCATGGGGCAACGGTGGAAAATACCCTGTTCCAGGATGGGGACAAAGCAAACACCTTCCGGGCGTTCAACCCGACCCAAGCGGAAGAGACCTACTCAATGGTCACCGCTAACCGCTTCTGGTCTCAAATCTTCGGGATTGCCTTCTCCAACAAGCGCTGGTTACACTTCTTCATGTTGTTTGTGCCAGTAACTGGCTTGTGGATGAGTGCAGTGGGAATTGTAGGTTTAGCATTAAACCTGCGAGCCTATGACTTCGTGTCCCAGGAAATCCGGGCAGCAGAAGACCCAGAGTTTGAAACCTTCTACACCAAGAACATTTTGCTGAACGAGGGTCTACGGGCTTGGATGGCTCCGGCAGACCAACCTCACCAAAACTTTGAGTTCCCTGAGGAAGTACTGCCTCGCGGTAACGCTCTGTAAGACTCCAAAGCTGATCCCGAATTAAGGTTAGCGCTTGGATTTTCTCAAAGCCCCACCAGGAGGTGGGGCTTTGAGCAGTTCTAGAAAAAGAAAACTGGAACGCTCTGAGCAATATTAGGCGAATTTATCATGATCCTAGTTTGCAGAGGTTGCAATTTGATCGATAGTCTGTTAACTTAAGGAAAGGTGATAATCCTGGAAAGGTAAAAAAAACCGCTTAGGGATTAAAGGAGGTGATGCCCATGGAAGATAGTAGTAAAATCATGGGTCATCTGGTTGGAGTTAGCCGGCTGTGCGCCGGGGCTGTTCTCTAGGAGTTAGCTGGATTCTCTACGGAGAATCTATATGACTGCTTAGGCAGGGCTACCTAAGAGTTCCTCTCGGCAGCCTGGTTTCAATCAGAAGACCCGCTAGACCGCTCTCACACCAGGTGTTATGGATTAACCAAAACACTAGCCGTGAGAGCGGATAGTTTTTTGTATGGGATTGTTTAAGGAGTGCATCTAAGAATCATGGCTCAACTACTCAGTGATGCAGAAATTAAAGCCAAGGCGAGTCAGCTAGAAGACTGGAGTGTGGAAGGGAAAACCCTGCGTAGTAATAAGACATTCAAGGGTTTTGTAGAAGCGATCGCGTTTGTGAATAAACTTGTTGACCCATCTGAAGCTGCAGAACACCATCCTGACCTAGAGATTTCCTACAATAAGGTAACGATTACTTTAACCACTCATGATAGTGGTGGCTTAACCTCGAAAGATTTTGACCTAGCGCAAGTTATTTCAGAGCTGGGTTAATATGCTTTAAATAACTCTAAATAAGTGACAATCGCCTTAGCAATAGACCCCAAGCCAGAAGAAGTTCATCCACTGGCAAAAGAAAAAAAGTTTGTATAGCACTTTGTCGATAAAGGCTATAGTATAAGAATTGTTCCTCTAATAAATTGTTCCTGTAATAGGTTAATAGGTTTTATCGCAATAGCGCTGATTCTTAGATAAAACCAAATACCGGTTTAGGCTGTGGAAAATCGGCTAGCTGGAAATTAACAACGCCAACAAGAAAAAAGTAACGATCCAGCTAGGAATTTGTATAGTCAAGGTCGGTCGGGAAGTTTTGAACCTTCCCAAACGGGATGATGTATTCAATAACCGTGAAGATATCATACCGTAAGCATTACGAGATGTGGCTAATGCCCTCGGTTGTAACATCAGCTTAGTATCCTCCGTGATTAATCCGGAGGAGAGTTCAATAATTTTAAAGGTGTGAGGATTAAGAGAAGATGTCTAAACTACTGTTGAAGTCCCTACTGATAAGTCCTGCTGTAGTGGGTGCTGCTCTCGCCCTTGGTACCAATGAGGTACAGGCAGCCAACAAGGCCAACTCGTTAACAGTTGAGAGTCAAGTTACTACGGAAGCTGCCCCACTTCAAGCTGTCCCAGTAAAGACAATTGCGATCGCTCTTCAGAGCGCGCCAAAGGCGAACGCGGCGGCCCCCACTGCCCCAGAAGTAAAGGATACGCCAGTTTTTTCCACGGAGATGGGCTCCAGCTTGGGTGAGGGAACATCATTAACTTTAAAGGCCGATACCCTAGTTCCTAAGGTAGACGTACCGGAGGCAGAAACAAAAATAGCCCAAGCCGTACCCTCAGCCTCAGATAACAGCCAGCTGTTAAATCAAATTCAACGCTACGGTAAAGAAGGTAGTAACAGCCAAGATCAGGTAACTAGTGTTTCCCAACTGCGGGATGTTTCCCCTGGAGACTGGGCTTATGAAGCTCTGCGTAGTCTGGTAGAGCGCTACGGTTGTATCGCTGGTTACCCAAACCGCACCTTCCGTGGTAACCGTGCTACTACCCGTTACGAATTTGCGGCTGGCTTGAACGCTTGTTTGAACCAGATTGAGCGTTTAATTGCTGCTAGTACCGCTGACTTTATTACCCGTGAAGACTTAGAAACGCTGCAACGGCTGATTCAAGAGTTTGAGGCAGAACTGGCTACCCTCGGAGCACGGGTCGATAACCTGGAAGGTCGAGTCGCATTCCTCGAGGATCACCAATTCTCTACTACTACCAAACTGGAAGGGGAAGTCATATTCGCCCTGACCAATAACTTTGGTGATTTTGGGGAAGATGACAATAACCAAGTTGTCTTTGGTGACAGGGTTCGTTTAGTTCTCGACACCAGCTTCACTGGTGAAGACAGTTTGGTAACTCGTCTGAGTGCTGGTAACCTGAATGCCTTTACAGAGGGGGGTGACATTGCCCCAGAACTCACCCAGACCTTTAACACTGAGATTGATGGTACTGGTGACGGGAACGATATAGGGGTTGACTGGTTAGCCTATTACGGTGACATTCCTATTGGTCCGTTTGGTCGAGTATCAACTTACATTGCTGCCTTTGGTGGTCGGCATGATGATTACGTTCCTACACTCAATCCCTATTTCCAAGACTTCGATGGTGGTAGTGGCTCTCTATCCACATTTTCTCAACAAAACCCCATCTATCGGATTGGTGGTGGTGCTGGTTTAGGGGTTAGCTTCCAACTTGGTTTACTAGAGAGCGTGATTGGACCAAGTACTGTCACACTGGGTTACCTAGCTGGGAATGCGTCAGATCCTGATGAAGGGTCAGGTCTGTTCAATGGTGATTATTCTGCCTTGGGTCAGTTGAACTTCAATGTCAACGACCGGATTGGTGTCGGCTTTACTTACGTCCATGGTTTCCATAAAGAGGACAGTGCCATATTCAGCAAAGGCGCGGGAACAGATGGTATCGTAGGTACCCGTGCTGCCAACTTAAATCAAGAAGCACTTCTTGCTAGTCGTATAGCTGATTCAGCTGACAAGGTAACCAACTCCTACGGAGCAGAATTAGCGTTTCGCCTCACCGACAAGATTTCCTTTAGTGGATTTTTCAACTACACCGATGTGATTGTCATTGGTGAAGGAGATGGTGAAATTTGGAGTTACGGCGGTGGTTTAGCCTTCCCCGATTTTGGGAAAGAAGGTAGTGTGTTAGGTTTCTTTGGTGGTGCAGTGCCCTATTCGGATTTGAATGAGATTGATACCCCCATTCACATCGAAGGCTTCTACAAGTATCAGCTATCCGATAATATCTCTATCACTCCTGGTGTGATCTGGGTGATTAATCCAGAGCAGAGTGATGATAATGATGATGCTGTGATTGGTACCATCAGAACCACATTCACGTTCTAGAGACCCTGGCTAATTACCCAAGGACTATCGAGCATTAGTTAGGTTTCCCTGCCCCTAGGCGGGGATTTTTGTTTGAAGGGGTGGGAGTGTCAAAAAATACTAGGATGATGGATAACAACTAATAACTCAGAATTTCCAACAGTTATGCGAATTGCTCCAAATATTACCGAACTGGTTGGTCGGACGCCTCTAGTGCAATTGAATCGTATTCCTCAAGCAGAAGGCTGTGTGGCTAGGATTGTAGCCAAGCTAGAGGGCATGAATCCATCTTCGTCTGTTAAAGACCGGATTGGTGTTAGCATGATCAATGCAGCGGAGCAGCAAGAGTGGATTACCCCCGGCAAAACTATTTTGGTGGAACCGACGTCGGGAAACACAGGTATTGCTCTAGCAATGGCAGCGGCAGCCAAGGGTTACCAACTGATCCTAACCATGCCAGAGACAATGAGCATCGAGCGACGGGCTATGTTGCGAGCTTATGGTGCTCACTTGGAACTGACACCAGGTAGTGAAGGCATGGGTGGCTGTATTAGGCGAGCTCAAGAAATTGTAGAAAACACATCCAATGCCTATATGCTGCAACAGTTTCGTAATCCAGCTAACCCAAAAATTCACTATTATACCACAGCTGAAGAAATTTGGGACGATACGGAAGGACAGGTGGATTTCCTGGTGGCTGGAGTCGGTACGGGTGGTACAATTACTGGTGTTGCTGAAGCGATTAAAAAACGTAAGCCCAGTTTGAAAGCGATCGCAGTTGAACCAGCTAGTAGTTCTGTACTTTCTGGAGGCTCTCCAGGACCTCACAAAATTCAGGGTATCGGTGCGGGTTTTATTCCAGAAGTACTCAAGGTGGAACTTCTGGACGAGGTGATTACAGTTACGGATGATGATGCGATCGCATACGGTCGTCGTTTAGCCCGTGAAGAAGGAATTCTTTCCGGCATTTCCACTGGAGCCATACTATCAGCGGCGATTCAAGTTGCCAAACGTCCAGAAAATGAAGGATGCCTGATTGTGATGATTCAACCAAGTTTTGGGGAACGGTACCTGAGCACCCCCCTGTTCCAAGAGCCAACAGCCACCACTGATAGTGTGATGGGGCAAGGCGCTTCGGTTCACTAGTTATCCTAAAACCTCTGGAAATCTATGGAAATATTGGATTGAGCTTACTTGGTACCTCAATTATACTATCGCTGCCGGTTTAAGTAGGTTTAGTGTCGCCCATGTCAGACTCGAATCACTACCAGACTCTGGATGTTCATCCCCACGCTACGACCCTAGAAATTAAACAAGCCTACCGACGGCTAGCCAAGCGCTTTCATCCAGATAGCAACAGCCCCACCGCTGATCCGGAAAAAATTATCCAAGTTAATGCTGCCTATGAGGTCCTCAGTAACCCTGAGCGACGGCGTTCCTATGACCAAAAGAGGCATTACTTTCAGCATTCATTAGAGCATCAGAATCGACAACAGCGAACAGCTGATGCCCAAAGACATTACCAGCATCATCGGCAAAAGGGAAAAAAGACTGATGCCCAGCTAGGGTACTGGTTGCAGCAAATTTATCAACCTGTAAACTACTGGATTAGTCATATCCTTGAGCCTCTAGAGGCTCAACTCGATGAACTCTCGGCTGACCCGTTTGATGATGAACTCATGGCAGAGTTTGAAGCTTATCTGGAAGAGTGTGGTGATCATCTCCATCAAGCTCAGAGGCTGTTTCATTCTCAACCTAATCCTGCCACCGTTGCCAGTGCTGCTGCTAACCTCTACTACTGTCTTAATCAGTTAGGAGATGGCATAGAAGAATTAAAGCTGTTTACCCTTAACTACGACGACTACCACCTACACACAGGTCAAGAACTGTTCAGAATTGCCTCCCATCTGCTCTGGGAAGCTAAAGACACAGTTAAAGATTTTTGGTAATGGGTAACCAATAGGATTTTTCTAGCAAACCCAAGAATGATCAATCTTGACTTACATGCAAAAGGGACTTGATTAATGACTAATCATTAATAACTAATGACTAACGACCACTAATCCAAATTAGTTTATGCTGAACATAAGTCTAGTTTACCTAACTTGACATGGAATGCGTCATTAAGCGCCGTGCTGAGTTTTCAGCCAGCCACCGATACTGGTTACCAGAACTGAGTGAAGCTCAGAACATTCAGCGGTTTGGTTTGGGTAGCCGATTTCCTGGACACGGACACAACTACGTTCTGTTCGTTTTCCTGACCGCTCAGTTGGATAAGTATGGCATGGTGGAAAACTTTTCTAAAGTCAAAAGGGTGATCCAACGAGAGGTCACCAGCCAACTTGACTACGCTTATCTCAATGAGGTTTGGTCAGAATTTCAGCAAACCTTACCTACTACCGAAAACATAGCACGAGTAATTTGGCAGCACTTGGTTACTTACCTACCACTACTGAAGATTCAGCTATTTGAACATCCAAAACTCTGGGCTGACTATCAAGGAAACGGTATGGAAGTATATCTGACTATCAGTAACCACTTTAGCGCTGCTCACCGACTAGCTCATCCTGACCTCAGTGACGAGGAAAACTACCAGATTTACGGTAAGTGTGCTCGTCCCAACGGACATGGACATAACTATCACATAGAAGTGACTGTTAAGGGTGAAATGGATCCGCGCACTGGCATGATTGTTGATCTAGGCTCCTTGCAGCAAGTCATGGATGAATATGTCGTGGAAGCTTTTGACCATACTTTCCTCAATAAAGACATTCCATACTTTGCCCGGGTTGTTCCTACTGCCGAAAATATTGCTATCTATATTTGTCAGTTGTTGCAACAACCAATTCAAGAATTGGATGTCCAACTTCATAAGGTGAAATTGATTGAAAGTCCCAATAACTCCTGCGAAGTCTACTGCACACCAGAGACTACCAAGTCACCAGCAACATCATCTAGAGAAACTCGGCTGACCTTGATTGAGTTGAATAATAAAGTTTAGCCCAGTCCCCACCTAAAATCTTTGATGCGCGGTGGGCTGCTTTCAATACCTGGCAAGCGTAGCATGGGCTAAGCGCATTAGCCCTAGGCTGAATGCTTAGCTAGGGATTTTTATTTGCTGAGATTAAATCATCCATAAGTTAGAGTTAGTATATCATTTGTTATGATAAGGGTAAAGTGGCCGGAATCAGGATTGATGCGGTTATCATAGTAGTCAAGTATCCGCACTCGTACTGTTAGGTCCAGCTGCGCTAAATCCGAAAGCCTTCATATCCTCGTTAATGGCCCCGTGGTATCTCACTCAAAGGATGAGATACGACCTTGAGCAATTCAAAACAAGGGAATATATGGCAAAGGATTTTACTCGATTGCGCAAACTTAGAAAACTACAAAACTCTTGATGATCCGTAAGAGGCAATAGGAATGGAGAGCCGGTTGCCGTGTGATGACAGCCAATATAGGGAGCGTCTAGCAGAGGCAGCACGCCAAACTTTCGTTCCTACATTACCAAACAACATTCCAGATAATGTTGATGACCTTGCGCGGTTCCCTCGCGCCGGTGAAGCTGCTCAACTTTTAGAGAAAGGGATTGAGCAGCACCAGCGATGTCAATTCTTCGCAGCAAGACAGTCGTTCCAAGAGGCACTAGCAATATATGCGCAATTGGGAAATAGACGGGGTCAAGGAAAAGCTCTGAGTGGTATGGCACTAACTGCTTATTCCTTAGACAACTTTCCACAAGCGATAAAATATAGTAACAAAAGTCTTGCGATCGCAAAAGACATCAAAGACCAGCGTCTTGAGGGCCAGGTTTTGGGAATTTTGGGAAATGCCTACCGTCACCAAGGAAATCACCTCAAGGCTATTGACTATGGTCAAAAAAGCCTAACTATTATGCGGCAACTCCAAGACCGACTGGGAGAGGTGACTGCCTTGAACAATCTAGGATTGGCCCATAAGGCACTAGGAGATTTGCCCCGAGCAATGGCTTGCCAGCAACAGAGCCTCTATGTTGCCCAGACTCTTGGGTTACCTGAGCTGGAGGAGCGAATTCTGAGAAATCTCAGTAACTCCTGCTACTCCATCGGTGATTATGCTCAAGCTATTGACTATTACGAGCAGCGTTTTGCGATCGCACAGCAGATGGGTGATCGTCCCCTAGAAGGACAGATTCTGGGCAAGCTGGGTAATGCTTGCTTGGCACTAGGAGATTATATTCAAGGGATTTACTATATTCAGCAGCAATTGCTCAAAGCTCAACAAATGGGTAATCGCCGTCTAGAACAACAAGCCTTAGGTCGCTTGGGAAAGGCTTATGATGCCTTAGACAATTATGGCCAAGCGGTTGAATACTATGAACAACGCTTGAGTATTGCCCAAGCCATCGGTGACCGGAAGGCAGCAAAAAAAGCCATAGCTAGTCTGAAAGCTGCTTATTACTCTCAAGGAAACTACACCAAAGCTATGGAGTACCATCAGAAAAATTTAGCACTGACTAATCCCTAATCGGAATGGTAGTTCTGGTGGGGATAAGGCTCGTAGCCATTAGCCATTCCCACAAAACCGACACTAATCTCTATCAAAATACCTATAATATCATGTCGGGATAATTACCCTTAATAAAATCTCCCCCATCTCCCCATCTCCCCATCTCCCCATCTCCCCATCTCCCCACACTTCCCACCCTCCCCACACTTCCCACCCTCCCTCTAATTATGGGTATTCAACCTGACTTGATCTAAAATTGGGATCACTCATTGTCTATATACTTGCGCTGGCTCGGAGGGGCGACCCAAAGTAGACAATAGCCGCTAGTCGCTTTTTTGCCCCCAAAGTTTAACCGGATTCCTGCCTCTATGGCATCCTTTTGACATTCTAAGTTATCCAAATAGCCCGCATTCCACTTGGTTATATTTCTGGCTAATTTGCCCTCTTTACTGATTGCCCAATTTAAGGTATCTGCTTCGTCTAGGGTTAGTTGTCTAGAACCATTGGGGTCTAGTTTTGGCTGACTTAACTCAGATAGCCCCCAACCCGCTCCTAGTCCACAAACCAATGACAAAACCACAGCTCCACAGATGGCTGTAATGTTTATAAAAGGAGATGTCTTAGCAACCATAAAATCCCTTGAGCCTTTGGGTGGATAGGCACAGGGCTGTCTTTCTGACTTGGATTCTATGGTTACCTTTGATTGCTCTATGGCAGACGCGTTCGCCTTTGGCGCGCTCTGAAGAGCGTTCGCCTTTGGCGCGCTCTGAAGAGCGTTCGCTTTAGAAATTTCTTGGCGCTGAATATCCATGGTGGATTGCCCGACGACATCAATCATCTGCTGGATATCCTTTTCCCAACTTCGGAATAACTGCTCTAAGGATTTAGGAGTATCTGCTAACATTGTTTCCAAACTGGACGTTGCTACCAAAAATAGGAATAGCGGGTCATTAGCGTCCAATTCTGTCGCAACAACTAAATCTAAAATTTTTGCCTTAAAGCTATCGGAACGTCCTTCTAACAGCTTTTCCAATAGAGAGTAATCCGTCTTATCCCTCTCGTCAATTAAATCTGACAGACTTTCAGGTTGCTTGATGTGGGAGAGGTTTTCTTGAGAAAGATTACTTCCTACCATTTCCCTAATTCCTTGTTTGCTTACTTCTTTATAAATAGCCATAAAATTCGAGAATAACAAGATTTGTAAATATTTGTTACATAGAGACGTTAAAATCCTGAAACGAGAAAAATTCTCTGAAAAAAGGAACGTTACTATAAGGGGTTATATGTACATAATCAATCCGTTGCTCTGCTTAGAGAGTACTACCAAGAAAGAGAAACACTCAAAAACTTGAACAGGTTAAATCAGTAAGCATTCAGCAGTTAGCTAACGCGCTAAGCGCAGGCTGACTGCTAATAGCTTAATGCTTACTTAAATCAAGGGATTTAGAAGAAGGAATTTATGGCTATGACCCACCTAAGTGCTGAAACTTATCACACTGATCCTCAGATAATTGATGATGATTTTTTGGATTATCCCCACGTAGATCATATCTGTCTTCAATTAAACGAAGTCACCCTAGGAGCTTATAGCCTTGATAACCAAATTATTTTTAGCTTACGGCAAATGTCTATACCGATTAGACAGTCTCCAAGACAAGCTCAACAATTTCTTGAAGAAAATGGCTATCAAAAATTATGGGTTACTACTCCTTCCCAGAGAAACTTGACTGTTTATCCTCTCAAGAGCTTACTGGCTTATTGGAAATATTTAGTGTCAGACAATCTCATCCCCGCCTACCTGGATAAAAATCAAACAGTTTCCTTAAAGCAACTCATTGAACAATTAGAGCAAGACCCAAATCAATTAATCAAACCAAGGGTGAACTTAATTAACCAAGATTCAGATTGGCTACAAGCAACCCCGACTAGGATTACAATTGGTCAATCCCAATTAGAAATATTAAAGACAGAGGATGATCAGGAGTTTCGGGTTAGTTTATCCGCTGCCATGGATGCCATAGGCTCATCGGTTGCTTTACTGGTGGGAATTATTAACTCAAGGAGAAAACTAAAAAAATTGAAAGCAAAAGGTTTTTCTGGTAAGATACTATTCTGTTATACAGAAACTGAAGGGATAATGAAAACTATGAGTTTAGGAGATTGTCTTCATATTTGGGAATACTTTGCCCTGAAAGGCAATACTAAAGCTGTCTATCTCCTATCGTCTTGCAGCAAACTGGGGATAAATTCTCTGCTGGAATTTAAGTCTTAATCAGCAGTTATAGCAAGGAAAGTATAGTTGAGGACATAGTATTTTGTTTTCAAGGTAACAGGGATCCCCCCTAACCCCCCTTAGTAAGGGGGGAAGGGAACAGGGAACATAAATATGTCTTAACCTTTACTTCGACTGCTATATTTAAACCTAATCAAGGTATAAAATTCCTTGATTAAACTGGTTGGTAATCGGTAAGGCTTAAGTGGTAATGGGTAATGGTACGAGAGTAATCACAATTACCCATTACCCATTACCCATTACCCATTACTCATTAAATCGGATTAGATATCAGATTAAGTCCGGTTGAATACCCATAATAAAGAAGATTGATGGGGAGATAGTGTGCTGTAAAAATTGGTATTAAGGATAATTATCGGGACATGATATCACTTAAGACCCAACATTTAATCTTTCTCCCCACAAGGTAGTTATTTCCCTAGCAAAAATTGATTTATCTGGTGAAGAGGAAGGCTTACAAACCCCTTCTGCTCGATTTTCCATTGCTAAAACTCTCTCTGTATCCTGAGAATACAAGGGAGTCATTGCTTCTCGCTGCTCTAATAGATTTTCCAATTCAATTTTAAAAGGAGTTCTCTGACCTTGATGGAAGACTCGCTGCACTGCTGATTCTACAATGGCACGAATTTCTGCTCCAGTACATTTTCGTGTTGCACTCAATAATCGACGCCATTGTTTTTCTGTTAATGGTCCATTTCCCTCCCGATAACGAGGATCAAATCGGCTAGCATGGAGTTTAAAAATCTCAAACCGCTCAATCTCTTTGGGAAAACCCACATAAAACAGTTTGTCAAATCTGCCAGCACGAGTTAATTCTGGAGGCAAAGCATCTAATCGGTTGAGAGTTCCAATCACAAATGTAGGAGTTGTCTTCTCCTGCAACCAGGTTAATAGAATTCCTAGAATTTGTTTGGTGTTATTTGTTTGGGAATCAAAAAACTTATCCAGTTCATCGAGAAACAAAACACAAGGACTCGCGGCCTCAACTCGACGCAAAAGTCGTTTTAAATGGGTTGGACTACTACCAATTACTAAATCCACTCCCATGCTAATTAAAGGAAATCCTAAGGTTTGAGCGCAGACTTTGGCAGCAAAGGTTTTTCCTGTTCCTGGAGGACCAATCAATAGCCATCCCTTGGGCAATGGAATCCCATAAGCTCTGGCTTGATCAGAAAAATCTTGTTTCACCCATTCCAAGGCTTGTTTCAGTTTATCTAATCCCCCAAATTCCCCAACATCAGGTTTGAGGAATTCTAAACCAAATCCTTTGAGTCTGTGAATTTTGTAATTGATTAATTGCTTGGCTAGCTCTGATTGAGATTGGGCTTTATTGACTGCTATATGAAATTGCTTGCGTTCGCCTTTGGCGCGCTCTGAAGAGCGATCGCTGAAAGCGGGGCTTAGCCCATCGCCTTTGGCGCGCTCTGAAGAGCGATCGCTTAAGAGGCAAGACACTATGGGAGCGTATTTATTTTTTTTCCCCGCCAGTTTGACAGCCATCCGAATTTCTTCCGGGGTCAATCCCCCGATAGACCGAGCTAGTCTATCGTCTAGAGGTGTTTCTTGGTCAGCCAAACCATATTCTACTAAATGAGTTTTTAATAATGCCGTGACTTCCTTGGGTTCTGGAAAAGGAAATTCGGCAGCAGGAATAATTGAGTTTAAAATTCGAGGTAACTCATTCTCCCCCGTATCCAAAAGAATTAGAAACTTATCGCTTGATAGACCAAAGTTGTAGAGAACATTAGACAATGAGGTTCTGATGGTTATGGTTTGCCCACTGTCAGCACTATCGAGTAAAGACGGTAAATCTTCTAAGATAAATAAGGCTTTACCAGAATAGGCTTGGCAAAAATTCAACACTTCAACAACCTGTGAAAATGCCTCACGCTCTTCTAGGACATTAACCATTGAACTTTCTAAGGTTTGAGAATTTCCATCCCACTCAATTTTCTGAAATCCACGACTAGCTAAATTCCAGAGGTAAACCAAGAATACTCCATGGTGAGTAAGACTCTGACAAATCCACCTAAGTACATTGTGTCTTTCAATCAAGGGAATTCCTATAGATACTGCTCTATAGCATTCTAATAATGTCCCAACTTCGGGTATATTCATTCTCAATCAAACGTTATTCAGTCAAAATTAAACTATAGCATTTTCCAAATAGGTGATGTCACCAAAGTTTCGATAAGGGTGCATGTCAGTTTTGTTAATCCCTGATTCAGATCCCCCATTATCCCCCTTAATAAGGGGGACTTTTCAATCTAATTCCCCCCTTTTTTAAGGGGGGTTAGGGGGGATCTATGTACCTAATTACAAATTTGACATGCTCCCTTTCGATAAAATTAAAAATGCTATAGTTCAGGTGGTTTATTGTTGAGGGTTAACAGTTAACAAAAAGCCTTACAAAGATAGCTCCTTTGATTTCTGTTTGAGATTAATCGGTTGCGATATAGGTGTTTTAGCTGGGGGTTGAAAAGCCTGTCCATTGCTTGAAGCCAGTGCTGTTAAACTGGAGTGAGCAAAGGGGTTAGGAGCACCTAGGCTTTGAGATTTTAGAGACTGCACTGATGATCGAGAGGGCTGAACTAGGCGTTGTGGCGCTTGGCTCATTAAGGGTTTTAAGGCTTGCTCAAAGTAGGATAAATCCCGTTGTGTCATCTGGGACATGAATTGTCCTTTCTGTTGTGAAAAGATGGTTCCTCGTCTGTCCTTAGCGGCAATTGTGATATCGCCATTGGGAGTTGCTCTCCAGTTGTAGTTGAGTTTACCTTCAACCTGGACAGTATTTCCTTGTGATTGGGCATACTCGACCAATGTATCTGCAACTGCCTTGACACGGCTAAAGTAGTCAGCCTCAGAAGCTCCTAATTGCCTAAATTTTCCCTCAGGTTTCTGTCCCCAATCTAATTGCTTTTTTACCTGTGAAATTTCTTGATATTGCTGTTCACTAAGTTTGGTTTCTCCCTGTACAGTGACCCCTAGAGCACCAGCGCGAAACTTGATCAATTCCTTACCTTTTTTGTCCCTCATTGCATAGGAATTATCCTCGCGATGAATCGTATACTCTGCTGATTCATAGGTATCTTGTCCTGGTGATGCTTGGGAATTGATTAAGCGGACTAAGGTAGCAGCAGCTTCTTTTTGACGGGATGTTTCATGGTAATTAGACACAGCATTTTTGAATTTTTCTACTTTTTCTGAAATCGGTGAAACGACCTTTTCCCACCAACTAGGCTGCTTTGATTGAAGCATTCGGGCTTCAATTAATTCAGATATAAACTCCGATTGCATAGCTTCTTGTTTTTGTTTTTGAGCACTACGAAGCATACGCATCTCATTAACCTGGGACTGCAAAAACTGCTTTAGTGGTGTATCCTCTAAAGCCTGCACTGACCGTCGTACTGAATATAATCCACCTCTGGTTTCAGTATTAGCTTTTACGGGTTGGACTTTGGGTTTTAAAGGTTGGTTTTGTGGTTGAATTGGACTATATACCTTTTGTTGTTGCCCCTGTAGCTGTTGTTCATCAAAAGCGTTAACCTTTACAACACCTTCATCATTGGTTTGTAAAATAACGATTCCATCCAATTCTACTTTTTTATTGGTGACCCCAACCATCTCTCCTACAGATGACTCTTTGGCTAAAGTCAACTGACCAATGATGTCTGAGTTTAAGTCATTGACCAACCTATCTCCATCTTTACCATAGACTACTTGATCACCGTCGGTAATTTGGATTTCAGGCTCTTGATTACTATTGTATACCTGACCATTGAGTTGTTGACCCTGTCGATTTTGTTCTTGCTTTTGCTGCTGCTTTTGCCTAAAGGCTGCCAGTCCACTTGACCATTTGGAAATGACACCTTGGTATTGTCCTTGTAAAGAGGATACATAGGACTCACTGACTATTGTTACTTTTGCCATGGTTTTAAACTCCTAATGCTCCCAAGCCTAAGGCTCCAAAAATTGCTGCTCGGTGCTGCAAGTTCTGAGTGCGATCAAGCAAAATATTTTTTCCTCGATAAAACACGCAAAGCTGCCCATCGAAATACCAAGCATTGTAGTCACTGACCTGATCGTTGTGCCTAGGCATTTCATAGGGTATGCCTTTGGACACCACTACGCCAGCTAATAATCCATATTGATCAAAAATCTCAATCACATTAGGAAAATAGTCGATGGGTAATGAGGGTAGATCAGATAAGTTATTTGTTGCCCTATCTAAATCCTCTACAGGATTTATTTTATAGTTAGAAAACATGGCTTCCTCCAATTACACAATTTTCAAGTTATCAGATGGCAACCTGTAACCTGTAACCTTGGCCAAAAGGCCACGCGATCGCGTTCAACATGCAACCTTGGCCAAAAGGCCACGCGATCGCGTTCAACCTGCAACCTGCAACCTGTAACCTGTAACCTGTAACCTGTAACCTGTAACAAAGTAACTCATTAAAAACTTCCTTCCAGAAGGTCTGGTGAGACATCTTGATCAGATAGACGTGGAGGCCAATGAGAAGTTGCCGTGGATGAGCTAGATCCAGATTTTGGTATTAGTGCTGGGGTAGGATAAAATGATGCTGGTGCTTGTCTAGCTCCATCTGTTGGCAATGGAAATAATTGCTCTACTAATGCCATTCTCTCCTTAAGTTGACGCACCCTTTGCTGATTAGAAACTCGGTGAGATACTCTCTTGACTTTAATTAAATGGTCTCGAATACTCTCCCATAAATTTTCTGACCACTCCTGCTCTTTAAGATCAGATTCAGGAATTTGAATTTGTTCTAACAAAGGCACATAGCTTTCTTTGGCTCTTTGATAAGCGGGATTGATGATCACTGCTTTACCAGTAGGTAATTTAATAAACTGAGCGGGCTCTAAAAGTGGTCGCTTGTTTTTTTGATCGGATTTAGAGTGAGAACTGCCCCCTGTGCCACTACTCTTGGATTTGGATTTGAAATGAATTTGAAACTCTCCTAATAGGTCAGAGAAGGTTTTAGCGGAGTCTGGATCTTGGGGATTAAAGATGAACTTTGTAGCTGTACCTCCTAGAATAGCTCTGGTTAGCTCTTTGCCATACCTATTTTCTAATTGTCCTAAGTTTTGATAGCCTAGAATACCACAAAACCCATCTTCTCGGTTTTCATTTAACCAGTTTACCAGCTGGGGTAAGTACAAACTTGGTAGCTCATCTAGGGAAACAACTAGAGGGTCTGTTCGAGGTTTAATTCGAGATACGTTCCGGTTAATAACCATATGGAGGATTGTTGCTAATAGTGGTCCAACAATATCCCGGTTATTTCGATCTAACCCAAAGACGATGAGTTGTTTTCCTTCTAAATCTAAAGGTAAGGTGGTTTTTCCACAGAATGCTCCCATAAAGTCTTTTTTCAAGAATTTTTGGAAGGTTCGCTGAGCAATTCCAATAATCCCGGCTACGGTTTTCTCACTTTCTTTGATACTAATGATTTGGGATAGGGGGCGAGTTGTCCAGACATTTAATTTCTCCTGGGAAGCAAATTCCAATCGGCTGACTAGGTCAGGCAAACTTAAAATTGCCTGTGCTGTCATTATATCACAATATCGCTGATTTTCGACTAAGGTACCAACTGCCTTGGTTAACAAAAATATTCCTTCGACTAAACTATCCCCGGCATCTTCAAAGAACTTATCACCACTGGCTTTTCCGCCAGTTAAATCTGTATTTCGGTTAATGACTTGGGCGATTTGACCGGCTGCGATCGCATCTTCTTCATCTTTTAGTAAATCCAAGGGATTACAGACATCTGACTCAGGAAAACCAGGGGCAAAAATATGTACCTTATAGCCTCTTTTTAAAGCATAACCCACGGCCCGTTTTGCTTGCGCTGGATATTTGAAGTCATATATAATTGTGGGGAATCCTTGGTCAAGGGATGAACGAATTAGAGGGTCACAGACTGAAAAGGATTTGCCTGAACCACTGGCTCCAATGGCGGCAATCCCGCGTTGGGCATCGGGAAGATATAAGGACTCGGCAGCAGGCTTAAACCAATTGAAAGCTTCAGGTTTCCGTTGCTTTTTCAATTTCCCCTGCTTGATCCATTCTTGCTCTTGACGCTTCTGAATGTCTTCGGGAGTGCCGACGTAGAGAGCAACGGAGTTTCTGGAAAGATTAGCCATCTGTTCCTGAGCTTTTTTACGAGCAGCTTTTTTCTCCTTTTTACCTCCCCAATAGCCTGTCGCTAATTGACCTTTCTTGCCATCCGGGATTATAGCTAGCAAACCCAAAGCTATCAAACAGCTGGTGATGGTGATTCCCTGATTAGTTTGGGAAAAATCTATAAGATTTTCTTTGGTAAGTTGCTGATAAATTAATCCCGGAGGTAGACTAATAACGTGATTTGAAGTCTGGTTCATTTTTCTTTGAAAATTTAAAATTTAAAATTGAAAACTATAGCAGTTTTCAATTGGGCGATGTACAGAGTCCTGGGTTTTAGGGAACAGGGAATAGGGAACAGGGAATAGGGAATAGGGAATAGGGAATAGGGAATAGGGAATAGGGGTAAAATCCTGTATACCTCACCAAATCAATAAATGCTATATCGTATTTTTAGCCTAGTTTTGCGTAAGTCCTGTAAGCTGATGTGCATTCAAATTGGTGATTACCTGTTCCCTTCCCCCCTTACTAAGGGGGGAAGGGGGGATTCCAATACGGTTCGGTTAAGCTCTAAGCAGTATTGATTACATAGAATGTTCGTGTTTCACTTTTGGCTCCAATTCCTTTATGTATTGGTTTCTTGGAAGGAAATTTAGCTCTAGTTTTTTTAACTACTC
>NZ_JAAHHX010000629.1:0-1565 GCF_010672065.1 Moorena sp. SIO4A1 | reverse complement strand
ATCGCGGATGATTGGCAAATTTTTCAGCAGCGTTAATCGACGCATTCCAAAGTTTTGAGATGGTAAAGGGATGATAATTGCACCAAGACCGGAAGGCTTCTCGATAGGGAATATTCTTGGCACCCAGGAATTTGATTCGCCACTTATATTTTTGTGAAAGCAGTACGTCTCGGGGGTCACGAACCATATTAATAATCCGGCTTTCGGGATAAAGCTCTAGGATTTCAGCTATGTATAAAACATTGCGCGGAGTTTGCTCACAAGGAATCTTCTTACCGTTTTTGCCAGCTTTGTATCCCAAAAATACCTTAAAGACATCCCCAGAGGTGAGCTTTTGCTCCGGAAACTGGGAAATAATTGCTTTGGCTTCTTCACTAAAGTCACTGGGATCCCCTGGACGCAGAACATCACTATGCTGAATTGATAGGAGGCGAGCGGCTAGCTGTTCTGCTTCTGCCTGAGTCAGGTAAGAGGCTCGATGTTCCTCGGACCATAACTGCTCAAAAAAATGGAGTTCCTCAAAGGTGAAAACCTCTGAATTTAATCCCAAGATTAGACCCATCAGAGTAGTTCCACTACGGGAGTTTTCCACTACAAATATTTGTTCTACTCTTGGTTGATGATCAATCATGATGGGCTAATGGGGTGATAAGGTGATAAGGTAATTGGTAACAGTATGATAAGTAGTATATCAGCAGTAAGGATTAAGCATAACAAAAAAATGCTTGTCTTTCTTTTATACTGTTCCCTATTCCCTATTCCCTATTCCCTATTCCCTGTTCCCTGTTCCCTACTCCCTATTCCCTACTCCCTACTCCCTACTCCCTACTCCCTACTCCTTTGTTGAACAGACCAGGAATTAACTACCAATCCAGCCAGTAACCAAAAATAAAAACTAAAGGGTCGAAGTTTAAATGTCCTTTCCACAAAGGTGTAAAAGAAAGAAACAATAATTATAGTACAAAGCATCACCCCAAGGGATTTGTATTCAAGGGATGAAGAAGATTTAATCAGAGATTGAGAGGTTTGGTAAAGCCGTAGCAAGATTAGCCAAAAAATTCCCAAACCAACAATTCCAAAATATCCCAAGAAGGCAAACCAGTAGGCATCTTCCAGGAGTTCCACATGCCAGGATAAATGCCGTTGTTCATCTGGGGATAGAATCACCGAATTTTCTATTCCTCTTTGTAAGGCACCAGGCTCTGGACCAAAGCCAAACCAGCCTCCTGAATTCATTAAACCATTAACAATAGTCTTGGCTGCCCAACCCCGCTGAGCTTCTAAGTTGTGTTGCCAGTAATCTGGAGAAAAAATCGAGAAGAAATAGGAAGTCAGATCAGGGATTTCACCGTCTTCAGAGACTGAAGCGGCTGATGTTTGAAGATTGAGTAATGGAGAAATTAATACTACAGTTATCAAAATTGCTGTAGAAAACCAGAGGATGAGGGCAGTATCTCTTTTTCTGTTGAGATGAACTAAGACTATAATAGGAATTAGTAGCGATATCATCAGTCCAGCTCGCTTTTTGGAAGCAAAGTTGGCGAAATATAGCACTAAAATACTAG
>NZ_JAAHHX010000628.1:0-1568 GCF_010672065.1 Moorena sp. SIO4A1 | reverse complement strand
TTTATTTTCGGTTTCTTCTGCAATTTTATACTTCAACAGAATGCACCAAAGACTGAAGATTAAGCCACTAACCTAAAGTCTAAGTATTAGGCATTATTAGATATTAGCTATAAAAAAAGCAGATCAGGGCTAGGTAGTAATAAAGTTGTGCTTCATAGGCTTGTTAGAACCTTAGAGCAATTCAACCATTAGCCTAAACTCTAGAGCGTAGAACCTTAAACCTCATAAACACCCAGGGCTTCTAGTCCCAAGAATGTCCTAGACCTGCAAGCCTTTTACCTTTTGCCTTGATGTCATGCTCGATTGGAAATCACTACGTATTTGGCTGCTAGCTTTTGTTTTTGGGGCTACTTTATCAGTTATGGGCAAAGTAATTTGGTATCCAACTACAAGCGCTCGTCCCATCACCCCTTTTGAATTTCCAGCTACAGTTCCCTTACCAGAATGGCAGCCTCTGGAAAGTCAAGGTTTGACTGGTCAAACGGCTGTTGATAAAACACTACAAGCTGGCAAGCACTATCGATATATTCAGAATGATTTACCTCTAGATATAAAGATGCGCTATTTAGTTCAGAGCGGGGGTGATATTAATAAATTCCTTCAAAAGTACATAGGGATTGAACCTGCTAGTCAAGAATTAATAGTGTCACGCCAGCAGAAAAAAATAGGTTTTCATCGCTTATTTGTGTACCAAGAGCGGGCTTACCTCAGTTCTTGTATCAACCCCCGGGGTGGCAGTACAGTCACCAGTTATCAGTTCAAGAAAAATCGGGATATTTACGATGTACGCTCCCGTCGCCTGCTGCTATGGTTACCGGGTCAGGTAAAGCTACAAGACAACCGTTGTCTGTGGGCTCATCTTTCTATTCCTCTAGAGAATTCTTCCCCTGAAGCTGCCTATCAAGTGCTGGAAAATGTTTGGCCTGACTGGTACGACTGGTGGTATTTACACTTTCCTAAACCTTGAGGTAAGGTTTACGACAATCGTGTCCTATTATGAAGGAATATTTAATATATGACTAAATTAGATGGCAATAAATTGACTGAATCCGTAGAGGATATACGGCAGTTTAACTTTTCTGTTCTAAGGTCTGCGACTCTGTTGCACTGGATAGGTTATGGCCTTTTAGTGCTAACTGTATTTGACGTAGTTGAAACGTTGATCCCACCAAACTTTATGAATCCTGCCTGGGAATTACAGACTATAGGGGCATTGGTGGAACGGGTGCCTGTACCTTTACTCGGCTTAGCCCTGGTGTTTTATGGAGAGCGCCATGGGCGCGAGAGATGGGAAGTCCTGGTTGTGAAGGTTTTATCCTGGTTAGCTTTGGTGCTGGGAGTGCTATATTTCTTGCTGATTCCTTTGGGAATTATTAACACAGTGCGGATTAATAAACAAGCCAGTACTCAAATTACTACTCAAGTTAACCGAGGGATGACCCAATTCCAACAAGTTAAAGATGCTTTGGAGAAAGTAAATACAGAAGCGGAGATGGAAAAACTTTTGGCAAGCCTGAGTAGTGAAGGTCGCACTCCGGATATCAATAATTCTCAAGAATTGGAGAGGG
>NZ_JAAHHX010000627.1:0-1570 GCF_010672065.1 Moorena sp. SIO4A1 | reverse complement strand
ATCGGGAATCGGGAATCGGGAATCGGGAATCGGGAATCGGGAATCGGGAATCGGTAATCGGGAATCGGGAATCGGGAATCGGGAATCGGGAATCGGGAATCGGGAATCGGGAATCGGGAATCGGGAATCGGGAATCGGGAACAGTAATACTATTTAAGTAGAGCTTTTATGGCATTTCTGAGGTACGCTTATCAAGATCAAAGTCCCCCTTATTAAGGGCAGGGCTGTTTCATTATAGAGTAAAAAGCTGTATAGTGAAGCAATAGCCATAAAACTGGGCTAATTTCCCTTATATGCCATGCATCATGGAGAAAAGCTTAATCGACGTTTCTCTTAGAAATACCTGATCATCGCAGTCTTCATGGTCAACGTCCGCCTCTGTGGCTGGTGCTTCTAATCATAATTATGGGGATGATGAGTGGTTATTGGGGTTATCGACAATTGGGTAGATTTGTAGAACGACACCGCCGAGAATTGATTAATATACTTCAAATTCCCAATGCTCGTGTTCCTTCTTATTCAGCGATCGCCTTTGGCGCGGCGAAGCCGATCAGAAGAGTCATGGTTAATTTAGATTACGAAAAACTCCAAATAGTGTTTAATGAATGGAGTAAACAGTATAGTGTGATTCCCTCTAATGAATGGATATCCCTCGATGGTAAGAGCCTCAAAAATACCGTTAGTAACTACGATCGCGTAGCGTGACCAAAGGTCAATCAAGCCCAACAAAACTTTATCAACTGTGTTTCGGCTTTGTCTTGATGCAGTCGCTCATGGGGGAAACCCCCAAGACCGCGCTGCATCGCTTTCCCATCAAAGAAGATTAGTATTAGGGGTAAAAATGATGGAAAATAAGCAGGAAAGCGAAATTCCCGTCGTTCGAGACTTAATTGAATTATTATATTTAACTGGTGTAGTCTTTACTTTTGATGCTCTTCATTGTCAAAAAAAACTCTGGCAGAGATCATCGATTCAGGGAATGACTATCTAGTTAAAGTCAAAAAAAATCAACCCAAATTATATCAACAAATAGAAACGGAATCAAAGCAGCAAACACCACGACAAAAAGTGATCCATCATGAAAAAACTAGAAACCGTAATACTGTACGTCAAATAGAAGTGTTTGAGCCACCATAAAACCTTGATCCATTATGGATGGGTGTCGGTTGTGTCATTAAAGTCTCTCGGAGTGGAACTCGTGGTAATGAACCATTCAAAAGCATTAGTTATTATATGAGTTCAAAATCTCCTCAATCTCGTCGTTTGGTCGATGGAATTAGAGAACATTGGCTGATTGAAAATTCTCTTCATTGGGTCAAAGACGTCATTTACGAGGAAGATATTAGTCCCCAAATATCAGGATTTGCTCCAAAAAACTTATCTTTGCTCAAAACCTGGGTTTTAACCCTTCTTCGAGCACATGGCTTTGATTCGATTAAGGCAGCAATCAGCGAAATGAGCCATAATCTGAAATATATTCTCAGTTTTTGTACTTAAGAGTAATTATCTCCGATTATATTCTATTTTCTAGAGAATGAAACAGCCCTGCTTATTAAGGGGGATTTAGGGG
>NZ_JAAHHX010000626.1:0-1570 GCF_010672065.1 Moorena sp. SIO4A1 | reverse complement strand
CCCATTCTCCGAGATACTGTAATAGGAGAAATCTGTGAAGGGGAAAGCTATGCTTTTGACGGCCAGAGCTTCACCGTAGCGGGCAGTTATGAAGCCACCGATACAGGCTCTAATAATTGCGATAGCATCACTACACTTCTGCTTACGGTAGGTGAACGGTTGGATTCTAATTCCCTTAAACGAGCCAGGATGTACGCTTACCATTTCTTTTTCAGACGAATGATTCCCCTACAATTTACGGAACCCCTATCGGAAAATCCTTACGTGAAGCTGAATATTACTAGCCTAGAGCAATTACTTCCTGGTGCAGATCCGGGTTTGGATATTATCTGTGATGGAATCTTGTCTGGTTCTCCTTTTATCTATCCAGCGGAACGGTTGGGAATTGATCGCGTCTAGATTGGTGGAACGGGCATCTTGCTGGAACGGGGATGTTGGTGGCACGGTTATCTGGCCGTGGAACGGGCATCTCGCTGGAACGGGGATGTGGGTCGCACGGGCATCTTGCCCGTTATCAATATTTTCGAGCGGAGCAAGCCCTTCGGTGGTGCGTTACGGGGCTACTGGCTACGACGTTTAAATATGATGACAAGGCGCGCCCCTAACGCACCCTACGCACCCTACGCACTAAAAATTTTTAGATTTATCTATCCATAGGGGTTTACTATTATAACATAAACAATGGGATATTTTGATATCATTATCCCCGAGGGTGCCACTATAACGGCCACATCAGGTTAAGCTGAATCGCTTAATGGTGATGGCTGTATACAGGTGTGTTCAGGAGTGTATTATGAACTATATCAGAATTCTGGCTAAGCCTTTTCGTCAAGTCAAAAAGTTTTATCACAGCTCATTGACTCAGTATCCTTCCCAACTAGCTAATCCAGGACTAGCTAATCCAGGACAATTGAGTCATTTGAAGATATTAAAGTCTTTCCCTAAACCGGTAATTAGCTCTGATAAAACGTGCATGGTCTCAGTGGTGATTGGGAGTTATAACCGTAGACCTTTACTGGAAAAAGCGATTCAAAGTGTTCGAGATAATCAGATTCGCGTTCCCTATGAAATCATTGTGATTGACGGGGGGTCAACGGATGGCTCTTTAGAATGGCTAATTCAGCAGAAAGATATTATTACTATCATCCAACATAACCGAGGGGAATTCCAAGGAAAGCCACTCAAGCGCCGTAGTTGGGGGTATTTTATGAATCTTGGCTTTAAATCCGCTAAAGGAAAATACATTTTGATGATCAGTGATGATTGTCTGCTATTACCAAATGCGGTTAATTTAGGGCTGGATAAGTTTGAAGAGGTGGAAAAAGCTGGCGGTAAAATAGGGGGAGTAGCTTTCTATTTTCGGAATTGGCCAGAGGATAAAGAGTACTATGTACAACATACCCTTGGTGGCAAGCTGTTTGTTAATCATGGTATGTACTTAAAAGAAGCCCTAGCAGCAGTTGACTGGGCGGATGAAGACCGATATGTCTTTTATAAAGCTGATGGTGATCTCTGTTTAAAGATGTGGCAGCTTAATTATGAGATTGTAGATTGTCCAGGGGCTTATGTT
>NZ_JAAHHX010000625.1:0-1571 GCF_010672065.1 Moorena sp. SIO4A1 | reverse complement strand
CAATCAAAATAAGCCAAACCTTTATAATGACAGATATTTTTTGCCGAGGCAGCCAACTGTTTTGTTGCTGCTGTCCACCTACGAGTCAGATTAATCGTTTCACCAGAATTACTAAAAACAGGACGCTGGGGAAAAGCATTCTGTTGTTGAGTAAGTAAATCAACTAAGGAATAGTTAGTTACCCATCGCTCCTGGCTTGGTTCCAATCCCTTGATCAGTGCAGAGGTGAGAACACTATGATTACTATCAATTTCCTCATAGGCGCGTTCAAAGGCACGAGAAGCAGCAATGAAACACCGGTCTCTGCCTTTACCCCGGTCTCCAGGGTCTGCTTCTGCTACATTTAGGACTTCTCCTGCATAACAGCAATCTAAAATAATAATCTGTTGCCTTACTTCACTGTCTTGTAGTAGTTCCCGCAACCATTTTAAACGAACACCCCAGTTACCCATATCCGGGTTTACATCACTAGTTGCCAAAAAGCCTTCTGATATACCCAGGTCTTCCCGTAGTCCATGCCCAGAAAAATAGAGTAGCGCCGTATCTGGGGTTTTTCCATTTGGTTTGAACAATTGTACTATTGTTTTTTTTAGCTCAGTTTGAGTGACTTTGGTTTTTTTACCAACACGAATAGCATTATTCTGTTTATCCTTAACTGCCGGGAGTCGCGTTACCTTAAAGTCTCCATACTTCTCTAGTAATTGGGCTATAGCTTCTGCATCCCGCCCAGGTGCCGTTAAATTATTGAGGTGTTCATAGCTATAGGTATTAATCCCGATTACTAAGGCATTCCGACTCATAACAACCAGCTTTTTTTTTAGATAAATAAATAATTAATAGGGATACAATTATGTTAGCAATTTTGCTGGTAAATAGTTTATTAAATATTATCCTATGAGACAATTAACGCCAATTCAGCTAGAGGATGGCACAATTATTTATGTTGAAGCTACAGAAGATTTAGACATTCCTACGGTAAGCAGCCCAGACAACCAAGACGAAGAGGAAGAGGAAGAAGAAGCCCTCACCGACAAGGGCATGAGTGCTCCTGAAAAACTACGACAACAAATAATACAACACGCTCAAATCATTGAAGGTACGATCCGGGCTTACACCATTATTGGCTTAAATGCGTTTAAGAAAAAGCCAATCCCTAATGTTAAAAAAGTAACCCTAGAATTGGGAATTTAATTAGGGGGAGAAGCTGGTATTACTTATGTTACCAAAGGCACTGCTAAAAGTAATCTTAAAATAACAGTAGAGTGTGAGCTTTCTAAGCAAGTTGAAACTAAAACTTAGTTAAGACAAATAGCCCCAGGGTAAACACATTTACAGATGGAGTGCGTACCCATGTTCAAAGAGAGGGTACGCACATCGCATCCTGAGTATTGGGAGTGCGATCTTTTTTTTGCCTTACTTTCTCTGCCAAATTGGGTGTCGGTGATTGCGACTCCCATGCCACCCATGCTGTCCTTTTCAAAAGTCTTCACTAGTTCCATTAGACTCAGACTTGAGCAGATGACAACGTACTATATAGCGTTTATCATAACTATGAGGTACACATTGTTTTA
>NZ_JAAHHX010000624.1:0-1573 GCF_010672065.1 Moorena sp. SIO4A1 | reverse complement strand
GGTAATATTTTCTAGACCAATCAATGAGCCAGAAATCACGACACGTTTGGCAATACAGTGATTAATATCAGCGTTAAACCGTCTCTCTCGTTGTGACAATACTATCAACCTTCTGGTAGCGGAACGAGTGCCTTTTCGCTGTAGAGTTTGTTTCGTTTTATAGTAACGATTAGCTCTATGAATCACTGACTTGCCAGAAAAGAAACCAGCTGTTTTATTCGTATCAAAGGTTACGGCTAGATAGCGCTGACCTACATCCACACCAACAACACGTTTAATCGCTTCAGGTTTAAGTTCGGGTAGCTCCAACTCTAAGCTTACTAGTAAATAGTAAGTCTTGGTTTTTTCAGCATAGCAAATTATTGCTGCACCTATTTTGGCTATACCTGAATGAATCAATTCTAAGTGTTTTTGATATCCGGAGTAGTCAACTTTTATACGACCTTCTAAGGTAACTAGGCTAGCTTTACCTTTAACAAACGAGTAGTCACGCTTGTAACTAAACGTACAAGTTCGAGCTATGAATTTAGGAGGGGTGTCTAACCCTTTGTAACGCTTGTTGGTAATGCCAGATTTTAAGTGAGTAGCATTACGCTCTACTTTCATCCAGAGATTTTTATAGATTGCAGCTACCTGTCGAGGTACGTTACATGCCATTTGGGCTGGTAACCTAAAGCGTTCTCGAATGTCGTAGTAAACCTGCTTTTGTAACTTAGCCGCATAGGAAATTTTGCCGTTTTCAAAGGCCAATTTCGATGTATAGTTTAAGGCATCACGATAGGCTAAAGTAACTGCACGAAGCTTTTCTTTTTGCTCCGGTGTGCAGTTCAACTTCAGCTTTGCTGTAATTACCTGCTGCATCGAATTCTTGACCTTTATTAATTGTGTTATAGCAGTTATAAATAACGCTATAGTCAACCAGACACGATATTACTTCTGGTGAACATCTTCCTCATCAGAGGGGAACTTCAGGGTCACAATTGGACCACCGCCACCATCTTCTTGATCCGATGGGAACTTCTCAGTCATGATTGGACCACCGCCACCCTCTTCGTGATCTGAGGGATACTTCTTAGTCATGACTGGACCACCACCACCCTCTTCGTGATCTGAGGGGTACTTCCGAGTAAAGCATCCGACACTATCTTCCCAATCAGAGGGGTACTTCTGTGTCATCGCAAAACCGCGACCGCCTCTAACATCATCCATTTCTTCTTCAGATAGCTCTTCGCACCATTGCCCTTCTAGGTAGCGGGCAAAAAAGGGAACTGCTTGGGAATTTTCTTCTGGTTTGTCCATATTAGACATGGCTTTAAACTCCTAGTGGATAAATAAGATGTGGGGAAATAGGAGATAGGATGTGGCTAACTCATGTTCCTAACTATGAATACATGAATAGACACAACTATTTCCCTATAAATCTATTAAAAGCCATGCCTCCCTAGCTGTAACGCCAAATTGGCGAAAATTTTCACAAGTCATTGGTAATTGGTCATTGGAGATTAGTAATCTGAACTCTAAAAAAGTGTTCTAAAGATTAATTGTAGTAAAATGGGACAGTAAATAGGGAACA
>NZ_JAAHHX010000623.1:0-1574 GCF_010672065.1 Moorena sp. SIO4A1 | reverse complement strand
CATTACGACTAATTCCTTCCAGTTTTTCTCTCTGGTCTGAAGTTAGAAAAACCATTACCCGACGACCTCTTCCCATATTATCCAGTTTGTTTTCTGTCTATTACACTATTTTAAGCTTGCCACGCCAGTAGGGTGCGTTAGGGGCGGGCTTGCTATCATGTTCAACCTCAACACCCTGGTTGAGACAGCCCGCCCCGTAACGCACCACCCAAGGGCGAGCCCTCATTTTCCGCCTGGTAGCCAGTGTTAGGTTGCTGCCCGTAACGCACCACCGGGTCAAACTAGTTCTTTCGCTTCTGCCAAAATCGGATTAACATCAAACCAAGGTTCATCTTGATCATAATACTCGTACACAAAGCGACTGCGGATTAAGATTTGATATCCATCATCTCCAGTTACTTTCTTATCCTTAGCTACTGTACGCAGTAAGTCCCACTCATCATCAGTGATTGCTAACACAAGTTTATGACGCTGAGCCTTAATCATACGTTCTAGACAATTACGGGATAGGGGTAGTTTCCCTTCCTCCATGATCCAATCATTGAGAAACCGAAGTAAATTCCGCACATGACCGCCACTAGCACCACATAAACGGTCTAAGGTTTCAGCACTGTCAAAAATTGCTGTAATTTTAGTCAGACGCTGGTTTGGCTCTAAATCTGGAAAAGCTCTTGCTAGCACCATCTGTCGCAGCAGTGCCATTCCTTGTTCATGTTTGCTACCGTCCCGTAACTGCACAGGTACCATTGGCAGGACTTTGGGGTCGGTCATAAACCGTTCAGTCACCATCCCAAAGTCATTGGAAAACCGCAGTGACAGTGGAATAGTGTAAACCACGTGACAGCCCAGTCCCCGCAACTGTGCTCCTCGATCCGCAAACAAATATTCTGGCTGAAGACGACCAAAGGGCTTTTGTATAGAATCTACCCGGTCAAGGTTATCGACAATAACTACTAGTCCCTTTTTACCGGTCTGTTTCAATTTCTTGATACCAGGCTCCAGCACCTCCTGATTAATGGCCTCAATAAGTCCATTGGTTCGAGGCTCTAGATATCCTCTCAACTTATCCCGCTGCTTAGGGCTAGCTTTCGCTTGACTGGTAATGGTGGCAATCCCTACAGAGAATTCTACCTCCGATAGCTCCATCGGTGTTTTTAAGATATCTTTGACTTCACCGAATAACCTCTGGAAGTACCCTGGTTGAAGGCTAATGCCAGCGCCTTCCAGACTTTCACTGACTCGACGGGCGATCGCCAGTAAAATATCGCTAATATCAACATCGCTCATTTCCAAGTCTCGGTCGGACTCAAAGTAAACCACATGAAATCCTGAGCGTTCTAAATCCAGCTTTAACCTGAGCAACTCCGTAGACTTGCCGCAGCCAATATGCCCAGTAAACAGTTCACAGGTAGGTTGATTTGGTGAAAAGATAGCAATCTTTTTTCTAAGAGGATGTCTGAAAAGTAATTGGCTACGCCAACCGTCTAAGCATAATCCGAATCATGGCAACTCGAATCATGGTTTCAGAAGTTGCTGGTAAGACTTCATAATATGCAGCTTAAACGACGACACCA
>NZ_JAAHHX010000622.1:0-1575 GCF_010672065.1 Moorena sp. SIO4A1 | reverse complement strand
GTTACAGGGCGCTTGTCGCCCCCCCAGCAAGGCAAGCCAAAACAAGCTCTCAAAATTATCCAAGAAAGATCGCAAGCTAAACATATCCAGATTAAAGAATTTGAACGTGGTTTTCCCCTAGGTAAATAATATCGATTAAAACGTTTTTTTAGTGGTTAGCAAGTTTCACTTTAATATTTTTATGCTGCTTGATAGTTTTTAAATAAACATGATAATGACTTTTATTAAAACAAATTAGTGCCTAAGTAATCAGTATTAATCTAAGAATTATATGGAGGATCATACGACTCATGTTTTAAGAGAATAAAAAAATATTTATTAAAGTCAATTGATATTCGGATTATTACCATGTAATTATTGGTTTTAATAATGATTCAAGAACAAGCGCTTCTGCTATAACCAGAACTTTATAAAGGTTTAATGCTAGACCAAAATTGATCCTAGTCATCCTTTTAATTCCAAGGAGCAGGGTTATGCAGTGTCAAATGTCAAATCGCTATAGAGCTCTTAACTTTTAGACCATTATGACATGTAGCTTTTAATAAATAAGTTGTTTTTAGTTTATATATGGAGATTTGATGAAAACTACAACCATAGATACAAATAGTTGGCTTTTGGATCCGTGTACTACCTCTACTTTTTTTGCTCATAAGTTAACCAAAACCATCTTCTCTAAGAGAACAGCCTACCAAGAAATGCAGATTGTCGAGACAGAAGACTATGGAAAGTCTCTAATTTTGGATGAGCAATTGCAGTCGAGTGTGGTAGATGAGTTTATTTACCATGAATCATTGGTACAGCCAGCCATGATCAATCACGGTTCTCCTCGCCAAGTTCTGATTCTTGGGGGAGGAGAGGGGGCAACATTACGGGAAGTCCTGCGTTGGAAAACTGTTGAGCGCTTAGTAATGGTGGATATTGATGGAGAAGTTGTAGCCGCCTGTCGGGAACATTTACCAGAAATGCACCAGAATGCTTTCGACGATCCTCGTTTAGAATTAGTGATTGGAGATGCGCTCCACGTTCTCGACACCAGTTCTCAGGAATGGGATATCATTATTTCCGACCTTTCTGACCCCATCGAAGAAGGCCCATCCTTTCAACTCTTTACCCAAGAATATTTTCAGAAGATCCGGCGAGTTCTCAAACCCGATGGTTTTTTCATCGTCCAAGCTGGGCCTGTTGCTCCCGCAGAAATTACCCTTCATGCTCGCTTAGTTTATACGGTCAACTCGGTCTTTCCCAACGTTCTTTCCTATGCATCCCATGTTCCCACCTACGCTGCGCCCTGGGGATTTGCGTTAGGTTCCGCTCAACCCATTCCTTCTCGACCTTCCCCGGAAGAAATTGACCAATTATTGGCTCAAAAAACCACGGGGGGCTTTCAACTCATCGATGGTATTACCCTTTTAGGGATGTTACAAACCCCAGCCTATATTCGACGGGCGATCGCTGAACAAACCCAAGTCTATACCCTGAAAGAGCCTCCCAAATTTTTTGGCAAAGGGGCAAATACTCAATAAAGGTTAACTTCTTATAACCTCGATCTGAATCAGTGGCGATCGCTTAGATGAA
>NZ_JAAHHX010000621.1:0-1575 GCF_010672065.1 Moorena sp. SIO4A1 | reverse complement strand
CTACATGACGACGACTAATCCAATACTCTATAAACCAAAAAGCAGCATCTCCCACCACAAATGACCAATAGCTCAAACCGATAAAGGCGCAACCAGTGGTAGAGACTACTCGCACGAACGAGGCGATTATGGTAGCATTGGCTATTTACCGATACCTCATCTGTCTAGTGAGTACTCCCTGATAAACAGACTGGATAGAAGCCACCAGCAGATTAAAGGCGAACACGACCAGAATCCAGACCAGCTCTGGTACACCGAAAAAGTTAGCCGCTAGGGGGGATATCGCCACCATTGCCACTGCCAACATCAATCCCCTGGCAATAGCAATTGTGTATGTTGTATTTAAATAACGCTGGTCTTCAATGCCCTTGTAGACAATCAAAGAGTTGATGGTGCCTTGGGTGAACAAATTCAGGAAAGACCAAAAAATATAGGCAACGCTAATCACCCCAAATTCAGATGGCAACAGCAACCTTGCTAGTATCAGGTTACTTAGCAATACCAGCAGACGTGTCCCGAGGGCTCCGTATGTTGTCCAGAACCCACTTGTGAGTAACGAGCTGAGTTTCATTAGGTTAGCAAGGTTTGGAAGGGACAAAAGGCTTGCATGAAAAAGCCTTACATCTCAAAGGCAAATGACCAATTACTGATGACTAATACAAAATTTTTAGTTGTTTGCTCTGTATTCTACGGAGCCAAGTGATCGCTTAATCACCAACTTAGCTAGTGGTGCCAGACGTACAGCTACCAGCGTCAGAAGCGATCGCGGATCGCGATAGAAGATTGAACTATTGGCAGCTAACGCTTGGTTGATAAAGTGAACAGCTTTAGCTGCATCACCAGCAGTTAAAGATAATCGAGCTAGGTAGCGATACATATAAGCGTAAGCCGTCGGCAATACTTTCTCTACCAATTCTGGAGACCGTTCATAAGCTGATTTAATTACCTGTTCATGAGAATGCTGCATTTGTGCTATGTTAAAAGAAAGTCCAAAAGGACGAACTCGGTAGCAACACAGGATTTGTGGCTCCCGATGAAAACGCCAGCGTCCCGTAGCGGCAATTCTTAACCAGAAATCTATATCTTCTGAACTGCGTAACCCTTCGTCAAATTCCCCGACTTCATCCACTAGACAGCTTCGGAATACACCATTAGAACCATGACCAATGAAATTCTTGTACAGTAGGGCGCTTGAGTGGGTCAGACATAACTGGCTTACCACTCAGACGCATGATCGTGGGACTTCCATCATCACGGATTGCTTGTGAAGCACTGTAGACAACCCCTACTTCTGGTTCCCGATCCAGTACAGCCACATGCTTAGCTAGTTTGTCCGGCTTGTAGACATCATCTGCATCAAGTAGAGCGATGTAGCTAGCACGAGCATGACGGATGCCATAGTTACGAGCCGATGAGAGTCCTCCATTGGACTTCTGCAATAACTGAAAGCGTGAATCTCGCCGACAAAAGGGTTTAACCAGTTCAGCGGTATCATCAGTAGAGCCGTCGTCAACAATCAGGACTTCAAATTCTCGATAAGACTGACGCTCAAGAGAGACTAGCGCTTCCCAAATG
>NZ_JAAHHX010000620.1:0-1577 GCF_010672065.1 Moorena sp. SIO4A1 | reverse complement strand
CTTACAGAAACTGGTCATAACTCAGGCTAAAAAGACCGAAGAAAGAAAATGGTTGTCTGAAGTGTCAGTCGTTCCTTTGCAGCAGTCCGTAGCTGATTTGGGAGTTGCTTTTAAGAACTTCTTTGAGTCGCACAATGGAAAACGAAAAGGACGAAAAGTTAGGTCTCCACGATTCAAAAAGCGATCCAATAATCAATCAGCAAGATTAACTCGCAGAGGTTTCTCTATTCAAGGTGATGGAGTTTACTTAGCCAAGATTGGGGTAGTCAAACCGATCTGGTCTAGGGAATTGCCATCTGATCCAAGCTCTGTGACCATTATCTTAGATTGTGCTAACAATTATTTCTTGAGCTTTGTAGTAGATATTAAGCCTGTTCAAGTTGATGCCAAGAACCAAAGCATTGGGATTGATCTAGGTATCAAGACTTTCGCGGTAATGAGTGATGGGGGTCATGTCAAGAGTCCTGACTATTCAAAACTAGATCGAAAATTACGCAAACAAACACGAAAGTTTGCTAGACAAGCCAAGGGGTCTAACCGGAGGGAGCAAACTCGCATTAAGATCGCAAGACTAAATAAGAAAATCGCCAACAAAAGGAAAGACTTCCTGCATAAGTTCTCAACTAGGATAGTCAGCGAGAACCAAGTAATTGTCCTAGAAGACCTTAACGTGTCAGGAATGGTCAAAAATCGCAAACTAGCGCGAGCTATTAGCCAGCAAGGTTGGTCAGAATTTAGGAGTCTAGCTCAAGCAAAATCAGATAAATATGGCAGGGATTTTCGGGTTATAAGCCGTTGGGAACCCACTAGTCAAATCTGCTCAGATTGTGGGTTCAAGTGGGGGAAACTCGATTTGTCCGTACGCTCAATACTCTGTGTTAATTGTGGAACCGAGCAGGACAGAGACATAAACGCTGCTAGAAACATAGAAAAAGTCGGCATGGGGCATCGGCATGACTCTAAATGGGCAAGGAGGGGCGATAAGACTGTTGAGACCGTAGGTCACGCTACGCGAACGGCAGCACACCCCGATGATCTGTCAAGAATCGCCGTTCTTCTAGGACGGTGAGTATGTCAACATATCTGCCCTGGCTTTTGTAGATGAATGCCAGATTATTGAGGCTGGTTGCCACATCGGGATGGTCTTGACCAAGGAGTTTTTTCCTCAGTGCTAAGGCTTGTTGATGGAGGAGTTCGGCTTCAGCATATTTGCCCAGGCTTTCGTAGATGAATGCCAGATTATTGAGGCTGCTTGCCACATCCGGGTGTTCCTCTCCCAAGACTTCCCGCCGAATCTCTAATGCTCTCTCGGCTAGGGGAATCGCTTCTGAGTACTTTCCTAGCTCATAAAGCTCAATGGCTTGCTGATTGAGTTGAGAGGCTTCTGCTAGGGATAAGTCTTCAGCCCTTTCACTCCCTGGTGAACTGGGTTGTTGAGCAATGATACTTTGCCCCCAGCTAGACCTAGGGAAAGCCACTCCCATTGCCATCACACCGACAACGGTGGCTAAGATAGCTGCTCGCTTAACAGATAAGTTTTGATTCATTGCTTGACACGGAGGTTTTGATTCATTTCC
>NZ_JAAHHX010000062.1:0-37617 GCF_010672065.1 Moorena sp. SIO4A1 | reverse complement strand
AGGGAATACCGGGTAGGCGTTCAAAGAGGTGATCTGGGATTCCAGGAGTAATGTATGGCCAAATTGGGGATGACATTTGTGGTATTTAGGTTTCGGGGTATTTTTTTTCCTTTAGTTATTTTGATTTATTAAACTAACCACTTGAGGTATAGAACACATAAAGAGTATTATAAATACAGCGATTCGTTACCTGTTAGGCTATTTTTTTAAGTTTAATCGACACAGTAATCGACTAAAACGATTACTGTGTCGATTTTTGATAGTTTTATAATTTATTTTTTATCCTAAATAGGAGCTCAATATTATTACAAATTAGCATCCCTTTGTACGAAATAACCATAAATATTTACAAATATTATAGCCTTGATCATACTTATGAGGTACATTCAATTTTATTCCTATTAAGGGAAACCCCCAATACCGCTTTGCAGCGCTACTCCCTACTCCCTATTCCCATTAAGCCAGGACGAGGTACCTCACCTAATTAGTCAATGATGACGTTTAGGGTTTGGAGGCTGGGGTCGCTACAACCGGTAATTGAACCACCTAAGCTGAGAATTTTTTGGAGGTATTCAATAGTATTTGATTTGATTTGTTCTCCTGGCATTAGGGCTGGTATTCCTGGTGGATAGGGACAGATTAATTCGGCACTGATCCGGTTTATGGTTTCGGTTACCGGTAGGGTTTCGGTGGCAGCAAAGAAGGCTTCACGGGGGGAAAGTAAGGGTTGCAGGTTGCAGATTGCTGGTTGCCAGTTACAGAAGACAGGTTGCTCGGTGGAGGAATTGTCATGATTTTGGGCAAGTTTGGTGAAAGCTTGTACAAGTTGCTGAATATCGGTTTGGGTATTGCCTAGGCTAATGATAAAGGTTAAGTGTTGAAGTGTTGGTAACTCCGCTATGACACCAAGCTGTTGATGAAGAACTTCATCGGCTTCAAATCCACTTAATCCTAATTCGGTCACTCTTACGGTTAAGCGAGTTGGGTCTAGGGCTTGGAATTTTAGGGGTTTTATCGGTTCTAAAACTGATAATCCTGGAAGAAGGCTGATTTTACTTCTGGCATCCTGGGCTAGCTGCAAGGTACGACTCATCAGTCGTTCTCCATGGAGTGCCATTTGTTGTCGTGCGGCATCTAGGGAAGCGAGTAGTAAATAACTGGGACTGGTGGATTGAACTAGTTGTAATGCTTTACTCAAGCGCTGAGCATCAATGCGATTGCCCTGAATGTGCAACATCGATGCCTGTGTCATGGCACCGAGTACTTTATGAGTTGATTGTACGGTTAAATCGGCTCCGGCTGATAGGGCATCCAGGGGTAAATCGGGATGGAAGGCAAAGTGAGGTCCATGGGCTTCATCCACCAGTAGGGGAATATTATGTTGGTGAACTATTTTAGCGATCGCTTTTATGTCACCACAGATTCCTTGATAGGTGGGATAGACCATCATCACTGCTTTGGTGTCCGGATGTTCAGTCAGGGCTTGGTTAACTGCACTTGGGGTTATGCTATAAACCAAGTCAGTTGATGGGTCGTATTCGGGGTTAATAAAGATGGGGATAGCACCACACAAGACTAATCCTGCGATCGCGGATTGGTGGATATTGCGCGGTAATAGGATTTTGTCCCCGGTATAACAGGTGGCTACTATAGCAGCCATCACCCCACAGGTGGAACCGTTGACTAGGAACCAAGTTTTTCTAGCACCAAAGGCTGCTGCTGCTAGGTCTTGGGCTTCTTGGATTACCCCTTCTGGAGCAAAAAGATTATCTAACTCCGGTAATTCTGGCAAATCAGCCCTAAATACTGATTTTCCCAGCAAATCCGCTAATGGCTCTGGTATTCCCTTGCCTTGTTTGTGTCCTGGTGTATAAAAGGCCGCATGGGGCTTGTGGGCTGATGCCCGCAGAGCGTCTAATAAAGGTGTCTTTTCCTGAGAAGGTGGTCTATTATTCACAAATTTTTCCCCATGGCTCTAGCTTATCAAAAATTGAGCCAATTTTAAACCTTTGTCAGGTTAGCAGGGATTAAAAACCAGTGTGCTAAGGGAATCGCGAAAAACTATATCCCTCATGGACAATAAAGGAATTCGTGGCCTAATAATATAATCAAGTAAAAAAAATATCAATTCAAGTCAGGTGGGCAAAGCAATCATTTCATTAATACTCATTTGAACCAAACTGTTTTTGCCCACCCTACAAGTAAGACTTCCCCCGATTCCCGATTCCCGATTCCCGATTCCCGATTCCCGATTCCCGATTCCCGATTCCCGATTCCCGATTCCCGATTCTTGATTTCCTGTTCAAAACTAATGGGATTCAGGACTAACGACCAAATCCTGATAGTACCATCCTCCCCACCACTAACTAGAGTGTTTCCATCGGGGCTAATGTCAACTGACCAAACCCAGCCATCATGTCCAGATAGAGTGCGCAGCAATTGTCTACTGTCTACATCCCATAGCTTGATAGTTTGATCACTACCAGCACTAGCGATAGTTTTGCCATCGGAACTAATCGCAATGGATAGAATTGGTGCGGAGTGACTTTCGAGGATAGCTAATTCTTCGCCACTGTTAATATCCCACAACTTGACGATTTTATCAACACTAGCAACTAGGATGTTGCTATCTTCACTAATGGCAAGATCAGAAATCTGACCAGGTTGTTTTGAGATGGTTTTCCGCAATTCTAGGGTGGACAAATCCCAAATCTTGATGGAACGATCTGACCCGCCACTGGCACTAACCAAATGTTTTCCATCGGGACTAATGGCAACAGCAGTAACCCAGTCGGAATGATCGGTAATGGTGCCTAAAGTTTTGCCAGTGAGGAGATCCCACACCATAACGGTCTTGTCAGGAGAGCCACTTACTAGGATTTTGCCATCGGGACTAATTGCGATTGATCTGACTATACCCGTATGTCCTTTCAAGGTACGAGGTGGTGCTCCAGTTTCTAGGTTCCAGATATTAATTTGTCTTTCTGTTGCGGCAGCGAGACGTTTACCATCAGCACTGATTACTAGAGAACTGGGCGTTCTGGTAAAGTCTTTGATCGTCCTCTGTAGCCTACCATCCCTGAGATTCCAAAACTTGATGGTTTTGTCTTTACTGCTGCTAATTAGGGTTTGGCTATCTGGACTAATGGCAAGAGAATTAACATCTGACCGATGACCTGAAATTAGTTGAGTCAGCTGAGCCTCTTGCCACGACTGGGCTAGCAATGGTTGTTGATAATGTGAGCGTCCTAGGGTTACCGGATAGACTATCCCTGTAGCCATAGTTAAGATAACCGTAGTGCTAGATATAGTCAACAGCGGGATTAATCTTTCACTAAACATTAGTTGGATTGTCATTACTCCTTCATCCTACCAACGCTAATCCATCACCACGGGGTTCAGATGCCGCTACCAAAACCCCTGACTGATGCAAGATTACTTGACCTTTACCAAAATTTATGCTATCGGCCATAACCTGAATGTCATGACCCATCTCAGCTAGCTCCAGAGCAATATGACGGGGTACACTCTGTTCCAACAGGACTTGTGACCCATCCACAAATCGCCATCTGGGAGCATCTAGAGCAGCTTGAGGATTCATGCCGTAATCTGCCAGATTAACCACTACCTGTACATGTCCCTGAGGCTGCATGGGACCTCCCATAACTCCAAAGGGCCCTAGAGGTTGACCATTTTGAGTCAGAAAACCGGGAATAATGGTATGATATGACCGCTTACCTGGTGCGACTTGATTAGGATGACCGGATTCTAGGGTAAACCCCAAGGCTCGGTTTTGCAAGGCAATCCCAGTGCCAGGAATAACAATCCCACTCCCAAAGCCTTGAAAGTTGGATTGGATAAAGGATACCATTAATTCCCCATCTGCTGCTGCTAGATAAACTGTGCCACCTTTGGGTAAACCGGGTTTTGCTAACGCGATCGCGTTTTCCCCAATTAACTTCCGGCGTTCCCTGGCATACCCATGGTCTAATAGCGTTTCGATTGGGAGTTCCATAAACCGAGGGTCAGTGATATGGCGATGAACATCAGCAAAGGCTAGCTTCATGGCTTCGATTTGTAGATGATAGCTTTGGGCTGATTCACGGGGATAGTGGCTTAAGTCAAAACCTTCGATTATATTCAATGCCATTAATGCCGCCATCCCTTGGGTGTTGGGGGGAATCTCCCATACGGTCAGGTCACGATAGTTAGTTGAAATCGGGTCTACCCACTCAGCTTGGTGAGTAGCTAGGTCAACTTTGGTCAGCACGCCACCAGTGCTAGCGGCAAAGTTTGCGATCGCATCAGCAATTTCCCCTTGATAAAAGCTCTCACCACCACTGTTTGCGTTCGCTTTCAAGGTCTTAGCATGATCGTTACTCCCCCATACCTCCCCAGCTACTGGTGCGCGCTGGTTAGGGAAAAATACCTGTTTAAATGGTTCAAATTCTGCTCCGGTCAGGGGGAGGTACAGAGCTTCCGCTTTTTTCCAAGCTCTTGCGGTGACTGGGGAGACCGGAAATCCAGCTTCGGCGTATCTAATCGCTGGGGCAAACAATTGCTCAAAGGGTAGCTTTCCCCACCGTTGCCACAAACTACGCCATGCTGATACCGCTCCTGGCACTGTTACCGATAACCAGCCGATAGCAGGAATGTGACTCATGCCAGCAAAATGCTCAAGGGTCAGGTGTTGAGGGCTTTTGCCAGAGCCATTGATGCCATGGAGTGACCCATCCCATACTAAAGCAAAGGCATCAGAACCGATACCATTGCAGGTAGGTTCAACCACTGTCAACGCGATCGCTGTGGCTATAGCAGCATCTACGGCATTGCCTCCAGCCCAAAACATTTCCATACCAGCTAAGGTGGCTAGGGATTGGCTGGTGGCTACAGCAAATCGATTACCCATGACCACTCTTCGTCTTGATGGGTAGGGATAATGGGTTAAGTTACCCTTGAGCATAATTTTCTCTGGTGAACTATTATCTAGTTATTTTATAGAGAAGCTGCATAACCCCTAAGCTTGGGTACTAAGTAACTAATGAGGTTTACTTCTACTTAGTTGTTTGAGCTATGAATGGATTCAAGTTAGGAGTTAGGCTAAAGTGCTACTACAAGCTACGGTAAATAATCAATGCCTACTAACAACTCAGATAACAACTCAGGTATCAAACCGTTTTCGACATCTATTTATTTAAAAGACCGCCAAGGTAATAGGGGGATCGATCCGGTTTTTGAGTCTAATTCTAGATTAGAGGGTTTCATGGCACATCTAGTCGAGTCTGAGCCAGACAGGAGCGAAGCCGAGTGGGCTCGTTGCTTCTTATATCAGTTGAGACAAGCATCTGGTATTTACCGGATTTTATCCATGACTAATCCTCCGATAGTGGTGATTAGAGCTTATCTGTTATTGTTAAGGTTATCTGATCAGCTCTTATTCAATTACCTACAGTTTGTTTGTTGGTCTGCAGCTCAAGCGATCGCTCATCAGTTAAGCAAATCTTATAATCTTGCGTTACATTATCCTGTAGAAGAATGTTTCATCATTGCTAGTGAAGCAGCCAGCCAGCCAGCTAAACTCCTCAGAGGATTTAATTTTTATGCTAAGTCTTCTATCAATGCCTATGCTTTCAATGCCCTCAAGCGAATTATTAGAAATCAAGTCGCCAAGGAACTCAGGTTAAAATCTATCAAATTTTCGGATTATGGCTTGTTGCGATATTTGGATAAAACCGAACTTGAGCAAGCACTTAATAACTATGGAATCACTAATCAATATTTAAAATATTATCGTCTGGCTTGGCAATCCTTTAAAGACTACTTTAACGAGATGTATCCTCCCAGCAGCAAGGGTAATCCTCGCCATAATTACCCAATTAAATTCCTAAGTCAGCAACAGCTTCACCAAATTGCTATTCGTTACAACCAGCAGTTAAATCGGTTAACTACAATGCTTAATTCTGAGTTAACAAGTGCTGATTTTGAGAGGAATAACCCTAAAAGAAGAGATTCAGATTGGTTAAGACAAGTAGTACGTTACTCAGCAATCAGCAATCAGCATATGGGCTACGCCCACCCTACGCGAACAGCAATCAGCACATGGGCTACGCCCACCCTACGCGAACAGCACATTGAAGAAATGCTAGCCATTTGCATCCAAGCGGTGCGGATGTCTCAACAGAGGAATTCAGTATCTTTAGATGAGTATGGGGAAATTACTGATATAGCATCTAATCCTTTAGAGGTGGTAATCCAAGAGGAAGAAAAGGATGAGTTGAATCAAGTCAGGACTATTGTCTTAAAAGAATTTACGGCTTTAGATCAGCTAGCTCAGAAATCCCTAAGACTTTGGCTTGGTCTAGGCATCAATCAACAAGATTTTATCGAGCTTTTCGGGTTGAAAAAGCAATATCAAGTGGCTCGCCAGTTTCAACGTTATTTTAAACGGATTTTGAAGGCAGTCGTAACCTTTTATTTTCAGGATGCTATGAGCACAACTCTAACCTCCCAAGACATCAAACAGCGCCTTAATCAAACCACTCAAACTAACTATATTAATAACTATCTCAAATCTTACTTAAGTGCTGATAGTCAAGAATTATTTGCTAAAATTATTGATAAAATTTATGATGAAATTGTCGATCAAATAATCACGACAAAGCTTAGTAATATAGAAAAAAAACAACTAATTAGCAGCAACCAGATTTTAAGGGAATTAATTCAACCAAAATTTGAGGTAGTGATTGAGAAAAATTTTGCTATAAAACTGATTAAATTCAAATCAGCTAAGCCAGCGAGCGCTAAATTTATTGAGCGGTGGCTCCAGCAAAATCAGGCACTACTAGAGCAATCCCAATCAGGAAACAGGCAAAAGCCATGTAGGCAAAGTGAAATCTGAAACGTGAAAGGTTAAAACACCAAATATCCCAAATACCAATTAACGATTAACCAAACAGGAGATGAGTCAATGAAATTACGTTTAGAGGATTTAGCTTGCCTACACCCAGACCAAGTATTGATAGAATTCTCCCCAGAAGAACGAGAACAAGCATGGCAACAAACCCAAGCTCAAGGTTATTCTAACCAAGCTGCTTATTGGCGAGCGTATCTGAATTGTCTCTGTCTGAATACGTTTTTAAGTTATCTGGACACAGAACCAAATTTAACCAAACCAAATTTAACAGAACCAAATTTACTAGAAACAGCACTAGACAAAGCACTAAACAAACCACTAGATACACCACTAAACAAACCATTAGTATGGCCAGAGTTGGGGGATTTACCAAGTTTCTGGGACGTAGTGAATGGTACAGCTGTTGAGCTAAACCAGATGCGACTGGTATTAATTCCTAGTGAAGAAATCAATTTTACAGCGTTGCGAGTACCGCGAGAGTGGGTTGATATTCCTGAGTGGGCTAGTCATTATTATGTGGCGATGCAACTGAATTTAGAAGAATGCTGGTTACAGGTGTTGGGATACACAACTTATCAACAGTTACGTGATCATGGTAACTATGACATCATCGATGAAACCTACGCTGTGGATGCGGTAGATTTAATTGAAGATTTGAATGTGATGTGGGTAACGGAAGAACTTGCTCCTAGTCCCAAACTGCTAGTAAAGCCAATGCCAAGATTATCCTCTGATGAAGCAACAACGTTAATCAAGCAATTGAGCCAGGAAACTCCTTATTCTCCGAGGCTAGATATTCCTTTTGCTAAGTGGCAGGCACTGGTATCAAATTCTAAATGGCGCAAGGAATTATATAAACAACGTTCCCTAGTTTACTCTCGTAAGCCATCTATAAACTTACTCTCATGGCTGGATAATTTCCTGGAGGCTGGTTGGCAAACTGTTGAGGAAATTCGATCAGGTAATGGTAACCCTAATCTAACCTTAGCTTACCGGTCTCAACCGACTCGTTTGAAAGATAGTTTGAACGGTAATTCTTCAGCATCTTCCCCCTTTACCGAAAATATCCCTGAAGCTGTGACCGCAATTATTAAACTATTAAAAACCAATAGCAGTAAACAAACTAACTTACCCGCTATAGAATTATTGGGTGAAATTGGTCATAGTAACTTAGAGGCGATCGCATTGCTTGCTGAGATGATCAATACTACTGACGATCATGACTTACGTCGCCAAGCCGCTGTCAGTTTGGGAAAACTTGACCCAAATCATCCCCAAGCTGGGATTAGGCGAGTTAAGATAATTGATTTAGAAATGCAACTGAATGGGAGCAAAGTAGCATTTATGGTTACTTTCATACCTGAAGCAGATGGGGGAATTAATGTTCACTTACGGGTGTATCCTACTAAGAGTAAATATCTAAAACCTAATCTCGAATTGCTAGTACTTGATCAGCAGGGAGAAATTTTCTTGTCGGCTCAGTCGAGAAGTGCTGATAATTGGATCCAACTAGAGTTTAATGGCGAAAGGGGGGATAGGTTTATAGTAAAACTGGTACTGGGAGATGCCAGCTTTTCCAAAGAGTTTTTCCTGTAACCTATCTTGGGTTAAAGGTTGTATGTCAGAATGTAGAAGCCAGAAGCCAGAAAGCAGAAGCCAGAAGCCAGAAGGCATAATATATAATTATAAATTCCCCGTTTTTCATAATAAAATTAAAAAATACTAAAAATAAATTAAATAATACTGAATGAAAAATGACGACGAGTTTAGTAACATTAAAAATAGTCGATGGTGACTTTAAACAGGGGTTTCTAGTTATCCTAAAAATTGGGATTGATCCCAATGAAAATAATTTAATGGCTAGAGAAATTGATGGTTGGTTACCACCAGCACCTCAGATTAACCAATTGTGTGACAGTTGGCTCTTAAGCTATCGTGCTCAAGGGAGAATCAAAGTGCATCGGAAACTTATAGCTCCCCCAGAACAAATAACCAACTATTCAGTTATCAACTCAGCTCAGGATTTACAAGAGGCGATCAATAATTGGCTAAATTCAACCGATAGAAAGTTTCAACGCTTCCGGGATCAAGTGTTAAAAGCTTTATCGAACCATGGCAAGATTCGGTTTATTATTCAAACTAATAATATCAAACTTTGGCAACTGCCTTGGCATCTCTGGGATGTCTTGTCCGATTGTGATATTGAGGTTAATTTCAGTCCTTCAGAATTTCCAGTATCCTCAAAACAAATCGACCAATATAGAAATAGAGTAAGAATATTGGCAATTCTAGGAGATGACACCGGGATTAATATCCAGCATGATTTAGCATTACTCCAGGAGGAATTACCGAATGCAGAAATTGTCCCCTTAATCAGTCCCCCCAAAAAAAAATTAAGCCAGGAATTATGGGATAAAAAGTGGGATATATTGTTTTTTGCTGGTCATAGTTTTACCCATAATAATAATTGCCAAGGACGGTTTTACATCAATCAGGATGAAAGCATTACCATTGAGGAGTTAAAGTATGGTCTAATCAATGGGATTAAGAATGGTTTAAAGTTGGCTATTTTTAATTCCTGTGATGGGTTAGGATTAGCAGCAGAATTGGTTAGTTTACCAATCTCGACAACCCTGGTAATGCGGGAACGGGTGCCAGATGAGGTAGCTCAGAAGTTTTTGAGGTATTTTCTCAACGCATTTGCCACAAAGAAAAAATCCATATCGGATTCAGTGTGGGAAACCCGGAAAAGATTGCAGGAGGAGGTAGAAGATAACTATCCCTGTGCCAGTTGGTTACCAGTGATATTCCAGAATCCTGCTCTGGAACCACCAACTTGGGACGACTTGACTCAGGGATCCTATCTCAAGGATAAACCCAAACTCTCAAGGGTTTTACTGGTAAGTTTGATTGTCACTATCGCAGTGATCACAATGCGATCGCTTGGGCTGTTACAAGGATCAGAATTACATGCTTTCGACCATCTCATGGCTCTGCAACCACCTGAAAAGCGGGATGAGCGGGTTTTAGTAATTGCGGTGGATGAACCAGATATTCAGTATCAGGACAAGATGGGTTGGTCTAGGAAAGGGTCATTATCCGATACGGCCCTGGCACAACTGTTGCGGAAACTCAACCGTTATCAACCGCGAGTGATTGGCTTAGATATTTATCATGATTTCGAGTTTGAACCCAACTTAGCTACTCAATTGAAACAAAATCCCCGTTTCATTGCGGTGTGCCAAATGGAAAGTAATGATCAGCCTGGTATCGCTTCACCACCCGGTATGGCATCACAACAGATTGGCTTTAGTGATTTGCCTCGTGACCCAGATGATATTATCCGCCGCCAACTTCTAGGGATGAGCTTAGGGATTAACTCTTGGGATACTTGTAATACTACTTACTCTCTGAGTTTACAAGTCGCTCTGAATTACCTAGCCCAAAAGGGAATCCCGCCGATGAAGAGAAATTCAGCAGGGGATGTAGAAATCGGTGATGTGGTGTTTCGGAAATTCGCACACAATGCTGGTGGGTATCAGTTAAAGCCAAAACATGCAATGGGATATCAGATACTCCTTAATTATCGTGCCAAGAATCCCAAATACGTTCATCTTCAAGACTTACTCAAGGGTAAACTGGACTCCCAACTGCCGGATTTAGTCAAGGATAATATTGTCTTGATTGGGGTGGGTCAAGATTCAAAGGATTTACACCGGACTCCCTATACTAAAGGGCCATGGTCTGACAAAATACCTGGGGTTATGGTTCAAGCCCAGATGAGTAGTCAGATTATTAGTGCTGTTTTGGATAAGCGACCCTTGCTCTGGTGGTTGCCACAGTGGGGGGAAGTGCTTTGGATTGGTAGTTGGTCTGTGGTGGGAGGCCTATTAGTTTGGCGTTTACATTCCCCATCCTACTTGGGAGTTGCTGTTTTTGTTGGTATCAGCCTCTTATCTGGAGTCTGTTATGGTCTCTTACTCAAAGGGGGATGGATACCCTTTATACCATCAGCCTTGGCGTTAGTGGCAACCAGTGGAGCCATCGTAGTTTATAGCATTTTTAAATCAAATGTAAACAAGGATGACAGTTTTTTATATTACCAAAAATCCCTAGATACTTGATTAGCTCTTGCTTATTGCTGTTGGCATCTAGCCTTTACTAATCGCGATTATGTTTACATCTCAAATGTAAAGGCTATAGCGGTTTTCAATTAGGTGAGGTACATGTTTTGAGGGAGCAGGGAGCAGTGAAGTCATAATACGTAAGAGCTAAGAGCTAAGAGCTAAGAGCTAAGAGCTAAGAGCTAAGAGGGTAAAAATATTGTGTACCTCATTAGAATAAAAACCGCACTAGATTTCTGATCCAAGTCTTTTTGATAAAAACGTTATTTGTTTAAGATTTAGTGAATTTTACTTCAACTAGAGCAATTAGTCCGGATTGACATGTAATACTGTTTTTGGCAAATAAATCAGCCATCAAGGTTAATTACCTCATTTTTATCATAGCTACCAACCTGAAAGCGTCAACGAAAAAACACCCAGACCAAAATTGATAAGAAATGTAAAGGCTTGCGTAAAATCCCTTGGCAAGGACTGATAAAGATTATGGAATACTTTAAAAAAATTAACGTTTGTCAAACCTCTCAGTATGTATAAAATAAAGCTAGCGTTGTACAAACCTTCCTTGATCTTGGCCCTTGCCTGGGTACTAGTTAATTTCACCATTTACCCTCTACGAGCGCGTTCGCAGTCTGTTGCTCTAAACAGCAACTCTGTTAGGGATAGTTTATCCGAATCCGATACCCCATCAGCTCAACCAGATGTAGACTTTGAGGGTGATGGCAGAACTGATCAGATCACAACAGCTGGAGGAGGTTTATATTTCCTCCCACCAGACGTCACTACACCAAATGCGACACAAAATGAAAGCTTTGAGGATGTGGGCAGACCACCGAAACGGACATCAGGAGCAGACCGTGGTCTGTGTTCGGATCAGCTGATTGCTATAGTCCCTGGTAGTAGCGAGATTGTCGAGACAACGGGAAACTGTAGTAATGATGCCAACAATGATTCCAACTCTTTCTTAGCACTGACCTTAGCTGAGTCTCCTACCTTTTGGTTTTATGTTCCTGAACAGTCTACTCCTGAACTAACGGCGGAGTTTGTACTGCTCGATCACAACCAACAGGCTCTACTAGTCGAATCTATTCCGTTATCTGGAACTCCTGGGATTGTCAGTGTTCCGTTGACCGAACCCCTAGAAACTGAACAGGTCTATCGATGGCAGCTCTCTGTTGTAGTTAATCCCCAAAACCCCTCTGGGAATCCCACGGTGGAAGGATTAGTCAAACACATCACACCAGACTCTACCCTAAGTCGTAAGCTAAAGGCTGCTACTTCCCTACGGGAGCGTATTGCTATTTATGCCAGTCACGGTATTTGGCATGATGGGATGACAGCCTTAGCTGAACTACGGCAACAGAAACCAGAGGATTCTAGGTTAGAACGGGATTGGCAGGATTTCCTAGGTTCGGTGGGTTTGCGTGCGATCGCATTCAAACCTCTAGTTGATTGTTGTACAGCACAGGGAGTAGGGAGTAGGGAGTAGGGAGTAGGGAGCAGGGAGTCGGGAGTCGGGAGTAGGGAGCAGGGAGTCGGGAGTCGGGAGTCGGGAGTCGGGATCAACAATTATCACAATTCCTACACCGATCCCTATATAGCACTACGCATTAAAGTTAGGACAAGCCTCCCCATCTCCCCATCTCCCCACACCTCCCCCAATTCCCGATTCCCGATTCCCGATTACTTTGTGGTAGTTCTGAGGAAGCTATCATCAACAGGCAACTTTGGAGCTTTGAACAGTGGACAAGAATTGAGAAAAACACGATCAGCGAGCCCGTGGGTGGTGCATTACTCAGCATTCGTTTAATTTGAGTTAGGTCACAGGGTCGAAGCCTGTGCCACAAAGCTGATAGCTGATAGCTGATAGCTGATAGCTGATAGCTGATAGCTGATAGCTGATAGCTGACCCCGATTCCCGATTCCCGATTCCCGATTCCCGATTCCCGATTCCCGATTCCCGATTACAGCCAATTTCCCACTAAAACATAGGCTCCCCAGTAAAATGGAGCTTGATAACCAGGTCTTTTTAAAAGATTAACTTGAGCACGGCGCAAGGCTTCAGCTTTAGTAACCGTTGCGCCAGAAGCAGCTAATTCTTCGTAAAAAAATGTCATCAGTTTAGCGGTAGATTCATCATTAATGAACCATAGGGAAGCCAGAGTACTCCTGGCTCCTGACTGAATCGCTACCCCGGCCAAGCCTAAGCTAGCGCGACTATCGCCATCGGCAGTTTTACAAGCACTCAGCACTAGTAATTCAATTGCTTCTAAACTATTGTTACTTCTGTTCTGGATGACATTGCTTAAATCCTTGATATTGATTCGTTTATCCCACGCCAGCAGAAAGGTCTCTTCTGGTACTGAACTAAACTGACCATGAGTGGCTAAATGCACCACAGGAAATGGCACTGAACTGATTAACTCTTGCCATTTCTGACTGGTAAAGTCTTGATTGAGCAATTGCTGACTCGGAATTTGGGATTTAATTTCCCCTAATTCTGTTTTAACATTGGGTAGGTTAGCGAAACCTTGATGATCAGGCAAATCCTCCCGGATCTCTGAGAGTCCAAAAGCTAAGGCATTTAACTCTACTTGAGCTAAGGGTTTGGGCTCTAGTAGACTCAAACCAGGAATGAGTGCGATCGCATAGCCTTTTTCTACTATATACTGTTCACCATCATGAAGGGTAGCCATGGGAACATTGCGAAAGCCACCATCAAGAACAAATACTAAGGTTTTCACTTGATTGGCTTCGAGCAACCCTTCCGCCGGTCGAATTAACCAGTCATAAACCTGTTGGGATAAGGCTAGACTGTTTTTAGAAATAAAACGTTTTTCTAGCTGTATACGGAGACTTTCTAAGGTTTGCTCAAGTTTAGCTTTAGGTAAAGCAGTGGTATAGTGAATAAATTCTCCTGATTTTGGTAATTTCACGATCACCGCTAACCGGTCATCGAGAATAATCGGATAGACTAATGCTGCACTCGGATCGATTTCTTGCTCGGCCAATTCCACAATGTCAGAAAGGTTACACCCCAGAAAATTCTCAATTTGGGCTAGCTGCAGAGAGTCAATTGCTTCGGTAGCTTGCTTGAGCTTGTTATCTGAAATCGGGTTATCTGCAATCCGGTTATCTGAAATCCGTTTATTTGCGATCGGTTCAGCGCTTTGTTCGTCTTTCAAGAGTAAATCGACTAATTCTCGATAGACTTGCTCAACATTTTCTCGAAAGGAAAACTGCACATCTGAACTAAGAGCCAGTAAATCTTGGCGGAGAGAATCTAGGGTTTTGACAGTGGCTTGGTAAGCGGTGATTGCTTCTTCAGTTTTTCCCAGAGCTTTATAAATTCGTCCTAACTGCCATTGCCATTGATAGGCAATGTCATCGGATTGAATCCCTTGAGCTATGGTGAGGGCTTTTTCGGTAAATTCTTGAGCTTGATACCATTGCTGAGTTTGTTCATATAGCTTACCCAGGGTACCGAGGGCATAGGATTCCGCTCGTTTATCGTCTAAAACTTGAGCCTCTTGGACAGCTTTGACTAAACTATGGGCAATTTCGTAAGGCTCAAGGTTCAATGATGACCCCTGAAGATTATCTTCATCCTTATTCGATTTTAGCTCATAGCTGATCAGGCTTTCCACAAAATTGATTTGAGCATAGATTGCTGTTCGACTAGGTGGTAATTCAGTAATCTCGCTGTTGAGTAATTCCTTGACTTGGTCATTAATTTGAGATTTTAACTCTTGGATATTTGACCTTTGATTATCCTTATTGTTTTCAACATTAAATGTCTCTAACCAATTGTGGTAATCAATGAGTAGACTTAATCGGTGTAGTTTTGGTTCAATGTCTAAGCTAGTTGATTCTGATAATTTGCTGGACTCTTGAAGAGATTCTTGATAGTATTTTCTAGCATGATTAAACTGCTCAATAACCTGTTCTTTAACTTCTTTTTGTTTAACTATCAGGTTGGTTCTGGTGTATAATTGTTTATAGTGGTTGTACCAAGAACGTTCTGTATGCCCCAAACTCAGTAAGGTTTCTCGCTTTTGCAGAGGAGGTTGAGCTACTTTCAAACTTGCCTGAAGCACTTGCTGAGAGTGGTTCAAGTCCCCGAGGAGACGGAGACTATTCCCAAGGCTACGTAAGCCCAGGATTTTAATCTGGGGATCAGGGGTTTGTTGAAAGGTTTGCAGCACCGTTTCAAACCGTTCTTGATTGGACAAATCGCAATTATTGTCCAGCTTTAAGGCTTGTAATAAGGTTTTACAGGTGCGACGGTGAAGTCCTAAGGCTTCCATCGCTTGAGCTTGATTAATTAGGGTACCTGTAATGCCAATGTCATCCTTTATTTGTTGATAAATCTCAGTAGCCAATTGCCAGGCTTCTAGAGCAGTGTCTGGTTGTCCTAAGGCTAATTCTAGACTACCTAGGGTGTTGAGAGCTTGGGCTTGGATTTGCTGGTAGTCTGGGGTATCCCGGAGATCTGATCCGGTCTCTAACAGGTTGAGGCTAAATGCGATCGCATCTTCGGCATCAAACCACTGTTGCAGTTTCTGGTAAGCCAAGGACAGATAACTCAAAATCATGGCCTGATGTAGTCTATCCCCTTGGGATTCATAGGCTTGTGCTGCTTGTTCCCAAGTGCTTGCTGCTTGACTAAACTGACCTTTGGTGTATAGTGCTCTGCCTTGTTCCACTAATTCTGACGCTGACCAATCTTGCGGAATTGGCTTAACAGTTGTGGGATAGGATAAGACCGGGAGGATGCCAATGGGGAGAACTAAATTTAGGAGAAAAAAAATTAGGGCTTGGGTGCCAACTAGGGTCGGGCGAAGCATGGGAACGCTAAATCTAGGGTTTCTATTAAATTATCTCTAGGATAGACTATGGCTTTTCATCGTAAGGCTTAGCGTAGGCCACAGCCGACGCTAAGTGATCCCATGGTTGTTTAACAGTTAGGCTTTCGCAACGGTTACCCAAAAGGAACATTCAACGCGCCATTTTTATTCAGCCATTGGCACTGTTGAGCACTTAAGCCTTTAGCATCGGTAAACACTGCACCTGCTACCTCACAGTTAGAGAAATCAACACCATTCCAAATAGTATTCTCCAAATTAGCGTACTGTAAATCAGAATTTTTAAGATTAACCTTAGATAAGCGAGCGCCTTCTAAATTTGCAGAAAATAAAGACGCTTCAGTTAAATCAACATCCTTTAATAAGGCATTTTCCAAACTTGACTCCAGCAACTGAGCACCACGCAAAATTACCTCGGTCAAATCAGCAGCTCTGAGATTAGCAACAATCAAATTAGCAGAGGTTAAATCTGCTCTGACTAAACTAGCACGGCTTAAGTTGGCTCGTTCCAAATCAGCACCAAGCCACTTAGTATCCATTAACTTAGCCGCTTCTAAGGTAGCTAGATCAAGACTTGCTCCACTGAAATTAGCCTCAGGGAAATTCACAGCTCCTAAATTGGCCATCTTGAGATTGGCATTGATAAAGGTTATCCCTTTGCCAGTTGCTTCTCTCAAATCAGCCTTTTGCAGCTGAGCTAAGGACGCCTCAACCCCATCTAGTCTTGCTCCACACAGCTTAGCTTTTGCTGCCCAAGCCCCTCGGAGATTCGCCTCCTCCAAACCAGCACGAGTCAGTTTAGCTTCTGAGAGTTGGGCATAAACCAGAGTGGCCCCGGATAGCTTGGCCCAGCTGAGATTGGCTTGATTAAAGTCTGTCTCTTGACAAGACGCTCCTGAGAGATTGGCATTACGTAGGTAGGCATGGGCAAAGTCAGCCTTATCTAGATTCAAGCCCTGTAAATCAATATGACTCAGCTCGGCTTTCTGTAACGACAGTCCTTGCTTAAGTTGTTTAAGAACTTGATTAGTAGTTAATAATGTCATAGTATTGCTTATACAAAACCTGTAGTCAGTTCGTTTTGTATCTAATCTAACTTTATTTTCACACAATATGTGATTACAGCAATAATCTTTTACATAAATACATTGAGCGTTTGAGGCATAGGAGCAGTCAAAGTATTAGGGAATCGGGAATCGGGAATCGGGAGTCGGGAATCGGGAGTCGGGAGTCGGGAGCGGTGCGACCCGTGGCGAATTTAATTCGACGACTGTAAGCGCACTCCCTGGGAGTCGGAATGCAGCTCAGTCTTGGGGGAAACCCTTACTTGTGCTTTGCATCAAGACGGGGTAAGAAGCTTGAATCTACCTCATAAGTATGATCACAATAAGTATGATCAAAGCTATACCAACTTCATCGAAAACTACTTCTTACCTCTGTTCCCCTATACCCCCACACTTCCCTGTCTCCCCACACTTCCCCCTCTCCCCACACTTCCCCCTCTCCCCACACTCTTCTCCCGATTCCCGTTCCCCTCCTGGGAGGGGTTAGGGGTGGGTTCCGATTCCCGATTCCCGATTCCCCATTCCCTGCCCTATAGCTTTCATGGTCAAGTTTTCTATCAGTCGCTTTATCCTCATGGCAGCTATAGTGATTGGTGTAATTGTCCTTGTTCCAACTATCAAGCAAATTACCCAGCAGCCAGCCATGACATCCGCTTACGAATTACTGACTGACCCATTCTTGCAATTTCCTACAGAAGATTCCGTGCGAGTGGTTTGGTTTACCGAATTTCCTGGCTCCCACCACACCGTTACCTACGGCACGACTTCTTGCCGTAAGGCCACTGCTACTACTACTAAACTCAGTCGCACTCGGGAAGACCAAAAATCCCGAGTAGGCAAGCAGACCGAAGACGCCCAACTCTACCAGAACCCAATTATGCGGGATATTTGGCGTCATGAAGCGATCGTAACTGGACTGACTCCTGGTGTTCGTGTTCCCTATCAAGTCAGCAGTGTCAAGGACAATGGGCAAGTTTTCACGAGCAAACTCTTTAGCCTCAGTGCTCTACCAAACCCTCAGACACCCCAGAAAATTCTTCTGACCTCTGACCATCAACTAATGCCGATGACAGCAGCTAATCTCCAGAAGGTGGTAGAAACTGTAGGCCAAATTGATGGGGTGTTCTATGTTGGTGATTTAGTTAATATTCCTGACCGGGCTTCGGAATGGTTTGATGATAACCGGGGTGGTGCCTTTTTCCCCTGTCTTCAGGGTCGAGCCAATTACCAATTGGAAAAGAATGGGGTTAAAACTACCTACCATGGTGGTGAAATTATTCAAAATGCCCCGATATTTCCTGTAGTTGGCAATCATGAAGTGATGGGGCGTTTTTCTATGGAAAAGGATTTGAATAGCCAATTCAATGACCCTTTTCCTCGCGCTGCAGCACAAGCCATCTATCAGCAAAAAGCTGAACAGTTAAATCCAGATAATGACCCTAATTATTACCAAGCTTGGCTAAAAAATAATACCTATAATACTGACACTTATAACGAGATTTTTTACCTACCTAATGGCCAACCTTATTATGCCGTAACCTTTGGTGATATTCGCTTAGTGGTGTTGTACATTACTAATATTTGGCGGACACCTAGCTTAAGCCCTAATGCCAAAGGTAGGTATCAAGAACGGGAACAAGATTTAGACAATCCCATCGCTTGGGGATACGGACAACATATCTTTGAACCGGTGAGTAAAGGGAGTCCCCAGTACCAATGGCTCCAGGCAGAACTCAATAGCACTGAGTTCCAACAAGCCAAGTATAAAATTGTGATGTTTCACCATCCTCCCCATAGCCTAGGGGGGAATATTGTCCCAGCTTATACTGACCCAGTGCAGATCATTGAGCGGAATCGGGATGGGTTAGTGACAGCAGTGCGTTATGAGTACCCCAAAGACAAGGATTACATCATTCGGGATGTGGTGCCATTGTTAGAAGCTGCTGGTGTGCAGTTGGTGTATTATGGCCATTCCCATCTATGGAATCGCTTTGTTGATGGTAATGGCATGCATTTTTTAGAATCCTCCAATGTGGGGAATAGTTATGGCGCTCATGTTGGTGAGAATAAGCGCCCAGTACCAACTGGCTATAAAGAAAACTATTCCGCTACTGGAGACCCCAATGGATTACAGCCAGTGATGCCAACCATAGAGCCATTGTTAGGAGAGAATAACCAGCCCTTGCCTTATATCGCCAGTAATGATGTGACTGTGTTTAGTATCTTGGATACTGGCACCGGTATAGTAACTAGCTATCGCTTTGATACGCGATCGCCTAATTCAGATGTGATTAAATTCGATCAGTTTCAGTTAAGGCTAAGGGATTAGGGTCGGGAGATGGGGAGAGGGGGAGATGGGGAGATGGGGAGATGGGGAGATGGGGAGATGGGGAGATTTTTGATGAAGGGTAATTATCCTAAAATTCTATTATAGAATAATATATTGGCTACTCTTGCTAGCATGCCTATTGCTAGCATGCCTGTTGCCTGTTGCCTCTTGCCTCTTGCTAGCATGCCTGTTGCCTGTTGCCTGTTGCTAGCTTGCTTCTCTATAAAAAATAGACACCCTTGGACATTACTTACAAAATGAGTAATACTAGAGAGTGGAGTCATGAGATCTAGCATTGATATGGAAAGTCATTCTGAGATGACATTAAGCATTGGGGAGGCAGCTAAACAGCTAGGAGTCTCTACCAAAACCCTAAGACGGTGGGCTGATGCGGGCAAAATCAGATATCAACGTTCACCTACTGGACAACGACGATTTTATCTTAAAGATATCAAACATATAACACCAAGAAATCCTCAGCCATTGACCCACAGATTGACAATCAACTATGCCAGAGTTTCCAGTGATGAGCGACAAAAAGACCTGAGGAGTCAAATTCAATTATTAGAAAATTTTAGCGCTGCTAATGGTTGGCAATACGAGACTATTTCTGATTTTGGGGGTGGTTTAAATTATCACAAAAAAGGATTGAATAAATTACTCAAAAAAATTATGACAGGGGATGTTGAACGGTTAGTGATTACTCACAAGGATAGATTGCTGAGATTTGGATCAGAATTAATCTTTACCATTTGTGAAGAGTTTGGCACAGAAGTCGTGATCATTAATAAATCCCCAGAGGGAGTCAGCTTTGATGACGAATTAACCCAAGACATGATGGAATTGATCACAGTCTTTTCTGCCCGTCTCTATGGCGCTAGGAGCAAAAAAAATCAAAAATTACTTGATGGAATGACTCAAGTGGTAAGGGAATTAGAGTAAGGAGTAGGTGGATAGAGGGCAGGATGGGGAGATGGGGAGATGGGGAGATGGGGGAGGTTTTTATTAAGGGTAATTATCCTGACATGATATGAAACCAACTCCCAACCGATTTGAGCCAATCATACATCAAAAGGGAAGAGGCGGTCGAGGAAGGGGTTAGAAAAAAGTCGATCAGGATCAAATTCTTTCACAAGCAGAGCGAAGTCATCCCAACGTGGGTATTGTGAGCGCAGATATTCCCGATTGGAATAAAAGTGCTTGCCCCAGTTGGGACGGCCACCATACTCTAATAATATCTTTTCGGCTTCCCGGTGATAGTTTTCAATCACCTTAAAATCTGACCCTGATAAGTTAAGGCTAATATATACCGATTCTCTTTGATACAGTGGGCTTAACCAATGCTCTTCAGAACTAGCAAATCGAACTGATATGGGTAGGTTTATCCTAAATCCCTGGTTTTCTATCATCTGGTGAATTTGCTCCAGAGCTTTGATTGCAGCTGACCTTGGTATGGCATACTCTAACTCGGAATATGTGAAATTAATATTCTCAAAGGCGAGGATATTAAAGCTCTTATCCCAACGGTTTAATCCCCGTAGATTAGTCATAAAAGCTACTCTAAAGATGAGAGGAATTAGAGCAGGAAAACTCCTGGTAATCCAGTCACCGATTCCACTGCCGGATCTAGATATAGTTCTAGATAGGTCGTCTAGGAATTGTCTCCAGAATGGCATTGGTTCAACCGGCTCATCCATTTTATTAAACCTAAAGGAATAGGAGCGTGAGGTGTGGGGAAATTCAAAGAATTGGAAATGATCGTTTTCTTTGACTAGTGTGTCTATTTCTTTTCTTATCAGGTCGGTCAACATAGGTTGTTGAATATCTCGCAAGAAGAATGTCGGGACACAACGAAGGGTTAATCTAGTAATAATACCAAGGGCACCTAAGTTGACACATACTCCATAAAATGTTGGATTATCTTGTTGGTAGCGGACAACTTCCCCGGATGCTTTCATTAGCTCCAGCTCGACCACTGCACTGGCCAGTGAGCCGTTTTTGTCTCCTGTTCCATGGGTAGCCATTGCTATTGCCCCAGAAATAGTCTGCTTGGTGATTGCTCCCAGGTTTTCCAAGGCCATGCCGTGTTGGTCGAGGTATTGATTCAAGCTGTTTAGTGTTATTCCTGGCTCGACAGTAACGGTCCCCCGTTCTCGGTCTAGCTCGATTACCCGGTTTAGTCGCTTCAAGGATACCAGAACACCATCGGTGCATGCAGCTTCTGACCATGAGTGCCCCGAACCAACCACCTTAACTTTCATCCTTTCGGTTCGAGCCATGGCAAGAACTTTCTTGAGATCTTCGTTAGAAGACGGCTCGACAATACTTTTGGGGTTGCAAGAAACATTACCCCTCCAATTTGACCAAGTAACTGACATATTAATTTATTAAAAATATTGTAATGGTTATTCTATATTTTAGCATAGAATACTCATTGCTTATTTAGATCTCGTTATCTCTAATCACAGCTCGCTCCTTTGGTGTCAATCCATAAATTTCAGACACTGCATAGTTTCCAAGGTTAATATCTCTTGTGTTTGCTGCTTCTATTAGCATTCTTTGAAGATTCTCTGAAATACTTTGCCACTGAGGAAGTCTGATTCGCCGCAAGTATTGTGCTTGAAAGCGAAGATAGCCTCCCCTGAGCTGAGTTGAGTAAATAGATACAAATAGTTTAGCTATACCTGATTTGAGAACTGTTTGAAGTGCCTTTAAGTCCCACTCTTGTGAAGTAATGAAATAAAGGTTATGATGAGGGTAAAATTTTCCATCTTCATAGACGATATGTGCCTTGGATTTAATATCAGGAATTAGCAGTTTAGGGTAAGTGGTCAGGCTAGGATAAATTCTATCAATTGTTCTGTACCAATTTTTGGGATTTTTCTTGGCACAGTTCCGTTTCAAAATTCTATCGGAATGTTGGGCAAGGTAACTTGCCAGCTTGGGATAATTTTCAAGTTCAACTAAAGAACCATTGTCGTGAAATGGGTTTACAACACCAAGGCCACCCCACTTGATAATACCAGTTTTAATATCTTGTGTCTTCACTAAAGGCAATTTTCGATCGGGTTCAACCTCCAGTTTTTCAAAGGGTCTAATGTAAACTTTATCTGCTCCGGTTGCTACACCAATGCCTACCTTACAACCAACCTCTTCTAAACTAGGAAAGTCTTCTTCCAGGCGACGAACTACCATAAGTTCTTCAACAGAATCTAGAATCCATGGTTTTGAACCATTTGTTACACCCGTAAGCTCGATGATACCACTTTCCGGACAAATAGAGTCAGCACAAAAATTTTGTGCTAGTTTCTTAAGTGTGTTGTATTCAACTAATGGTCGATGAGCAACTCGAACAACTTCGGACTTTTGGCACTTGATGACTGTAATCCCAGGATAAGCACTAACTTCAGTGCGAAACGCTTGAGTATCGACCATATCAATATAGTAAGCAAGATGATAATGATCAGAAACCATTGCTCGTAGTAGCTTACCGTATTTATTCTTTAGCCATTGATTGGCACAAATAAAACCTAAAACTCCTCCAGGTTCCAGACTACATAGGGCCCGTTCAATAAAAGGGACATATAAATCTGCTCGATCATATATAGTGTTATATCTGGCTCGATACTCGGCCAAGAGAATATCCGGAATCAGCTCTTGCCGAACATAAGGCGGATTGCCAACTGCATGAGTAAATGAGCCTGGTAAATCTACAAGTAGGAAGTCCCCTTGAATCAGCCAGGCTGTTAGCAATTGATAGGCGTCATCTTTATTAATTCCATGGTACTGGAGCAACCTTAAAAGTTTAATTCTGGTATTTTCAAAGCTTTGAGGATTGATCTCAACTGCACGAATAGAATTGTGGAGACTATCAACTAGTCTGATTTGATTAGAATCATGAGCAGCATAAGCAGTTAACAGTCGCTCTACAATCGGAACAAGAAAGTCACCATCACCAATCGAGGGTTCAAGTATCCGATAGTCTGGCAAAGGGCGATCTACGGTATAACCTGTCAGGTCAAGAATGAACTCTACAACCTCACGTCGGGTAAAAATTGCTCCTCGTTCTTCACTACTCTTTGCTGCAAAGCTTCCGACAGCAGAGGAAAAATCAAATAATGGCAAGCTTAGTTGCTGTTCCATTGTGACCGAACCATGACTTCTGGTATTTTAATCTATAGCATTTCTTAGCTGAATCAGTAGTCTAGCAATATGACGTTGAAGGTTTTCCCAATCTTCAGGAAAGTCGTCACGGGTAAAGATTTCTGAGGCATGTTCATAGCATGCGATCGCATTTTCCAAATTCTCTGTAGTCTCTCCTACTATTCTGTTGCTGTAAGCATTACCCAGGTTATATAGGGTCCTTGCCCACTCTTCGGGGAAGTCTGGTTTGGTATAAACCTCCAAGGCTAGTTGGTATTGGGCAATGGCTTTTTCGAGATTATCAGCCCGGTCTCCACGGATTCTGTCACTATAGGCGATGCCCAGATTGTTGTGAGTACTTGCCCAATCAATGGGGAAATCTGGTTTGGTGCGAACTTCTAATGCTAATTGGTATGCTTCTATGGCAATTTCGAGATTATCAGCCCGGTCTCCACGGATTCTTTCACAGTAGGCATTGCCCAGGTTATAGTGAGTCATTGCCCAATCAATGGGCAAGTCTAGTTTAGTGCGAATTTCCAAGGCTAGTTGGAATGCTTTAATAGCAATTTCGAGATTATCAGCCCGGTCTCCACGGATTCTTTCACAGTAAGCTATGCCCAGGTTGTTTTGAGTACTTGCCCAATCTTCGGGGAAGTCTGATTTGGTATAAACCTCCAAGGCTATTTGGTATGCATCTATGGCTTTTTCGAGATTATTAGCCCGATTGCCACGGATTCTGTCACTGTAGGCATTGCCCAGGTTGTTTTGAATAGCTGCCCAAATTTCTGGGTTACTATGATTAGTAAAAAACGTTAGCATCGTTTGGTAACCAGCAATAGCAATTTCCCTGTTGTTGGCTGGATTACCCAGTGGAAAATCGCTGATCAGAGTGCTGAATTCCCAGATAGTATTAGCGATATCTTTGGCTATTTCTGGTTCCGCTTCTGAGAGTTTAGCACTTGCCCAGGTTTCCAGGATATTGATAAAATTATGATCGAGTTTATCTAAGTTTTCTTCCAGAAGTTGGTAGACAACTTCGCCGTCACCTTTGCTGTTGTTAGTTGCTAGCAATACCTCGTCTAAAAATTGCTGATACTCTTCCGATGAAGCCTTAGCTGAAGTAAGGGTTTCTGAAATTTCCAGACCCTTTAAAAGCTTACTCCTGATCCGCAGTAAAAAGTCAGCAGCATTTTGCTGACCCTTTGCTGTCAGATATTCGGCTGATTGTGCCATTACCTGCAATAAATCTGCATCCACTAACTCGCGGTTGCTATTAATAATTTTGATTTCTTTACCCTTGGGACAAGTTAGGAGCTGGTGGAGCAATTTGAGGTATTGTTGTCTTCTTTGTTGGTTCATTTTTAGTTATTCAGCTAATGCGCTACGCGCACGCTACGCGAACAGCCATGAGCCAATGCGCTACGCGCACGCTACGCGAACAGCTATCAGCTTACCTCCCTATTCCCTCTTAATTATAAATTCTTCATTCTTAATTCTTAATTCTTAATTCTTCATTCTTCTTCATCTGACTGCTCTGACGGAGGCAAAAGTATGGGATTCCCTTGATATTCCGCTGCTTTATCCGTAGGTAAACGACGCACTAAATCAAATTGGATTAATTTATCTAAAATCGGTAAAACTTGACTGAACTGTTGAGTTTTAAGACGCTTGAGGTCATCCATGGTTATGTTTTCATCGGATAGCACCCCTTTTTCTAAAACTAAGTCAAGCACATAGTAATCTTCAGGAGTTAATTCTGACTGACCGCGCAGTTTCTGACTGACATACTCTAAACCTTGCTGAAAGACGTCTGGTGTAATCTTTTCTGCTTGTAAATCCGCTGCTTTCAGTAATACATAATTAGCAATGCGATTAAACCAACGGGGTATCCCCTGGGAATGTGCGCACAGATTTCTAGCAGTTTCTAGAGTGAAGGGATGAACCGCATCAGGATTAGTTTCGTCTTTGTTGGTTTTGTTAATCCGGGCGCTAGCGAGATAGTTAATTAACATTTGATACGTGGTGGATTGGTCTAATGCTGTAATCTCTAATGCTAAATCAAATAACCCTCGTTCAGAGATCAACAAATCCCGAGTCAACCCGGAAGGATGCCCAGTCAAAATAAACCAAGCATCACCTTTGAGCATGCCTTGAGCATCGTGCAATAGTTGACGCACCTTAGCTGGGTCTTGTTTATCTAAGTCATCAATAGCAATCACCACACGACTATAGGTTTCTAGGGCTCTTTCCAATAAGTCTTGAAAGGTGAGAGTGGGAAACTTTGGGGCATTAACCGGTTTAGCTTCCGCTTCAATACTTCCCCCAAACCCGGCGAATTTGGCATCAAACTTGGTCTTGGTTTTGCGAGTCGATTCACTCATCAATCCCATGTTGTTTAACAGTTGTTGCGCCCACTCATCCTCTGGCATATGTCGGGCTAGGGCAATCAAAGCAGCGGTTGCTAAATCAGTTTCAAAGGGTAGACTAATATAGGTAGCGAGAGTATCTTTACTTTTTCGTTGTAAGACGCTCAATACTTCTAAAATAAATGCTGTTTTACCAATACCAACGGAACCGTAGACTAATATCCGCTTCCGTTCGCGACCCCGCAACAAATTAAATATCTGCTTTAACTCCTGGGTGCGACCTGTAAAAACTTTATCTAGGTTTGACCTCAAGCTAGAAGCACTTTCAGAAAAAGGAATTTCTTCAAGATTCCAGCTAGTCAAAATTTCGTTGTTTTCATCCCAAAGTTTATCGGCTTCACTCATGGCTATGGCTTGGTTTTTATTTTGTTAATTACTTGGAGCAGTTGTTGAATATTATCAATTCCTTGCTTATCCTTAATTGTATGACAAATTTCATAAGCTTGGGTTAGTTCTTGTCTAGCATCGTCGATAAATCCAATGGAAATCATCAGCATGCCTAATCCCGTTTTGCAGATAGCGATTCCTGGTTGATTATTGAGATGATTGTAGATGCGGAGAGCGTCCCGGTAATTCATCCGGGCTTTGTCTAGGTTCATGATTAAATGATGGGTGCGGGCAATGTGGTATACTGAATCGGCAAGGGCTTCTAGGTTTTCGGTGTGACTATAGATCGGGAGGCTTTGCTCTAAGCGGGATAATCCATCATACCAGCTTCCTTGCTGAACCAGCAGTTTACCAATATTACGTTGAACGTCTGCCCAATATTCGGGAAACGCTTCACGGATGTAGAACTCTGAAGCATTTTGATAGGATGCGATCGCTTTTTCCAGATTCTCTGCACTATTTCCTAGTATTCTCTTACTGTAGGTATCGCCCAGGTTATTTTGAGCAATTGCCCAAATTTCAGGCAAGTCTTGTTTGGTATAAACAGACAAAGCTAGTTGGTATGCTTCTATGGCGAGTTCAAGATTATCAGCTTTATCTCCATTGATTCTGTCACTGTAGGCTATGCCCAGGTTATAGTGAGTGTTTGCCCACTTTTCAGGGAAGTCTAGTTTAGTATAAACGGATAAAGCTAGTTGGTATGCTTCTATGGCGAGTTCAAGATTATCAGCTTTATCTCCATTGATTCTGTCACTGTAGGCTATGCCCAGGTTATTTTGAGTGTTTGCCCACTTTTCAGGGAAGTCTAGTTTAGTATAAACGGATAAAGCTAGTTGGTATGCTTCTATGGCGAGTTCTAAATTATCAGCTTTGTCTCCATTGATTCTGTCACTGTAGGCATTGCCCAGGTTATAGTGAGTGTTTGCCCACTTTTCAGGGAAGTCTAGTTTAGTATAAACGGATAAAGCTAGTTGGTATGCTTCTATGGCGAGTTCTAAATTATCAGCTTTATCTCCACGGATTCTGTCACGGTAGGCACTGCCCAGGTTATTTTGAATCCTTGCCCAATCATAGGGGAAGGCTTCTCTGGTATAAACCGACAAAGCTTGTTGGTATGCAGCAATAGCACGTTCGAAATTATCAGCTTTATCTCCACCGATTCTGTTACTGTAGGCATTTCCCAGGTTATTTTGAGTTGTTGCCCAATCAATGGGGAAGGCTTCTCTGGTATAAACCGACAAAGCTTGTTGGTATGCAGCAATAGCAACTTCGAGATTATCAGCTTTATCTCCACGGATTCTGTCACGGTAGGCACTGCCCAGGTTATTTTGAATCCTTGCCCAATCATAGGGGAAGGCTTCTCTGGTATAAACCGACAAAGCTTGTTGGTATGCAGCAATAGCACGTTCGAAATTATCAGCTTTATCTCCACGGATTCTGTAAATGTAGGCAATGCCGAGGTTATTTTGAGTGCTTGCCCAAATTTTCGGGTTACTCTCATTGGTAAAAACTGTTAGTATCGTTTCGTAACCAGCAATAGCAATTTCCATTTGAGTGGCTCTATTACCGAGTGGAAAATCGCTGAACAGGATGCTGAAGTTACCAATAACTATAGCAATGCCTTCTGCTGTTTCTGGTTCCAATTCTGATAATTTAGCACTTGCCCAGGTTTTTAAGATATCGATAAAGTTATCATCGAGTTTGTCTAGATTGGCTTCCAGGAGTGGGTAGACAACTTTGGGATCGCCATTGCTGTCGGCAGTTGCTTGCAAGACTTTCTCTAAGAATTCCAGATAGTCTTGGGATGAAGCATTAACTAAGGTAGAGGATTCTGAAATTATCTCTAAAAGCTGACTCCTGAGACTACCTAAAAAGTCAGCAGCGTTTTGGTCGCCATCGGCTGCTAGTTTTTCTGCTTCTTGTTCCATTACCTGCAATAACTCTGCATCCAGTAACTCGCGGTTACTCTCAAGAATTTGATCGTCTTCACCGCTGGGACAAGTTAGCAGTTGCTGGATCAGGTTGAGGTATGCTTGTCTTCTTTGTTCGTCCATTTTTACTTACCCCTACTCCCTATTCGCTACTCCAGAAAATCCACAATTTATGTAAAGTTACCAATTCTAGCAATTCTATATCCCATAATGTACAAATTGATCACCCTAAATCCCCCTTAATAAGGGAGACTTTGAGGTTGAAAAGCGTACCTCATAACTGCGATAAACTCTATAATAACTTCTATAAGTATAGCGTTTTATAGTAACCGTGAGTTACATCTAAATTTTATTTATTCTTCCCTACTCCCTACTCCCTACTCCCTGCTCCCTTATTTAACAATAAAAAAAATTCGGTCAAGCTCAGATAAAATTTGATACTTGACCGAATTATAGTGTGTAAACATCAACAAGGACAGCTAAGCTGCACGTAAACCAAATAACTCCTGACTGATTAATTGTACATTATTCCCGAGTTAGTCAGCAACTGCTGGAAAGCAAAAACATACTAACTCATGCTTCATGCTGATTTATACCCCTCCCCAAAAAAAACTTTCATTCTTCATTCTTCATTCTTCATTCTTAATTCTACATTCTTCATTCTTCATTCCTGGTCGCCAGGGCGTGGCCCTGGCAAATTACTATCCTAGTCTAGGTAAAAATTTCGAATCAAAGTCACCATAACCTCACCAGGATTTCCGGTAGGTTCGGGAGTGCTCCATTCCTCTGGATAAGCGTATTTAAGAGAATAGATGGCAATAATTGTTTTCCGAACTTGTTCAGGAGAACCGACCAAGATGTGCTTGACTTTTTTAGGTTTGCGACCTTGGTTTTCAGGGTTTTGATTTTCATCAGGGTTTGAAGGAAAGTTTGTACTCATGAATCGTTATTGGTTTAAAACGTTTACTTTTATTAAGTTATTAATTTATTAACTATCTGTCAAGGGGTTTAGGAATTTTTTTTTATTACCAATTGACGAATATTAATCGTAGGGTGGGCAGTGGACGAGACCAATAAAATCCGATGGTAATCCTTTAAAGCACTGCCCACCCTACAGGTATATCTGGGGTGGGCAGTGCTCTATCGGATTTTCAACTATTACTATTCCTTGAAAAACCACTGCCCACCCTACAGGTATATCTGGCTCTGCCCACTTTACTTAGCAGAACAAATGTTAAGGATTTCCACCATCCCACTGATGAGTTGGATCAGGATAGAACGTTACCCCAGAACCGCTGCCATTAGTGGAGCGAATAGCAACTAACCAACCTCCAGGAACTTTTGTTCGCCATACACCCAATCCTCCGATGGGTTGGTTCTTGCAGTTTAGTTTTTCCCAAACAAGCTCTGCCATGATGATTTCCCAGATAAAATAACGCCTAATGTGAATTAGACAAAAGAGAAAGGAGGCTCGAAGATTGAAATGTCACTTAGCACCCGGGAACCTCCTATGAACAGTATAGACTTTCCGACGTTGATGACGACCATTTTTGTTCTGGTGGATGACTGGTATCAACAAACTTTGGGGGAACTTCAGTCAATAGAGCAAGTCTCAATTGGGGTCAGCTACTTTCTTTCGTCCTTGGGTTTTAGGGAATAGGGAATAGCAAGCAGGGAGATGGGGAGATAGGGATATTTTTATTAACAATAATGATAGCGTTTATCATAGTTATTATACTCACTGTTCCCTGCTCCCGTCTTGATGCAGTCGCTCATGGGGGAAACCCCCAAGACCGCGCTGCATCGCTGTTCCCTGCTCCCTGTTTCCGATTCCCGATTCCCGATTCCCGATTCCCGATTCCCTACTATTCATGTGATATGCGAAGCAGTAATCATAAAAATCCTCTTGTAATCGGCAGTTTAGTCGTTATTTTTATCAATCTAGTAATCGCTCTTATTTGTTGGAGGATTGCTCAACAATCTACGGGTTATGATGGTCTGTTTTATTTTTTTATATTGTCTATGATTGGTATCGCTCAGTTAGTCTATGTTATCCCAGCATTAATTGTGCTAAGATTGCTGGGAAGATGGGAATTGATTAAAGGAGTGATTCTTGGTGGTTTGATTACAGGTTTGTTGAATCTTGGCGCTTGGTTTTTAATGCAATCTTTAGCTTAAAGGTATAGGTAGCAAGAGTTATTGAGAAATAGCTCTTAATTTAGCTAACTTCGTGAACTGTTGCGTCAAGGCTATCTTGAGACTCTTCTAATTTATCGTCGAGGTTCTCACTACCAGTAAACACTTTAGTAGTCACTGGAACGTTAGGCTCAACTTGGAGCCACACCGAATCACTAATAGACTCAGCTTGATTGGGTCGATAAACCAGTCGGCAGGCTCCTGCGATTTCTACCTCATGACAGCAATGAGTCCGCTCACCCCGTTTAACAGTAAACACTGGCAAAGATGTCTGGTTCTTGTGATTGCTTTTTAAGGCTTGCTCATTAACGTGGATATAGGTAGCTTCGAGATGTTTGTCCTGATTCCATGTACCTTTTGGTCCCCTACGACCTTCGGTTACCACTGGCACACCATCATATAATGGAATCTGCCAAAACCGACCAACTTTTTTGGCTCCTTTGATGCGATCTTTACTTAATAGCATCCGCAGTCGCTGAGACGATATACCCAGCAGAGATGCAGCTTGTGTTGTACCGACAACCATAACTAAAATACTATTGCGGAATAGTATTGTAATCCCATCTAACTGGGAAAGTCAAGCTCAAGTAGGGAGTAGGGGAGTAGGGAGTAGGGAGTAGGGGAGTAGGGAGTAGGGAGTAGGGAATCGGGAATCGGGAGTCGGGAGTAGGGAGTAGGGAGTAGGGAGTAGGGAACTAAAATTTTCGGAATTGATTTAGGTACCTTACATAACGTCTTTCTGAAGTTCTTGTTTAACCAGTTGAGCTAAGGTTTGGGCAGCTCCTGGTTTTCCCCGAACACTCTTTAGATGCGATCGCATTTCGGACAACTTCTCTGGATGCTCCAGATAGTCTAGGGCAAGTTGAGCAACCTCAAGCGGCTCAAGCTTCCCTACCAATTCTGGCACAATTTCTCTTTTTGCCCAAATATTCGGCCATGCAAACAGACGCTTTTGCCCTAGCACCAACCAGTTAATCACTTTCGCTAGGCTAGAGCCTACTCCTGGTAACTTGACCAATAGACCGGGTAAGCCATCCCAAGCCCGCATCGCATCTAACTGTTGCGTCGGCAACAGCACAATCATGGGTACCGCCAAAGACCCCAACTCAGCGGTATTAGCTCCCACTGTGGTTAAGCAAAGACAACATTGTGATAACAATTCATAGGCCGGAAAGGACTGCCAGAGTTCTACACACAAGCCACTGGGGGTTTTGAGGAATAGTCGAAGGTTAGCTGGTTGAAGGTTAGCTGGTTGAAGGTTAGCTGGTTGAAGGTTAGCTGGTTGAAGGTTAGCTGGTTGAAGGTTAGCTGGTTGAAGGTTAGCTGGTTGAAGGTTAGCTGGTTGAAGGTTAGGAGGTTGTTCGCCTTTGGCGTTCCGGTAGGGTAGGTTATCGGAGTTTGAACCTGTAACTTGTAACCCGTTAACCTGTAACCCGTTAACTTGTAACCCGTTAACCTGTAACCTGTTAACCTGTAACCCTGGATTAATCACCGAGTCGTTATCAACTTTATATATAAGTTGTGCCTCTGACCATCCTGTCTTGTTAATGATGGGATTGTGATCTCGATTGGCAAATTTGGCTAATGTTTTGAGATCTATGGTAGGAGCAACGGGAATCACAAAGCGAGTTTGGGGTCTAGCCCTATGAATGTGTTCAGCGATCGCTAAAGACAAAGGCACTCCCTGAGCTAGTTTGGCTGGTTTTGACCCCGGTAATAGTGCGATCACTTCAGTGGAATGTTCAAGGGTATCTTCCGTTAAACTTGCAATCTGAGAACCTGTAACCTTCAACCCCTGAGTAACCTGTAACTCCTGATTAACCTGAGAACCTGCAACCTGTAACCCCTTATTAACCTGTAACCCTCTAATCTCTGCCATTAAATCCCCCACTATGGTGAATTTGTGGGCATAGTTCTTAGGCACTTGAGCGATAATATCGGGTTTCATCACGCCAAAGTGGTCAATCCAGCGGTACCAACGAGCATCCCACTCGGCATAGACAACACTGCGATACCCTAAGCGCTTACTAATCACTACTGGGAAAAATTGGTCTCCCCCTAGGAATAGAACAACCCCTTTTGGATGCCAGTCCCAGTTTTCCGCTGTCTTGCCCCACAACAAGAATGGCAAAAAATCCTCTGCTGCCTGAACCCGGTCTACTTCTGGGTAGGATTTTGCGATCGCATCTTCTTTGCCCGTGGCATGAGGGCAAGGAGATAGCACTACCGATATCCGGAGTAATGAACGGTCATTCCCTAGAGTTTGCCGCAATGCCTTCACCACTGGTCGCACCCAGGTGGTCAACTCTCCTGGGCCATTGGACATAACTAAAATATCTGCTGCTGGCACTCTTCCCCACTCCTGATTATGACTATGTGGCTTTACTCAAGGCAAAGATTACTAAATCAGGACTTACTCCGTAAGCCCTTAAAATCTTAAGTAATAATTAAGGAGGAACGATAAGTAATAGTTTTATCAATCGATAAATTTTCCTTATATATACAACTAAGCTGACTTTTGTCAATGATTTTTATTGTTTATTTTTTTTAAGGTAAGCTGATTTAGTACTTCAGTAATTGTTAAGTAATTTTACAAAAATCAGTAATTTTTATATCGAATTGTATCAGATAACGGCTGAAACTCCCTGAAAGTATACGTTTTTTGATAGAAACTCTTTAGTTGGCAAAACAAAACCATCCCAACCAAGAGTGAGTGGTCACTGGTAGAGACGTTAGATAGCACATCTGTCAATAAAATCTAAATACGATCAAAACTATCAAAGGTGATCAGCCACTTACCGCCACTCAAGGTAAGGCACAGATAACGAATAATCAGGAAGGAGACCTAGCCGCATGTTCACTCACGTCAAGTCCACCATTAGACACATCACCCCGGAAGCCTTGAATGGGCGTCATTTGCTGAAGGTGGTCTATGTCGTGCTAGAACCGCAGTACCAAAGTGCATTATCAGCTGCTGTTCGCTCAATTAATCAAAATCAACCAGATATCGCTATTGAAATCAGCGGCTACCTCATTGAGGAACTCCGTGACCCAGAAAACTATGAAGACTTCCAACGGGATATAGCAGAAGCGAATATCTTTATCGCGTCACTAATTTTCATAGAAGACTTGGCCGAGAAGGTAGTAGCCGCTGTACAACCCAATCGCGATCGCTTGGATGCCGCAGTCGTATTTCCATCAATGCCGAAAGTGATGCGCCTGAATAAATTAGGTAGCTTCTCCATGGCCAATTTGGGGCAATCCAAGAGTGCGATCGCACAATTCATGCGTAAGCGCAAGAAAAAATCTGGGTCTTCCTTCCAAGACAGTATGCTCAAGCTGTTGCAGACCTTACCGAAAGTCCTGAAGTATATGCCCATGGACAAAGCTCAGGATGCTCGCAACTTCATGCTCAGTTTCCAGTATTGGCTAGGGGGGTCTTCTGATAACCTGGAAAACTTCTTGCTGATGCTAGCAGATAAGTATGTATTTAAGCGCGAGAAGAAAAACAGCGAAACCTCTGTCCAATTCAAAGACCCAGTGGTTTACCCAGATATGGGGGTTTGGCATCCTCTAGCACCGGAAATGTTTGAAGATGTCAAGGAATACCTGAACTGGCATAGTAGCCGTCAAGATATCTCAACAGACTTAAAAGACCCTCTTGCTCCCTGTATTGGTTTAGTCCTGCAACGCACTCACCTAGTGACAGGGGATGATGCCCATTATGTAGCCATGGTGCAGGAACTCGAAGCCATGGGAGCAAGGGTGATTCCCATCTTTGCTGGTGGTCTGGATTTCTCTAAACCTGTAGATACCTATTTTTCTGAGGAACATGGCAAAACCGTAGTCCCCTTAGTGGATGCTGTGGTATCTCTAACCGGCTTTGCTTTAGTAGGAGGTCCAGCACGGCAAGACCATCCCAAAGCTATTGAATCCTTAAAACGCCTCAATCGCCCGTATATGGTTACACTTCCCTTAGTCTTCCAAACTACGGAAGAGTGGGAAGATAGTGAATTGGGACTGCACCCGATTCAAGTAGCATTGCAAATTGCCATTCCAGAGCTGGATGGTGCCATTGAACCAATTATCCTATCCGGACGGGATGGCGCAACTGGAAAATCCATTGCGTTACAGGACCGGATTGAATCAGTAGCCCGACGGGTGATGAAATGGGCGAATTTGCGCCGTAAGCCCAAGCTTGAGAAGAAAATTGCGATCACAGTCTTTAGCTTTCCCCCAGATAAAGGCAATGTTGGGTCAGCGGCCTATCTTGATGTATTTGGTTCCATCTATAAAGTGATGGAAGCCCTAAACAACAATGGTTATGATGTCCAAGACTTGCCGGAATCTGCTGAGGCACTGATGCAAGAGGTGATCCATGATGCCCAAGCTCAGTACGCTAGTCCAGAATTGAATATTGCTCACCGGATGTCGGTGATGGAGTATGAACGGTTTACTCCCTACTCCACTCGCTTAGAGGAAAACTGGGGACCACCACCAGGAAATCTTAATAGTGATGGACAAAACTTGTTAATCTACGGCAAGCACTTCGGGAAGGTATTCATTGGAGTACAACCTACCTTTGGGTATGAAGGAGACCCAATGCTACTGTTGTTCTCCCGTTCCGCAAGTCCTCACCATGGCTTTGCTGCCTATTACACCTATTTAGAACAAATCTGGCAAGCGGATGCTGTGCTGCACTTTGGAACTCATGGGTCTCTAGAATTTATGCCAGGGAAACAGATGGGGATGTCTGGAGACTGTTATCCAGATAATTTAATTGGTTCTATTCCTAATCTGTACTACTATGCTGCCAATAATCCTAGTGAAGCAACCATTGCCAAGCGCCGCAGCTACGCTGAAACCATATCCTATCTGACTCCACCGGCAGAAAATGCTGGATTATATAAGGGGTTAAAGGAACTCAGTGAGTTAATTGGGTCTTATCAAACTCTCAAAGATACTGGGCGCGGTGTTCCCATTGTTAACACCATTATGGATAAGTGCCGCTTGGTGAATCTTGATCAAGATATTGCCTTGCCCGACCAAGATGCTAAGGAGCTGAGTGCGGAAGAACGGGATACCTTGGTCGGTCAGGTGTACCGCCGCTTGATGGAAATTGAGTCAAGGTTGTTACCCTGTGGGTTGCATGTGATTGGTAAGCCACCAACCGCAGAAGAAGCGATCGCAACTCTAGTCAATATTGCTAACTTAGACCGTAGCGAAGACGAAATCATCGGTTTACCCCGGATTATTGCTAACAGTATTGAGCGAGAGATTGATGAAATTTACAGCAACAATGACCAAGGCATCTTAGCTGATGTGGAATTGTTGCAAGATATCACCCAAGCTACCCGTGCTGCTGTTAGTGCTATGGTTCAAGCTCAAATCGACAGCGATGGACGAGTCTCTAAAGTCTCTAAACTCAACTTCCTCAACCTTGGTAAAAAAGCACCTTGGCTAGAAGCTTTGCACAATCTAGGATATACCAAAGTAGATTCCGAAGCGATCAAGCCTCTGTTTGACTATCTGGAATTCTGTTTACAGCAGATAGTAGCAGACAACGAATTAGGAGCAATGCTCCAAGCCTTAGATGGGGAATATGTGCTGCCAGGTCCTGGTGGTGACCCGATCCGAAATCCCGATGTGCTACCGACCGGTAAGAATATTCACGCCCTCGACCCCCAATCCATTCCCACCCTAGCAGCAGTGAAATCTGCCAAAATCGTAGTAGACCGACTGTTGGCACGGCAAAAGCGAGATAATGATGGGGCTTGGCCAGAAACCATTGCCTGTGTGCTATGGGGTACCGATAATATTAAGACCTACGGGGAATCCCTAGCCCAAATTCTATGGATGGTCGGGGTTAAGCCAGTGCCCGATGCCTTGGGACGGGTGAATAAATTAGAACTAATTCCCTTAGAAGAGTTAGGTCGTCCTCGGATTGATGTGGTAGTAAACTGTTCCGGTGTCTTCCGGGATTTGTTCATCAATCAGATGAATTTACTCGACCAAGGGGTGAAAATGGCCGCAGAAGCCGATGAACCCCTGGAAATGAATTTTGTGCGGAAACACAGTTTGCAACAAGCTCAAGAGATGGGGATTAATCTACGGCAAGCTGCGACTCGGGTATTCTCCAATGCGTCTGGTTCCTATGCCTCCAATGTTAATTTAGCTGTGGAAAACAGCACCTGGGAAGAAGAAGCCGAGTTACAGAATATGTATCTCAGTCGCAAATCCTTTGCTTTCTCTTCCGATAACCCAGGCACCATGGCACAGAGTCAGAAGATTTTTGAGTCCGCCTTGAAAACTGCTGATGTTACCTTCCAGAATCTTGATTCATCGGAAATTAGCCTTACTGATGTTTCTCATTACTTTGATTCTGACCCCACTAAGGTAGTAGCCAACTTGCGCAACGATGGTAAGAAACCAACTGCTTACATTGCTGATACTACTACTGCTAATGCTCAGGTTCGCACCCTATCAGAAACCGTCCGTTTAGATGCCCGGACTAAGTTACTTAATCCCAAGTGGTACGAGGGCATGTTGAATCATGGCTATGAAGGGGTCCGTGAACTTTCCAAACGCTTAGTGAATACTATGGGTTGGAGTGCAACGGCTGATGCAGTAGATAACTGGGTTTATGAAGATGTGAATACTACCTTTATCCAGGATGAAGAAATGCGTCAGCGGTTAATGAATTTGAATCCCAATTCCTTCCGTAAAGTAGTCTCTACCTTATTGGAAGTTAATGGCCGTGGCTATTGGGAAACTAGTGAAAGTAATTTACAGCTGTTGCGCGAATTGTATCAGGAGGTTGAAGATAGGATTGAAGGAATAGAATAGGAGTATTTGCTATAGCGGTTTTCAATTCAGTGAGGTGCAAAATTTAGGGAATAGGGAATAGGGAACAGGGAATAGTGAATCATATTCCCCCCTTATTAAAGTCCCCCCCTTATTAAGGGGGGTTAGGGGGGATCCCTACTCAAGGCAAACTGTACCTAATAATTATGGAGAAAGCTATAGTCACAATCTAGCAATTATATATCCCATAAGGTACCTATTATCCCCCTTTGGTCCCCCTTAATCCCCTCAAATTGATCCCCCGTTGGTCCCCCTTAATAAGGGGGACTTTGAGGTGGAAAAGCGTACCTGATAACTGCGAGAAAAGAGTAGCTTTTTCGAGACGTTCAATAGAGCGTCTCTAATTTTTAGGGCTTACGAATTTGCCCCCTAAATCCC
>NZ_JAAHHX010000619.1:0-1578 GCF_010672065.1 Moorena sp. SIO4A1 | reverse complement strand
GAGCGCAGTGAAGGTGTCCTGTTCCAGACTAATTCGGTCTTGACCTCCGATAAAGTTAAGAATGCTATCGAGACCCAAATTGCTTGAATTGAAAGCTGCTCCACTGTCAAAACTAAAGGTAGTAATACCGTTGCCACTGATTAGGACATCATCACCATCTCCACCAACCAGATTGTCATCGCCATCACCTCCAATCAGAGTGTCATTCCCGGCATCTCCAATCAGGTTATCATCACCAGCTCCGCCAACCAGGCTATCATTGCCAGCATCACCCCTGAGGTTGTCATCACCGGCTCCGCCAATCAGGGTGTCGTTGCCATTACCACCAATACCAACCAAAGGTAACACAGCATGGCTTCCGTCCAGGAAGTCATTACCATCACCACCGTTAAAGACTACCAGCTGTACATCAGTACCGGACAAGTCATTAACAGTTAAGGTGTCATCACCCCCAAGACCATTGATCTCAAACTGTTCTACATCATTGACATTCAGGTTGAACAGACCGAGATTCAACCGCTCAAAGCGTACCCTGGGGCCAAAGGGGTTGAGGGCAAAGTTATCTCCGGCACCATTTGCGCCATTGACTTCTACCACATCAAAGCCAGCACCCCCTTCCATGATATCGCTGCCATCACCGTTATTCCAAATCAGTCGGTCATCACCATCTGCGCCATTGATATTGTCATCTCCGCGATCGCCAATCAGGGTATCATTGCCTTTACCACCATCTAGAACATCAATACCATCACCACCGCTTAATAAATCATTGCCATCTTTGCCATCAAGTAAATCTTCCCCAGCAGCCCCTGCCAGGGTGTCATTGCCAGCACCCCCATCAAGAAGGTCATTGCCACCCACACCTAGTAAGAGGTCATTGCCAGCACCCCCGATCAGGTTATCGTCACAGTTGTCTCCTACTAGAGTGTCATTACCTGGACCACCGATTAATGTATTCATGAAACTTACTCCTGAATTTTTCAGAGATTGTGAGTAGGTATCTATAAGGGCGTTGCTTAATAATGGAATGATTTTAAGAGTTTTGTGGAATGGGCAGGATGCCAACCCTACTCCTATTCATTCCTTAATTCAGCCATGCCGATTCAATTATACTATTGATATAGCACTACGCATTCAGATTAAGACATTTGTAAACTCCGAAACTTACTCATAGCTTACTTCTGACTTCTGACTTCTGACTTCTTACTTGCGCGTAGCGCTATACTATCTCGGATAAGATTACCGTTTGACAGTACCCTTTAGGGTACCTAAAGGGTACCTTAAAGGGTACCTAAAGGGTCTGAGGGGTGACATGCAAATTGAATCATACTACTTGTTCAATCAGTTCATGTAGGGTGGGCAGTGTACCAGACAGATTCACCAAGCTGGGCTTTGCCCGTTGCTAGGCACTGCCCACCCTAGGATTAATCACAATGGTTCGAGATCTCAGTTTAACGGAGAGGAAGAACAGGGGGAAACCGGCCAGATCAAGGAGATTTTAACTAGTCAGTTATTTCCGAGACGGTGTACTAGTCGTTATACAAAGATCAGATCCCCTTGGTTATAGGCACCAGCAAC
>NZ_JAAHHX010000618.1:0-1579 GCF_010672065.1 Moorena sp. SIO4A1 | reverse complement strand
TGTCATAGTAATCAAAGACATTCCAAAGGGGGTTTAGTTCTCCGATTTGGTAATGGTGATGAGCCAGAAAAGCCGGACTCATACGGGCAAGGTCAGGATAAGAATACAGACCTTGCTCAATTTCGTCGTAGTAGGTTTCTAAATCAAAGTTAGATTTTTGACAATCGATCAGCATTACGCTCAAGCCCCAAAGGTCTTTAGCTTCACTGCTATAAGCTCTTTTTGCCAGGAAATCACAGCCATTCAAAGGTGTCTCGAAGAGTTCACCAATATCAGTTAAACAGATAGTATCTGAGTCAATATAAATAGCTTTACCTTGATAGTTACACAACTGTGGAATCAAATATCGGTAGAGACTAAACTCAGTTGTATTGCGATATTTAACTCGTAAAGACATGGGAGCGAGATAAGGCTGATCATCATTATGTTCAATAGCATTGTGGGTGCCATTAAAAACATAAATATCCAGTTCCCTACGGCTATGCTTACGAAGAGAGTAAATTGAGACTTTCCTCTCCACTAGACTTGCTTCACCAGAGCCGATAAATACTCGCACACGCTCTTGATTTTTCATAGCTAATTGTCCTAATAGTGCTAGGGATTATGGCTATCTAGGATGTGGCTAAACTAAATTAGTATAAAATTATCGCTACAAAGCTTACTAAAAGAGGCTTGTAGCGATAACAAAAAACAATGTTTTTTAAATTTAATTGTATTGACTCCCTTATAATTTAAGGAGTTAAGCTCAGTTAAACTACTCATTTACTATCATCAGTCTAGGATAGTCGTGATTATTTATTAGTAATAAATAGATGAGATAACTCTATTTATTTGTGACTAGTTTTGTTAAAAAAAATTATCCTATTTACTCCTGTTTACTATCTTTATATTCACCACGTTTACGAATAACCTTGCCCGGTACTCCTACAACTACAGAGTAAGGCTCAACACTCTTAGTTAAAACTGTCCCAGCACCGATTACAGAACCTTTACCTATTCTGCAACCATCAAGGATTCTTACTCCCGCCCCTATCCAAACATCATCTTCTATAATGACACCTTTTTTAGTAGACGGTTGAAGGTCGATAGGCGTATCAAGATCGTCAAAAGTATAGTTTGAAGTAACAATTACAGTATGGGTAGCGATTCTGACCCAGTTTCCTATAACTAAGTCACCTGCACCATAAAGAAAACAAAAAGGGTTAACACTACAGTCACTACCAATTTTTATCTTACCCTCTGCAGAGATGAGCATTGCTGAACTTCGGATAATGGAGCGATCGCCAATATGAATAGCAGAGTCTTCTAAATTACATTTAAGCGTTACATTATTTTCTACAATGACGCGATTGCCCAGAAATAATTTACTTAAATTATTTTTGATTACGCTTTTACCTATATAACAGTCTTCCCCAATATTTCCAAGTTGGTTACGATAATAGTTGTGTCTGATTTTCTGTTTATGATTATTCCATAATTTATTGATTAACTTAAAGAATTCATACATATAGCAAAGGGAACAGGGAATAGGGAATAGGGAATAGGGAGTAGGGAGCAGAGTTGCGTAGGGTGCGTTAGG
>NZ_JAAHHX010000617.1:0-1579 GCF_010672065.1 Moorena sp. SIO4A1 | reverse complement strand
TGATAAGCTTGTGCTTCTGTAGGGGAATGGTTAATTAATTCAAAGAAGATGCTGGGAAACGATTGGAACAGGCGATAGAATATGGTATCGGTTTTCACATTTAGGTCATTACTTAACTATAGCTATAGTAATGGTAATGGGTAATGGGTCACCCGCGTAAACCCACCTAGCTCCCATTACCTATTACCCATTACCTAACTATGGGATAGTTTTTGTTTCAGGGATCCGTTGACTGCTCGAGCACCTGTTTCACTTGTTCAACCTCTAATTCTAAAGCTTGGGCAACTTGTTCTACGGTTAAACCCAACGCTAACAACCGAGGTATGGACTCTAATTTGCCTTGAATTTTACCTTCAAGTCTGCCTGCTTGTATACCTTCAGCTAAAGCCTCCTGATAAACTTTGGTTTGCCGTAAATCACTTAAGCTAAACATCGCTTCTATCTCCCTGCGACTGAGTTTGGGTAACTTATACACTAGTATGGTCTCTATTAATTGTAGAAGTTCTCGCTTTTGTGGTTCATTGTCTATCTCCTCAGTGGTTCGTTGAATCAAGTCTTGAGCTTGTGCGATTGCAGTATCTTCCTTGGTGACAATTAGCTGTACTGTAGCTATACCCACCGATGTTGCAGAGGTCTCGGCTAATTCATCGAGATAAATCCGAGATACCCTTGGGGAATCGAGTAATTCAAGATATTGTTGAGTTGCTCCTTTATCCACATTGCGGCTCGGGTAAATCACCACACCACGCCAATCATTGCTGAGTTTAGTTTTGTTTAAGTACATGAAAATTTCGGTAAAGAAGCGGGAGTAAAATTCAGAGTCCCTCTGAAATTGGACTTCTACAAAATAAATCGGTTGTTGGGCTGTGGTGGTTGTCGGCAGGAATACTCCATCAATTCTAAATGCTAGTTGTTTGACTTCCACAGAGGCGAATTGATAAGCTTGTGCTTCTGTAGGGGAATGGTTAATTAATTCAAAGAAGATACTGGGAAACGATTGAAACAGGCGATAGAAGATGGTGTCGGTTTTCACATTTAGGTCATTACTTAACTATAGCTATAGTAATGGTAATGGGTAATGGGTCACCCGCGTAAACCCACCTAGCTCCCATTACCTATTACCCATTACCTAACTATGGGATGCTTGTTGTTTTAGGGATCCGTTGACTGCTCGAGCACCTGTTTGACTTGTTCCACCTTTAATTCTAAAGCTTGGGCAACTTGTTCTACGGTTAACCCCAACGCTAACAACCGAGGTATCGACTTTAATTTGCCTTGAATTTCACCTTCTTGTATACCTTCAAGTCTCCCTTCTGCTAAAGCCTCCTGATAAACTTTAGTTTGCCGTAAATCACTTAAACTAAACATGGCTTCTATCTCCGTGCGACTGAGTTTGGGTAACTTATACACCAGTATGGTCTCTATTAATTGTAGAAGTTCTCGCTTTTGTCTTTCATTGTCTACCTCCTCAGTGGTTCGTTGAATCAAGTCTTGAGCAAGTGAGATCGCAGTATCTTCCTCGGTTACAATTAGCTGTACTGTGGCTATACCCACCGATGGTGCAGAGGTCTCGGCTAAT
>NZ_JAAHHX010000616.1:0-1580 GCF_010672065.1 Moorena sp. SIO4A1 | reverse complement strand
ATGAATTCATCGAACTCTATAACTCTTCCGATAATGCTGTAGATATCAGTAACTGGAGGCTAGCCGATAGCAACCTGATTTTTAACAGTACTGATAATACTGGCAACATTACTGGTGATGCTGCTAACCCCGCCTATATCTTCCCCAACAACACCACTCTCCAACCAGGAGAATACGCTGTTATTTGGATTGGCAACAATACATCAGACCATCAAGCTGCCGATGCTGCATTCCAGGATTGGTTAGGAAACGCAGCCAAACTCAACAATGCTGGAGAAGATATCTGGCTGTATGACGACGAACTCAAGATTGTAGACTACATTGCTTATGGCTCCAATAACGCCATTAATACTCCACCGTCAGCTGGATTGAATCTGTGGGACGACACTTACCAAGGAGACTTAGATGGGGCAGCAACTGGTCAATCCATTAGCCTCACCCCCAATGGAGAAGACGGAAATACCAGTGCTTGCTGGGAACATACCCTTAGTAATGATGCCGATGGCCGTTGTCCTGAATTCCTGGAAACCCGGGATACAGATACGGTTAGTGTACGGCAAACTAGTGTTGGAGTTTATAACAATATCTTGCCCAATGTGATTCTGGTCAAGCGGATTACTGCTATTAAACCCAAAGATACCAACCAGTGGATAGAGCTACCGGAATCCGGTTCACCCTTTATCGATGGCATTGATGGTGGCAGTTCTGAGAATAACGTTAATTCGGAGCGTGCTGCCGATGACAATGACCCCAACTGGCCGAATCCTGATGTGTATCTACGGGGATTAATTAACTCTGGCCAAGTCATGCCAGGGGATGAGTTAGAGTATACTGTTTACTTCCTCTCCAATGGCAGCAACAATGCTAAAAACCTGCGCATCTGCGACCGAGTGCCTGGAGAAACTACCTTTATTTCAGACTCATTTAATGCCACTGCTGGCTTCCCCAGTAGTGATGTCGGGATTGCCATGTTCCAGAGCACCACTCCCCTAGCCTCAGGTGGTCCAGCTGAACCCAATATCTTTCTTACTAATATTCCCGATAGCGATCGCGGTCGGTATTACGGGCCAAACACCTCAGTGCCATCGGGATGTAATGTCACCTTCAATCAAAATGGAGTAGTAGTAGTGGAAGTTGGGGATGTGCCAAACGCTGATTCCCCCGGAAACCCACCCAATTCCTATGGATTTATTCGCTTCCGGGCTTTAGTGAATTGAACCTCCCCACCCGTCGCAGGGATGGGGATTCCCAGGCACAGCGGTGGGCGACTGTTATCGACCTGGGCGTGAATTTCCCGCGCACCGAACGCGCCCCGCGTGGCCTATGGCCAGGGTAGCTGAGTAGGGTCTTTTGCCCTGTTTTTTTGAGACCCTTACTTTTTCTATTAACACTATTTGAGACGGAATATTCATCCCCGGAGACGAAACCTTAGAATAGTGGAGCCTTTATGGTTGGTCGGTTATGAGTAAAAGGGTTAAAACTTTATTATTAAGGCTCCACTATTCTTACGGTAACTTCAAGACCTAATTCGACGGGGTATTCTTTTCCCTCTCAAACTCTCCCACTCTGATAAAAACTTG
>NZ_JAAHHX010000615.1:0-1581 GCF_010672065.1 Moorena sp. SIO4A1 | reverse complement strand
TCAATTGTTACAACCAGCGCTCCAAGAGCTGAGCCAATCCGGATGGCGAGATCAACTAGAGTTAGTTATTTTTGGTGACTCTCGGCCAGACAATCCACCTGAGTTTGGTTTTAACGCTCACTACTTAGGGACATTCAGCGATGATCTCTCCCTAGCGCTAGTTTATGGAGCAGCAGATGTATTTGTTTGCCCTTCCCTTCAAGATAACTTGCCCAACACAGTGATGGAAGCGATCGCATGTGGAACTCCTTGCGTCGCCTTCAACATTGGCGGGATGCCCGATCTGATTGAGCACCAGAAAAACGGCTATTTAGCCCAACCTTACCAAATTGAAGCTCTAGCTCAAGGAATTGCTTGGGTGCTAGAGAACACAGAACGACATCAGAAACTATCCTACCGCGCCCGCGAAAAAGTAGAAAAAGAATTTACCTTAGAAATTCAAGCAAGACGCTACTTATCCCTTTTTACTGAAATTTTATCCGGAGTATAACTATCATTACTAGAAAATATAGTATCACTGATATAACTAGGGTTATATAACTCTCAATACTAGATAATTCATGATAAATTTAAAAAGGTTATCTACTAATCAGTTAATAACTTTTTTTTTAATAAAATTAGAACCATTTTTGATTGGAATATGCTTATTTTCCGGCATGTTTCTTGATTTTCCAGGTCCTCTACTTAAGCTTTTAAAAGTTGGTAGCTATCTAATCTTGTTTTTTTTAATTCTTTGGCGATGGAAAAGATTTGCCTATGTTTTTACAAGGGATATACCGTTACTATGCTTAGTAGGGACTGCTGTGTGGTCGGTTGGATGGTCTGCGGTTCCCGGTATTCCAGAATTACTTAGAGCCGTCTTACGTGCAACTGCCCTCGGAGCATACTTAGCAGTTCGCTATAACCCTAAGGAGCAAATGCGTCTGGTGGCATGGGTGCTAGGTATAGTGGCGATTTTAAGCTTATTGGTCACTTTAGCTCATGGCTTAGGGGACGCTCCCGCTCAGGGTATCTTTAGGCATAAAAATCATTTAGCTCGTCTGATGACCCTAAATGCCATAATTTCGTTATTGAGCATCCTCAACCATCGGAAATATCGCTGGGTAGGGTGGGTGGGATTTAGCTTATCTGTTTTGATGCTACTACTTTCTCAGGGAAAATCAGCATTGCTAATCTTTTTAGTTATGATTACCCTGCTGCCCCTTCACAACTTTGTAAAACAGCACTATAAGTTACAAACTGTTCTTTACATGGTCTCAGCCCTCCTGGCTTTTGTGGCATCGATAGTAATTTTATGGAACCTGGAATTCATACTAGTTGATATTCTAGGCAAAGATCTACAATTGAATGGGCGTTTACCGATTTGGACTTTAGTATTTGATAAAATTTTAGAACGACCTTGGCTAGGTTACGGTTTTGAAGGATTCTGGTCTTCCGACGCTGGCTACTCTGTCATCAACTCTACATGGCTTGCCCATGGAGGATATGGTAATGCTCATAGTGGTTATCTTGAGTTAGCTCTGCAACTTGGATTTTTAGGTATTTTCCTTTTTGTGCTTAGTTTATTGATCGCCTTATTTA
>NZ_JAAHHX010000614.1:0-1582 GCF_010672065.1 Moorena sp. SIO4A1 | reverse complement strand
AAGTCATATCATCATCGCCAGTCAATTCATTACCCTCAAAAAGTTAAACTAGTGGGCGATTGTCTTAAATTTCCTGGAAAGCTAGGGGTTGTAAAGGCAGTAATTCATCGCCCACTGGACGGGGATATCAAGACTGTTACAGTCAGTAAGACTCCCTCTGGGAAATACTACGCCTCTGTGCTAATGGAATATGATTATAGTAGCTCAAAGGTATCCAAAGATGGGAAAGTGATTGGCATTGATCTGGGTATCAAGGATTTTGCGATTACCTACGACGGCGAAAAGACCTATAAATTTGGAAATCCTAAGCATCTATCCAAGTACGAAAATAAACTAGCGAAAAAGCAGCGTATCGCCGCCCGAAAGAAAAAAGGTAGTAACAGAAGCAAAAAGGCCAGAAAAATTGTAGCTAAGGTATACGAACGGATTGGAAATGTCCGCCAAGACTACCTACATAAGCTATCTAGAAAGATAGTTGACAACAACCAAGTAGTGGTAGTCGAAAATCTAAACGTCAAGGGCATGGTTCGTAATCATAAATTAGCTAAAGCAATATCTGTTCTAGGTTGGGGAACCTTTGTTAATTTCCTTTCTTATAAGTGTGAAAAAGAAGGAAAGGTATTGGTGGAGATAAACCGGTGGTTCCCCAGTTCTAAAACCTGCTCTAATTGTCATTACCAAATCAAAGAGCTGCCACTTGATGTAAGAACTTGGACTTGTCCGAGTTGCCGGACTGATCACGACAGAGATGGTAATGCAGCAAAAAATATTAGAGCAGAAGGGATCAGAATGCTATCCTCCTCTGGGACGGGGGAGGTCAACGCCAGGGTCGAAGAAGTAAGACCAAGACGTGGACGTCCGTCCAAGTTAAGGCATGCTTCAGTGAAACTGGAAGCCCCAACCTCTACGTTCGCGTAGCGTGGCCATAGGCCAAGTAGGTTGGGGTAGTTCACACTATACGATTCCTATGCTAGTGAACACATTACTCTCCGTGACTTGGTCACTCATCGTTCTGGCTTACCCCGTCACGATTTCATGTGGTATAATAGTCCTTTCACTCGTAAAGAAATAGTTGAGCGCTTACAGTATCTCGAACCTAATCATGAATTGCGAAGCGTCTTTCAGTATCAAAATTTGATGTACATGACGGCTGGCTACTTAGTCGGTGAAATTTCCGAGAGCAGCTGGGAATAATTTGTGCAGCAGGAAATTTTTAATCCCTTGTCGATGGGCGACAGCAATTTTTCGGTTGTAAAATCCCAGGATACTGACGATTTTTCCCTTCCTTATCGAGAGAAAGATGACGTAGTTAAAGCCATCCCATTTCGCAATGTTGACACCAGTGGTCCTGCTGGCTCTATTAATTCCAATGTTACTGATATGGCGAAGTGGCTTCTACTCCATCAAAACCAGGGAAACTATGAGGATAAGCAGATTATCAACCCTGGTATTCTGACTCAGATGTATACGCCACAAATCGTGATGCCGTCATCCCTTAAATATCCGGAAATCTGGCATTCATCTTATGGATTAGGATGGATGCTCACTGCCTACCGAGGTCATAATCACGTTCAGCATGGGA
>NZ_JAAHHX010000613.1:0-1583 GCF_010672065.1 Moorena sp. SIO4A1 | reverse complement strand
GCTGGTGCGGCCTATGTGCCTATTGACCCCGAACTCCCCCAGGAGCGAAGAGAATTTTTACTGACCCAAGGGGAAGTGAAGGTAGTTCTGACCCAAGAACCTCTGTTAGAACAACTAGCAATACCAGAGGGAATTGAGTGTTTGTCTGTAGATACTTTCGAGTCAAGAAAAAATGATTCAATATCCTTCGTCCCCGTACATCATCCAGAAGATTTAGCCTATGTAATTTATACGTCTGGCTCTACAGGTTTACCCAAAGGGGTGATCATTAAGCATCAAGCAGTAGTAAACACCATCCTCGACATCAACCAGCGATTCAATGTTACAGCTAATGACCGAATACTAGCTGTGTCCGCTTTGAATTTTGACCTATCGGTATATGACATTTTTGGTATCCTGGCTGTTGGAGGAACTGTGGTCATTCCATCTGCTATTGAGGCTAAAGATCCTGCTCGTTGGTACGAGTTAATTGTTAAACACCAAGTTACATTGTGGAACTCTGTACCCGCACTAATGCAAATGTTAGTTGAGTACTTGTCTGGGCAGCTCAACCAGTCCCATGGCACCCTACGATTAGCATTGCTCAGTGGCGATTGGATACCACTAACTTTACCAGAGCAAATTAAAGATTTGTGGAGCGATATCCAAATTGTTAGCTTAGGTGGTGCAACTGAAGCCTCAATTTGGTCAATTTATTATCCGATCGAACAAATTTCCCCTGTAACTAAGAGCATTCCTTACGGGAAATCCCTTGCCAATCAAACTGTTTCTGTCCTCAACGATCTAATGCAGCCTGCTCCAGTCTGGGTATCTGGAGATCTTTATATCGGAGGAGTTGGTTTAGCTTCTGGGTATTTATTAGATGAGAAAAAGACAAACGCAAGTTTTATCACTCACCCAGTTACTCACGAACGATTGTACAAAACCGGTGATTTGGGACGATATTTGCCCGATGGTAATATTGAATTTCTCGGTCGCTCAGATTTCCAAGTTAAAATCAATGGCTATCGCGTTGAATTGGGTGAAGTTGAGGCTGCATTAAGCGAGCATTCTACTGTCAAGGAGGCTATTGTTGTTGTTCTTGGCGAGTCGGAACACAAGCGTTTAGTCGCTTATATTGTCCCCAGTCAGTCCTCTGTTGACAAAGCCAAGCTACCAGAAGGTTATCAACCTAGTCAAACAACAGGGGTAATACAAGACCCTGTGGAGAAAATTGAATTTAAACTCAAGCAACCAGGATTGCGTTCTCCATCTCCCACAAAAGAAACTATTTCTTTACCGCTCTCAGAATTTGATGAAGCTCAAAAAGAAGCTTACCTCAAACGTCAGAGTTATCGACAATTCTTGATGCAACCCCTTCCTTTAGAGGAGTTTAGCCAGTTTTTAAGCTGTCTGCTGCAAATGAAACTGGACGATTATCCATTACCCAAATATCTTTACCCTTCTGCAGGAAATCTTTATCCTGTACAAACATATTTATTAATTAAACCAGAACGGGTTTCGGGATTGTCAGGAGGTATTTATTACTATTGTCCTCGGTAGCATAATTTAGTATTTCTCAATCCTTTGAGCGATGTTGACAG
>NZ_JAAHHX010000612.1:0-1583 GCF_010672065.1 Moorena sp. SIO4A1 | reverse complement strand
TAATCGCAAGAGAGGTAATTTGAATTAAGGCATCGGGACGAGCTTCAAAGATAACCCCTAAAACTCCTAAGGAACAAGTGACTCGTTTGAGGATTAGTCCTTGATCCAGTTCTCGATGAATTTGGACGTTGCCTACAGGATCACCAAGGTTGCCCACATCTCGCACTCCCTGAATAGCCCCCTTGAGCTTCGTTTCGTTCAACTTCAGGCGATTATAAAGGGCTTTAGGAATGTTATCCGCCTCAGCCGCTTGGCAGTCTGCAGCATTCGCCGCTAGGATTTCCGGTGCTGCAGCTTCCAAGGCTTGGGCTATTGCCTCAATAGCTTCATTTTTAGCCTTTGTTGAGAGAACGGCTAACTTTTGTGCAGCTTGACGGGTTTTTTGAGCGATCGCACTTAGGGGTATGGATGCAAGTGGTGTAGCTGTCATGGTTTTGATTTTGGAGGCAATACCAATACGTGATCAGAAGTGTAGCAAATTGATGCTCCCACAGGGTGCAGGCCCTGGTATTCTTGGGTATTCTTGCTTGCCCCAAAGCCCCATCATTGGCTAAACCATAACTTATACATCAGGTTAACTCTTTGGTTAACGTTGGGAAAACGCGATCGCATACAGCCGCTGTGGATAGTAGTAAATAGCTTACGCAATTCAGCCATCGATACCCCTTAGTTGGTCGAGCTGTGATCTAACAGCAACAGACTCAGGGGTTATTTTTTTTGGAACAGTTCAAAAGCGTTTCCGGGCTAGATACTAATTGCCTGACCTGTTACCAGCTCGCCTTACCCTGAAGTTATACCATTGGTTAACTCTTTGGTTAACGTTGGGAAAACGCGATCGCATACAGCCGCTGTGGATAGTAGTAAATAGCTTACGCAATTCAGCCATCGATACCCCTTAGTTGGTCGAGCTGTGATCTAACAGCAACAGACTCAGGGGTTATTTTTTTTTGAACAGCTCAAAGGCTTGTCCCAGCTAAATACTAGTTGTCTAACATCTGAGCAACTGGTCTTACCCTGAAGTTATACCATTAGTTAACTCTTTGGTTAACCTTGGGAAAACCTGTACGCATACAGCCGCTGTGGATAGTAGTAAATAGCTTACGCAATTCAGTCATCGATACCCCTTAATTCCTCTGTCTGTGATCTAAGAGCAAGACAGGGGTATTTTTTTGGTGTAACAGCTCAAAAGCGTTTCCCGGCTACATACTAGTTGTCTGAGGTCTGAGCAACTGGTCTTACCGTGAAGTTATACCATTGGTTAACTCTTTGGTTAACCTTCCGAAAACGCGATCGCATACAGCCGCTGTGGATAGTAGTAAATAGCTTACGCAATTCAGCCATGGACACCCCTTAGTTGGTCGATCTGTGAGATCACAGCAAGACACTCAGGGGGTATTTTTTTGGAACTGATTTGCTGATGGCGGAATAGCCAACACCTCTTCGGGATTAGCCCTTCAGTTTAGCCATCATTTCTGCTTCATTCCAGTAGGACAAAACCTGTTGAATCTTACCGTCATCATTGATTTCAAAAACACTGATGCCTTCAGCAGTAGCCTCACGACCATTCTTAGCAGACACCTGCA
>NZ_JAAHHX010000611.1:0-1585 GCF_010672065.1 Moorena sp. SIO4A1 | reverse complement strand
CCTTGTTTTATGGCCTTTTATTATTATGGTAGTACTTCAAAATAGCAGTGAAAATTCGGTTTTTATCACTAACTTTATAGGGATTGCCGTTATGAATAAATGTTCAATAGGGAACAGGGTTTCTGGGAATCGGGAATCGGGAATCGGGAATCGGGAATCGGGAATCGGGAATAGTAAGAAACTGCTATAGTTAACGTTGATATAAATTACGGTAAACTGAATACAATTGGGTTAGGTAAACTCGAATTCAATGGTCAGCTAATGTGCTAGGCGCAGGCTACGCGAACAAGTATCAGCTAAGGCAATTCAGTTAAGTCCAATGATGGAATCCACAGATTTTACTCACTCAGTCAGCTACCAAAAAGAATTGATTCTGAAATTACAAGCACTGCTGAAAAATGAAATTGAAGGTAAAGCTCACTCTGACCGCATTGAAGAATTAGCGTCGGCCATTGAAAGTGCTACAGAGGCGCTCAACAACCTAACCCAGTATTTTAGAGAAACTTAACCTATACTTTTCTCGAGTAGACTCTAATAACTAGGTATTAATAACTGGGTATTAGGCGTTAACTACTAACTAACACCATTAACCTAACACTTAACTCCCAACACCTAACACCTAAGCCTCAACACTAAATAGACTGATTACTAGGGCAAAGGTCGAAGCGATGCAGCGCGGTCTTGGGGGTTACCCCCATGAGCGACTGCATCAAGACAATGATTTTTAGTCCTTGAACAGGTCAAGTCCTATTTCGGGTTGAGCTGCAAAGGCACCAATATTAGGAGTGATGCCCACAAATTGCTCAAATAAGCGAACGACTCTGGTCAAGATCAATCCCAGAACTAGGAAAACCTAGAGATGAAGTGAACAGAGATGGAGTGAACAGAGATGGAGTCTGGAAGGAACCAAGTAGGGAATCAATGGGATTGGTAATAGTACCAACGATGCCCTCAAGGAGATTGTCAGGTCCATCGGTAACATCATCCGGATTACTAATCGGGTTGTTGTTACCAGTGGTGACACCGGCGGCACCACTAACGTGATAATTATTGGTGTTAGGGTTACTTATGGTGCTGGAAACCATGGCTGTGCCATGGATACTGGAAATGCGATTCCCTAAATCCCCTGAGGTATTGTCACTAATGGTACTGGTAGCCGTGCTGCTACTGCTGACCATTACCACACCGCCACCAGAGTTGCCTGTTCCCGTAGCGTGGCCATTGGCCAAGGGATTGGGACTAATCCTGTTAGTAGCCGTCGCCCTGCTACTGACCTTGACTAGAGCGCCATCTGAGTCTACTGATGGATTACTACTAATTTCAATCTTGGTGATATTCGCGGTTGTTCCATCTTGAGGCTGAATTTTGACATCAAACACTGGGTTAATGTCATCAAAATCTATAATTCTTTGACTCTCTATAGGGGGCTCGACGTTAATCGGGCCATCGGTGATGTCAAAATCACCAGTAGTAGCCAAATCTTCACCAGTTTCAAGGTCATCTAGGGGAGAAATCACTACAATCCCTTGACTAGTAGCACCAGTGTGGTCTTCTTGGTTTGGATTTGGTTGTAGATTGCAAAGGG
>NZ_JAAHHX010000610.1:0-1585 GCF_010672065.1 Moorena sp. SIO4A1 | reverse complement strand
TAGATTTTGATTGCATGGCTTGTGGATACAAACTACATGCTGATTTAGTCGGAGCCAAGAATATCGCACTGAGAACGCTCCTCTTGAGGCAAGACTTTGAGAGGACGGGGCGACTTTCAACCGTCCCTGATGTGTCCCAGGATGAAACCAAAACTCTAGACTGAGGGGATTGCCAAAGGCTATACCTATCTCGGTACTTAGATTGGAGGTGGACTGTAGACACAATCCCTTTGCCAACACCAGGTGTACTCGATGAGAGTACTCGATCAGGCAGGGGTAGTTGAAATAATTACCGATACTATTTCTCCCTTTGCGTCAACTGAGCTTTTAAAACCCGCGATCAGCCCTCAGCGATTAGCTTTGGGCTGAGTGTTATCTATTTAACCGTTATTTATTCGTTATCATTTAGGTATATGAACCGATCTCGTGATCTAATTGTCTTGATCACTCACAGTGGTGATTATTTCACTATTGATAGAGTCGCCGAAGCCCTATCAAAACGAGGCGCTAAACCCTTTCGCTTTGATACCGATCAATTTCCCACTAAGGTGCAACTAGCAGCCGGGATCACTAGCGAAGGACTTAGTTACCAGTTAGACTATAATGGAAACTCCATTAAAACCGAAGACGTGCAGGGGGTATGGATGCGCCGACTCTGGCATCCACAAGTCAGCCCAGATTTAGCTCCCCAATTCCAAGACGCTTGCGTTAGGGAATCATTAGCAACCATTGATGGTTTCTTAGATAATCTCAACCATGCTCGTTGGGTAGATAAGTTAGAACGAATCCGAGAAGCAGAAAACAAACCACGTCAACTCAGAATTGCTAATGAAGTTGGTCTGCTCGTTCCCCGCACTCTGGTCACGAATAATCCAGATCGGATGCGGGGTTTCTTCGCAGAAGTAGGAGGAAAGATGGTGGCTAAGTTGCTTACTCCTCTTTCTTACGGTATGGAAGCTTCTTCTTTTTTCCTATATACCAGCGTTGTCAAAGAAGAAGACCTCCAAGAGGCAGAAATGTTGCGCTATAGTCCGATGGTATTCCAAGAGGAAATTCCTAAACAGCGGGAGTTGCGAATAGCATTCGTGGCGGGAAATTTATATGTAGGAGCTCTCGATGCTTCTCGATATTCTGCAACAACGATGGATTGGCGCTCTGCTAAACCAGAAGACTGTCCTTGGGAACCTGATCAATTGCCCAGTGAGGTTGCCCATGGCCTGAATGCTTTGATGGCAAGGTTGGGACTAACCTATGGCGCTATTGATATGATTGTCACCCCAGACGGTGAGTATGTCTTCCTAGAAGTTAACCCCACTGGCGAATGGGGCATGCTAGAGCGAGATTTGGGTTACCCCATTTCTGATGCGATCGCAGATGCCTTATTGTCTGACGTTGCTAATTAAGGCAAAAGGCAAAAGGCAAGAGGCAAGAGGCAAGAGGCAAAAGGCAAAAGGCAAAAGGCAAAAGGAAAGAGGCAAAAGGCAATAATAAAGATGTTTTTAAGGCAATAATATCTCCCCTTATTAAGGATATATAGTCAAAAAATACTGTACATCATAAGTGCTATCAACGCTATAAAATCAAA
>NZ_JAAHHX010000061.1:10065-38049 GCF_010672065.1 Moorena sp. SIO4A1 | reverse complement strand
AGAAGTCAGAAGTCAGAAGTCAGAAGTCAGAAGTCAGAAGTCAGAAGTCAGAAGTCAGAAGTCAGAAGTCAGAAGTCAGAAGTCAGAAGTCAGAAGTCAGAAGTCAGAAGTCAGAAGTCAGAAGTCAAACTCTTGCGCTTACTTAGGTTTGAGACTTTTGTCATGTCCGCCCCTGCCCTGGCGACTGCTATATTTTATTGATTAGTCACTCAACTACTAGTATGTTTTCATTATTTAAAGTTTAACCTTGGCCAATAGGCCACGCTACGCGAACAACCTTGGCCAATAGGCCACGCTACGCGAACAACCTTGGCCAATAGGCCACGCTACGCGAACAACCTTCAACCTTGGCCAATAGGCCACGCTACGCGAACAACCTTGGCCAATAGGCCACGCTACGCGAACAACCTTGGCCAATAGGCCACGCTACGCGAACAACCTTCAACTTTCAATTTTCAACTTTGTTTAATCGGCACCCTAACAATAAACTTAGCTCCCTGTCCTGGTGTGCTCTCTGCCATGATGCTACCATTATGGCGTTCCACAATTTTACGGCAGATAGCTAGACCGATGCCGGTTCCTTCATAATCGCTGCGACCATGGAGCCGTTGAAAGGTTTGGAAAATGCGATCGCAATACCTGGGGTCAAACCCAATACCATTGTCTTCGACTATGATCTGACAACGCTCATTAACGGTTGCGCCTCCATAACTTAAGGGAACACTTTCTTGAAGCAGTTGACTATAAATTTTAACGACGTTACCTCTTGGTGCTGGTCGGAATTTAAGTCCGTTACTGATCAGGTTTTGCAAAAGTTGACGCATTTGCACTGGATCAGCTTCAATAGTATGTAGTTCACCGACTTCCACTACGCCACCAGATTGCTGGATACGTAGTTCTAAATCAGAGAGTACCTCTTGCACCACTTGAGCCAGGTCAGTGGCAACCAAGGGTCTTGCCTTAGTGGTCACCCGGGAAAGGCTAAGCAAGTCATTGATTAACACCTGCATCCGTCCTGCTGCATTCTGCATCCGTTTCAGGTAGTCTTGCCCCTGCTCCGTTAACTGTTCATGATACTTGGTCTGAAGGCGATCGCCAAATGCCTGAATCTTGCGCAGGGGTTCTTGCAGGTCATGGGATGCTACATAGGCAAACTGTTGCAGTTCCGCATTAGAACGGGCAAGTTCCTGACGCTGACGGGTTTCTGTTCCTAAAAGCTGGGCTTGGGCTAAGGCAATAGCAATTTGGTTCGCCAGTTGTTGCAACAATTCACTTTCAAAGTTAGTCCATTGTCGTGGATTGGCACACTGATGGGCAATCAACAAACCCCAAAGTTTGTCTTGTTGCTGAATTGGCACCACTAAGTTAGCTTTTACCCCAAACTGTTGCAGCATTTCTACATGGCAAGCTCGGATATCAGAGTTTTCTAAGTCACAGATGTTGCTAACCCTTCCCTGACGATACTGGTCTAGGTACTCTTCATGAAAGCAAGGATCTTCGATGCTTTGTCCGAGCATGATTGGCCAACCAGGTACTACTGCTTCTTGAACCACTTTCCCCCAGCCATCAAAACTTAGTTGGAAGAGTACAACTCGGTCAGCCTTGAGAAATTGTTGCACTTCTGTAACAGCCGTTTGCAAAATCTGCTCCAGTTGTAGAGACTGGCGGATTTTCAGGGTAATTTCTGAAAACAATTGCGATCGCTGATTTTGGCGCTTGAGTTCTTGCTCTGCTAACTTACGGTCAGTAATGTCATCCACCACATAGGAAAATCGGGGGTGAGCAGTGGTTGTCTCAGGAATTGGGCATACAGTGGCGCATAACCACCGGGTATCGGTTTCAGTGGTGTGATCATACTCGAAGGAAATGGGCTGATTGCTTTGTTGGCTTTCTCGGTAATGGCTAATCCAGCGACGGATATGAGTTTTGGGTGCCCCCAGCGCACTGGCTAACCGATTCTGCATGGCCTCGGGTGTAGTCCCGAAAAAATCCGCCGTACTCTTATTATCAGAAATATGCAGGATGTCATCATCCAAAAGTTCCACGACCCCCATCAATAGTGCGGAACTGTTGAAGAAACTACGCAGGGTCGATTCACTCTCCAGCAGTGCAGCTTCTGCCTGTTGGCGCTCTATTTCCGCTTGATGAGCTGCAATTAATCGACCAAGACTTTGAGCCATTAGTTCTACAATTTCCTGTTCGTGAGGCGGGAAATCCCTTGCTCTTACCTGGGTTGAGGAAAAATTCAGGGAGCCGTAGACTTCACCATAGACAAATATAGGAGTCCCGATATAGGACTCAAGTTTTAGAGTTTGGTAGACTGGATGAGCGTGCATCAGTGCTATCTCACCTACATGAGTATAGGCAATGGTCTTTTTTTCGCGAACAACTACAGCACAATAGGTATCTTTTAATTCAAACTCTGAGCCAGCCACTAAGCCTTCTAGATCAGACCTGACCGACAGGATAGTGTAGGAATTAAGGTGTACTTGACTAATAATGCCAGTGGGCATCCCTAAAATTTCACATCCCGTCTCCAGATAGTCAGCATACAGCAACTCAAAGTTTTGGTAATTGGTGGTATTCAGCCGATGTAGGTGTTTGAGGTTGTTACTGAAGGTTTCCAGGGCCTGAGACTTTTCCAAAAGTTGCTCGTCTGCGTGCTTGTGTTCAGTGATGTCCCGCCCTACTGCCTGGAGCTCAATCAATTCACCCTGTTCGTTAAAGATGGCACGATCGCTCCACTGCTGCCAGCGAATCTCTCCTGTGGGCATAATCACCCGGTGTTCAACCGTTTCTACCGGATTCTGCCGGCTTAGAGAAGTAATACACTGTTCTAGCCTTTTGAGATCCTCATCGGGAATCAATGGCAAAAACCGTTGCCCAATCAACTCTTGCTCTGATTTGCTGAAATAGCGACAGTAGGCACCATTGACAAAGGTAAGAGTTCCATCAGGACGGAAACGACAGATGAGTTCGGTTTGATCTTCGACAATAGCGCGATAGCGAGCCTCGCTCTGATACAATTGCTGCTGATTTTGCTCCCGCTCGGTTATATCATGGTTTAGACCAATGGTTGCCACCATATTGTCTTGCTGATCATAAAGAGGTACTACCACCGTTTCACACACCCCACACCTGCCATCTTTGCGAATAAAGTGAATCTCCCCAGACCAACGTCGGGACCTGGTCATCTCCTGGATAATCTGCTCGGTTAGAACAGCCGCCTCTTCCGGTCGGTGCAGAATCCCTGCAGTTTTACCCAATACCTCAGCTTTGGTGTAGCCGAATATTCGCGCTGAAGCGGGATTCCAATCAATTATCTTACCGGCTAAGTCCGTGATTATGATCCCATCGAAGATAGTCTCAAAAATCAGAGCCTGTCTACGCAGAACCTCTTCCGCCTGTTTGCGCTCAGTGATATCGATGCAAGAGCCAATGTAACCGGCAAAGTCCCCATTGGGGGTAAATCGGGGAGTGCCTATATCTAATATCCAACGATACTGCCCATCCCTACGTCGCAAGCGGTACTCCATCCGAAAATTTTCTCTGGCGTCGAAGGCGGATACATAGGTATTGAAGCTGTACTCATGGTCATCAGGATGCACCCCTTCAGCCCAGCCATTGCCCAATTCAAGTTCGAGGGTCTTACCGGTGAAGTTCAGCCAAAGCTGATTGAAAAAGTTATAAAGTTTATCAGTGCCTGACATCCAGATCATGACTGGGGCATGATCAGCCATCATCCGGAAGCGAGCTTCACTCTCTTCAAGGCTGGCTTGCTTTTGTTTGGCTTCGGTAATGTCCCGTGCGATCGCATAAATTAAACCATCGTTAACTAAAGGATTTGCAGCCCAGGCTAACCATTTATAAGACCCATCTTGACAGCGATAGCGATTTTCGAAGTAGACAGTAGGGATGCCACTCCCCAATTGTTCCATTTCCGTCCTAGTTGGTTCTCGGTCATCGGGATGGACAAAATCCAGAAACGTGGTGCTGGTTAGTTCCGCTTCGGTGTAACCCAAGGTGCTAGAAAAGGACGGACTCAAGCGCTTAAAATAGCCATCGAAACCCGCTATACACAGCAAATCCAGGGAGAGGTCAAAAAAGCGATCGCGTTCTTGCTGGATCCGTTTCCATTCAGTAATGTCACGAGTAAAACATCGGGTATGGACGAATTTGCCATTTTTCCAGAGGACATTGGAGTTAATCAAGACATGGCGAATCGAGCCATCTTTGCACAAGAGGCTAGCTTCATAGTTTTTTAAGGTTTCTTTAGCAGTTAGTCTGGCCAGGATATCTTCAATTACCTCTTGCTCCGGGTAAAATTCAGCAATGTGGTGACCGATATACTCCTGGGCGTTGTAACCCAGCAGATCTAACTCTGCCTGATTAGCCCACAGGATGATGCCATTGCTATCCACCCAATGGAGACCAACGGAGCCATTTTCTAAAAAATCCAGGAGTTCTTGGTCAACCTGGGTTAATTCATTCTCAAGACCTTGGTTTTCTAGCTGAGGTTGCTGTAAATCCGCTAACTGTTGTTTTAGCTCCAGAAGGCTTATCAGTTGACGACTTAAGGCTTGTAATCCTGCTAACTGTTGAGGCTGAAGTTCCTTTGGAACCTGATCCATGACCGCAAGTGTTCCCAGAGCATATCCCTCAGAGGTAATTAGGGGAACTCCAGCATAAAACCGAATATGAGGCTCAGCAGTAACTAAGGGATGAGTGGCAAACCGTTGATCAGCCAGGGTATCCTGAACTACCAATACCTCAGCTGACTCAATCCGATGGCTGGATAAAAAGGTATTTTGACTTATTGACTTTTCATAATCGCCCAGATTAGACTGACACCATTGACTGTTACTGTCAATCAGGGTAATCAGAGCCATGGGCGTTTGGCAAATTTGTGCGGCTAATGCTGTGAGATCATCAAAGGCCTGTTGAAGCTCAGGGTCAATAGTTCTTTTATAATATTTTTGGGCTGCTAGCTTTGCTGGTTCATCAGCCCCACCTCCTCGTGCCATCAATCAAATAATCTCCAAACGGGTTATCATCAGCCCTAGTTATGATCAGCTCTAGGTTTGCTGTTGCTCAACACGGGTTTTACTGATCACTGATCAGCTAGGATGAGCTTGACTTTAAGTAGCTTGACTTTAAGGATAGGTAGCATCAATTGATTGACGGCAGATGTTTCATCGCCTAGTGAGCACTAGCCCTCGACAAGGTGATTATTGCCCTTGTCAAAGAAAAAACTTCTGATTTAATATTATTTGAATAGTATTTAGGTATATTAACTGAAATTAGAGCAGCTGCTCCTAATTTTTAAAGTATTTTAAAAAAATCGAAACATGGCGCTAGGGTTGCCTATTGATTAAATCCAACCAGTAAAGATAAATAAACTATAGCGTTTATTATCGCTATGAGGTACACAGGATTTTTTCCCTCTTGCCTCTTGCCTCTGCTCTATTCCCTGCTCCCTGCTCCCTGCTCCCTGCTCCCTGCTCCCTGCTCCCTGCTCCCTGCTCCCTGCTCCCTAACACCCAGAATTTTGTACCTCATGACTATGATAAGTGCTATATATAAATATATAAATAAAGGCTTAGGCTGTTACTAATCTTAACACTCTTTGGAATTCTCAGCGAATGACTCCCCCGCCCAAGATCTCTGAAAAGCAAACCGTAGATAGTTTTTCAATCACCATCGCTCCGTTATTCCTATCAGACATCTACGCCCTTGCTGATGATCCGGCTAATGGAGCTGTGGTGATGATGAGTGGCACAGTCCGTAATCAGACTGATGGTAAACCAGTGGTAGCATTAGAGTATCAGGCTTATGAACCCATGGCATTACGGGTATTTTCCTCAATTGCTGCCCAGATTCGTGCCTCATGGTCTGATGTCAATCGGGTGGTAATCCATCATCGCATCGGTCGCTTAACTATTGGGGAAATTAGCGTGTTAGTCGCTGTTGCCTGTCCTCATCGTTCAGAAGCCTTTGCAGCTTGTAAGTATGCTATTGACACGTTGAAGCATAATGCTCCGATTTGGAAAAAAGAGCATTGGGATGATGGTTCTAGCAGTTGGGTCAGTATTGGGGCGTGTGAAGAATGAAGAATGAAGAATTAAGAATTAAGAATGAAGAATTAAGAATTAAGAATTTTACATGTTTAATTCAAAAATGCTGTTCGCCTTTGGCCTTCGGTGTAGGCTAGGTTAGCCGGTTAATGGGTTGTTCGCGTAGCGTGGCCTTTTGGCCAAGGTTGTCTGTCAGGATGCAGAATGGTGAATTCCCAATTCTACATTCCCAATTCTAAATTCCCAATTCTACATTCAATTCTAAATTCTACATTCTAAATTCTACATTCTACATTCTACATTCTACATTCTACATTCTACATTCTACATTCTACATTCTATCTACTTATCGTTTTAGTGATTGAGCGATCGCTTTTTCTAGTTCCACCTTACTCAAGTTGGTGAGGATGAACACCTCTTGAAAGCTTTTACCAGACCTGGCAATCACCTTGAATCCCCCACGAATTGGCACTGATACTTTTAACTGTAATTTAGGACAGTGACTTCTTGCCCGCCCAAGCACAGCAGGGGTAATGGTTTGAATACCTGGGTAATCTGTGAGTCGTTGCAGAACTGGAATGAGACCCTGAATGTGGGTAGAGTGATTCCAAACCAGTCTGCCGTCTTTGGGTTGGCTCATAATACTATGTAGCCTCCAAGGGAGCCATGGTTAAGCCAGCACGAGAAAGCTGTTGGTGGTAGAGTTCCGCTTGTTCCTGGGGACCGACCCAAACAATGGATTGACCTTCGTTGTGAACCTGATGGGTGAGTTCCCAGGCGTGATCATTTGTCATCCCAGGGATATACTTGACCAGACAGTCGTGAACATGCTGAAATGTGTTAAAATCATCGTCTAACACAATTACCTTATAGTTGGGATAAGGCTTTCGGGTAACTTGACCAGAGCGTTCAGGAGCTTTGACTGGTGCAGCAAATGTAGCTTTATAAGCTGCTGATCTTACCATAGTCGCACATAGGTTACCAGAATAATTTACAAAAAATTAAGTTTAAAGTCAAACCATTCCTTCCAGTTTACAAAAATTGAAACGCCCTGCATAGTGACCGTGAGAAATAAGGAAAATCAAAAATTGGACTAAGCCTTTAATCCCTAAGGGTTTCAACGACCTTCGCTATTCGCAATTTTTTCTTTGCCTGTAAAGCCCAATTTGCCATAATGAAGCGAACTCAGGCTGCTGTTTGTGTCAGGGGGAAGTTGCTGAGGGGCTGTGTGCAATGGTTTGCCGACCCACTAATTAGCCCGCTCCCCATACATCAATGACAGGGGTTTCCACTTCTGACTTACCAACGAAATGATTCAATGAATGCTTTACCTCTAACCCGCCCTTCCAAAACAGATCGCATTTTGGCTGTGGATGATTCCCCTGACAACTTGTTTCTACTGCAGACGCTTTTAGAAGAAGAGGGGTACGAGATTACTTTGGCAGAGAATGGTCGGGTTGCCCTAGAGAAAATAGAGATATCTCCGCCGGAATTGGTGCTATTGGATGTGATGATGCCAGAAATGGATGGCTTTGAAGTAACCAAGCGCATCCGAAGCAATCCCAAGTTACCGTTTATACCAATTTTGTTGATCACCGCTTATGATCATCCGAGTGTGGTCCAAGGACTGGATATGGGGGCGGATGATTTTATTCGTAAACCAGTAGAAGTGGATGAATTGCTGGCTCGGGTGCGATCGCTTTTGCGCCTCAAGCATAGTGTGGATGAACGGGATGAAATTGCTCGGCAACGAGAAGATTTTGTCTCTCGGCTTACCCATGACTTGCGCACCCCCTTAGTAGCAGCAGATCGCATCCTAAACCTTATGCAGCAGGGAGCTTTGGGAGAAATTTCACCCCCAGTGCTCGAAGCCATAGTCACCATGACTCGCAGTAACCACAATTTGCTGACTATGGTGAATACGTTACTAGAAGTCTATCGCTATGAAGCCGGTCGGAAGTATTTGTCTTTCTCTGCCATCCCTGTGGAACAGGTTATTGAGGAAGTCATCCAAGAACTGTCTGCCCTAGCTCGTGATAAAAAACTGTCTTTGGACTATCAGACACCGAAGGAAGTTAACTCGATAGTGATGGGCGATCGCTTAGAACTGCACCGACTGTTCATGAATTTGCTGGGAAATGCGATTAAATTCACTGACAACGGTTCTGTGACCGTTCGTCTGAGGAATAGTCCCAAGACTAGTGAAAGTAATCAGTCGTTGGTGGTGATTGAGGTGGAAGATACTGGTTTTGGTATATCCCCAGAAGACCAAAAAGAGTTGTTTGAACGGTTTCGCCAGGGTAGCCACAAACGCTCAGGTAGTGGTTTAGGACTATATCTTTCCAAACGAATTCTCGAAGCTCATCAAGGAACAATCAACGTTAAGTCTGAGTTGGGTAAGGGGACTTTGTTTACTGTAACATTGCCGAATCATGTTGACGCTTAACTAGACCTGCCAGAAGTCTATTCTGATTTTGAGCTATTTTTGAGAAAAGTGGGCACTGATCAGGCAAAAGGTTTATGTCTAACGAGATGGGATTGAGCGATCGCTATTTTGAATTAATCGATGACATTGTCAAAACTACCCTGAAGGGGAAGATCCGTTCTAAATCCCAGGTCTATCAGATGTTGGTCAAGGGGGTTACGGTTGGCACCGGGGAAATTTTTGAACGTTGCCTTGATCAGCGCTTCGATATGACTCAGGCAGAAGTAGACAATCCTAAGAGTGAATTGAAGCAAGCCAAGGCAATCCGTCAACTCAGGGCGCTTAATACCATTCGTGGTGAATGGGAACAGTGGCAGGAAGAAAACCGAGTTTCAGAAACTATCACTAGCGCTATTCAATTCATTACTACTGCTGAACCAGCTGAGCGCTTTACGGCTTTATTGCGAGTGATTGACCCCAATCAACAACCACCGCTGACGTTACAACAACTGGCGAGCCTGGCTAAACCCCTAAAGCAACAGGCACAACAAGCTTCTGAATCTGATACTGCTAAAGACCTTGGACAACTGGCGGCTGGGATTACGGCGGGTTTGGCATCTTGGCAACGCTTGGAAGATTATCTGGTCAGTTGGATTTATGACCAAAGTCGAGGCTCACTGGGATTTGAGGGTACTCCGGAACAGCGTGGCCCTTGGGGGCTGTGGGGGAAAAAGGTTAATAGCCCGTTACCCCAGTCTTTATTTGAAAGTCTAGCGCTGAATCAATCGTTCCATGAATGGGCAGATACTCAGCCGAGTTTGGAACTAGAAGCTTGGGTGGAATTGGCTGTGATTCTCCAGTGCTTGCAGCGAGGACTGGTGAATTGGTTCGATAAAATGGTATATGACTCCAAGATGGGAGCAAAGTTATCGATTTCTACCTTTATCGTATTTGCTGTGATTTGGTCTAGGTTAGCTAATGTTTTGAACCAGACAGCAATTAGTAGCAACGGAAATGCCATCGCAAATGGCTGTTTTCAGGTTTGTCTGCAAATTCTGCGCACCTTTGCCCAACGGGACTACTTCCCTCTCTACGGTGGTGTGTTTGCTAACTTTAGCGGCAACTATCTCCAAGATGCCCTGAATTACCTAGATGAACCCCTGCGGCAAGTAGACCGAACCCAGGAGAAAGCCAGGATTCTAACCTTGTTGGGTTATTCCCTTTGGTCCCAAGGAGCCTATGACCGAGCCAATAACTTCCATCAGCAAGCCTTAGAGATTGCCCGTGAGGCTGGGGATAAACTCTGTGAAATTGCTAATTTCAATCACCTCAGTCGGATTTGTGTCGCGCAAGAGAATTATGCTGATGCGATTAACTATAGTCAACGAGCATTAATACTCGCTCGTCAAGCTGGAGACCGGTTAGGAGAAGCCAATGCTCTGGTGAATTTCGGCTACAGTGAAGTGTTTCAAGCTCAGGATAGCCAACAAGCAGAACTAGAGGTGTATGAGAGTGCTATTCACTATCTAGAACAAGGTCGATTATTGTTAGAACGATTGGGGGATTCTCCAGCAGGGAGTTATGGGGTTGGGCAAAGTCAAGCTTTGTGTTTCAGTAGTTTGGGAATTGCCCATGTCGTGGTCGAGCAGTATCAAAAAGCGATCGCATTTTTAGAACAAGGCTGGCAAGCCGCCCAATTTTCTGGGGATTTGTACCTACAAGGAGTGAATTTGGCCTACCTAGCCCAAGCTTGCTACAGCCAGCAAGATTGGCAGAAAGTGATTTACACCGCTAGTTTAGGAGCCTATCTATTAGAGCAAATTGGGTCTGAGGATTGGCGCAAACCAGCTGGTTTGTTAAGTATTTTGCAAGGACAAATGGGGCAAGATGGCTTCCAAACCCTTTTGGCACAGCAACGGTCAAAAATTATTGCTGTCATTGGGGTAGATGGCTATGACTATATTCCGGAATTGCTAGCAAAATATTTGGATTCAATATAAGTAGCCTGTAGGGTGGGCAAAAACCGTTGCGTTCAAATTACTCTTCTAGATAATATTACTTTGCCCACCCTACTTGAATTTGTAGCTAGCTTGTAGGGTGGGCAAAAACCGTTGCGTTCAAATTACTCTTCTAGATAATATTACTTTGCCCACCCTACTTGAATTTGTAGCTAGCTTGTAGGGTGGGCAAAAACCGTTGCGTTCAAATTACTCTTCTAGATAATATTACTTTGCCCACCCTACTTGAATTGGTATTTTTTTTTACTTTTGACTTCTGACTTCTAACTTCTGACTTGCGCGTAGCGCTATAACATCATGAAACCGACCCTAACTAAGATCCTTCCCAGGTTTGGGAAACAGACAACCCTAGCTTTGACAGTTGTTTCCTTAACTGCTGGCATCGTCTCTAATGTCCAGGCTCAGTCATTGCCATCTGACTTCAAATTTCCCCAACAGTCATTTGGCTTCTTTGTTGATAGTACAAATAGCAGTCAACGGTTCTTTGAGCAAGGAAGGTTTCTGGGTGAAACAGAAATTAAAAATCTGTTCAACAACAACCTTTCCTCAGCAAATCCTATCCTTGAAATTAGTGATGATGTAGTCAATCGAGAAGACCTATTGAAACTGGAAAATCTTCAGCAATTGCTCGATGATGGTGATAGCTTATAGCTGTTGGCGTGAGTGCGTAGGGTGCGTTAGGGATGGGCTAGCCCTGATTTTTCACTTCGTAGCCAAGGTTAGGATAGCCCGTCCCGTAACGCACCGCCAGTGTATAGAAATTTTATCCTCGATTGCTTCTTTGGGTAATCCTCGACGACTATCAGCTAAACGATCTTCAAAAATTAAGTGAATTGCATTCTTCAAGCTTTCTTTTGCTTCTTCAACCGTTTCTCCTTGACCATTCGCACCAGGAATTTCAGGACAAATCGCCCAATATCCTCCTTCTGTTGCTGCCTCAATGATGGCGGTAAACTCTGCGTTCATACAAATCTCCTTAGATGTTTTATAGCCATTATATCTCCCATAAGGTACAAAGGGATCCCCCTAAATCCCCCTTAATAAGGGGGACTTTGAGTGCGAACGCACTCCCCCCACTTACCACACTCGACCCACTTTCCTGTTTTATCAAACTACCTAGACTATTTAATTTTTTATATCAATCAGGATAATTATCCTTAATAAAAATCTCCCCATCTCCCTATCTCCCCAGCCTCTCCTTAATTATAGATATTCAAGCAGACTTGATATAGCGTTTCTAGGATTTATGAGGTACGCTTCTCAACCTCAAAGTCCCCCTTGATAAGGGGGATTTAGGGGGATCTCTTTGTCCCTCATGGCACATATAATTGCTATATTATTGGCTCTCTCGACGCTAATTCGTTAAAATTTAAGATAGTGATAAAACAGAGGTCGCTTCACAGATGAACCTTGCTGAACTTCTGACCAATCCCAACGTCCTTCAAAGACTACTCCAGTTACTACTAGGACTACTTACCTGTATTGTCGGACTTTTGATCAATCGCTTTGACCAGCAAAAAACTCTCTTTCGCCAAATTATAGTATTTGCTCTATGCGTAATAGTTTATGGATTCTTACTTCATGAAGCAGAAAATTTAGTTTCTCAAAAATCAGCAGAACAGGATAGCGAGTGGTTCCAACAAGTCTACTGGATTTTAGGTATTGGTTACTTATTGGCTCTACCTATAATTGGGTATTTGTTCACAACTAGGCCAGGAAAGCAAACTCAAATCCCTCAAAAAATTCCACAGGGAAATTTACAGCGATGGCGCAGGGACTTGCTGGGAGTAATGGCAGCTGAAGTTAACATGCGCCTAGATGACTCCCTGCACAATGACCACTTGATTCAGTTGGTAATGGCAGACCACAGGGAGCAAGTGGGTCGTCCAGAGAAAATTACCGTTAATCCTAGCAATTCTCGTTCATTCTTGGAAGGGTTCCTCAAGTTTTGTCGAGTAACTACAGAATCTGAACCAGGTCAAAAGGTTATCGAGGTATTTAACCAAGAGGATATTGCCGGGAAACTGTTGATTCTCGGTGCCCCCGGTTCTGGAAAAACCACCATGCTGTTGGATTTGGCCAAGGATTTAATTACACGTGCCCAGCAGCAGCCAGACCAACCGATTCCAATTATAGCTGAACTTTCTGATTGGAAAGATGACCAACCCATTGCTGAATGGTTAGCAGGTTATTTAAAGTCTCTTCATAATGTGCCCGAAGCCATTACTCAGGAGTGGATTACCACCCGTCAGTTGTTACCTCTTCTGGATGGTTTGGATGAATTGGGCTTAGAGCGGCAGAGGTTATGTGTTCAGCAATTAAATCAGTTTGTCAAACACGTTCCTCAAATTGTGGTCTGCTGTCGTGAAGAAGAGTACGAAGCCGATGAGCAAATTCTAGAGATGCGGGGAGCAGTCGGTTTGCAACCTTTGAGCGATCAGCAGATAGAAAATTATTTAAAACGGTTAAATTATGACGACCTCTGGCAAGGAATTAAGCAAGATTCAGATGGGTTGCTAGAGTTAGCCAGAATGCCCTTACTATTGCATTTAATTCCCCATGCTTATCGGGATGGAGATGGGTTGAAGCCAGGAAAGAAATATTTTAAGGATCCTAAAGCAAAGGAAGACTATCAGAACGAATGCCGTCAAAGGTTATTTGAGCGTTACATTCAGCGTAAACTAGACGAATCCGATAACCGTCGAGGTTATTCAGAAGAGGAGACTAGGCGCTGGTTAAGCTGGCTTGCGAAACAATTGAAGAAGCAAAAACAAACCGAGTTTTTGATTGAAAAGATGCAACCTGATATGTTGAATAACTCCCGAAAAAAGTGGTTGTATAAGCTGATTGTAGGGCTGATTTACGGGCTGATTTTAGGGCTGATTTTAGGGCTGATTTTAGGGCTGATTTTAGGGCTGATTTTAGGGCTGATTTTAGGGCTGATTTACGGGCTGATTTTCGGGCTGATTTACGGGCTGATTTTCGGGCTGATTTTCGGGCTGATTGTATATAGTATAAAGCCTTATGAAACTATTACATTTTCATTGCAAAATTTATGGCAAAGAATAAAAAAAATAATTTTATTCCTGATTTTCGGGCTGATTTACGGGCTGATTTACGGGCTGATTTACGGGCTGATTTACGGGCTGATTTTCTGGCTGATTTACGGGCTGATTTTCGGGCTGATTTTCGGGCTGATTTTCGGGCTAATTGGAGGGCTGACTAGAGAAGAACTAAAAACCAGAAATAAACCCAATCAGGGCATTAAAGAATCCGCTAAAAATATCATTATTCTTAGTTTAATTAGTTTGCCTGTAACTTTATTATTTTTTGTATCACTTAGTCTAGTTTCGGCAGAGAATGTTGAACCACTCGAAGCATTAATTCTTGCTTCTGGGATGGCAATGTTATTGGGCTTTTCATTTGCTGGCTTACCAGTGATTCAACATTTCGTCCTCCGCCTCATTCTCTGGCGCAGTGGTTCAATCCCCAGGGATTACGCTGATTTCCTGAGCTATGCCACAGAACGCCGCCTGATCAAGCAAGTGGGTGGACGCTATCGATTCATCCACGATTTGCTCCGGGAGCACTTTAGCACCACCTAGTGTGGGGGTTAATAATGGAATGATTTTAAAAGTTTTGTGGAACGGGCATCAGGCGTGGAATGGGCATCTTGGGTGGAACTGGCATCTTGCGTAGAACTGGCATCTTGCCAGTTTCCTCCTTATTTTCGGGCGTTGCTCGTGGAATGGAATGATTTTAAAAGTTTTGTGGAACGGGCATCAGGCGTGGAATGGGCATCTTGGGTGGAACTGGCATCTTGGGTGGAACTGGCATCTTGCCAGTTTCCTCCTTATTTTCGAGCGGGCAGGATGCCCACTCTACTCTTATTCATTCCTTAACTACCTATTATTCTTGATCCATAGGCAGACTAATATCCAAAAAAATAAGGAACTTAGCATCAGGGATGAGCCGTTTCAGAGGCTGCACATACCTCTTGGCATCACAAAGGTTGTCGAACCGAGCGAAAACCACTGGTGCCATGGGTGGCAATAGCCTAACCATTACCCATGGGTATAGGTTTCTACCATAGTACATAATAAATGTACTATGGTAGAACTGGCATCTTGCCAGTTAAGTGGGACCCAGAGCCAGCCTTCGCCCAAGGAAGATCGTTAGGCTGGCTCTTGCCGTCAATTTTAACGGGGACAATTTTATTGTAGCACAAAAATTATTATATTATAGCATATTTTGAAAAGTTTTGTAAAAAAATATTTTTGAGGGAGCAGGGAGTAGGGAGTAGGGAGTAGGGAGTAGGGAGTAGTGAGTCGGGAATCGGGAGTCGGGAGTCGGGAGTCGGGAATCGGGAGTCGGGAGTCGGGAGTCGGGAATCGGGAATCGGGAGTCGGGAATCGGGAATCGGGAATCGGGAATCGGGAATCGGGAGTCGGGAATCGGGAGTCGGGAGTCGTCAGAAAAGAAGGAAATTCCACGCAAAAGTCCCCCTTACTAAGGGGGATTTAGGGGGATCCGAACCAGGGATTAACGTTATAATCCTGTTTGGATCAATTCCTCTGCCTTCGAGAGCAGAAGTTTCCGACAACTAGGGCTAAGTCTAGTCAGCCTTTTGGGTGGTGCGTTACGGGACGGATTGTGCTAATACTGGCTACCAAGAAAATCAGGGCGAGCCCGTCCCTAACGCACCCTACGCAACTTACGACTTAGCTATCAGACTTAGGAATGGCCATCCCATCATTGGGGTTAAATAAATGAATCTTCTCTGGGTCTATAGACAGCCAAATTTCCTCACCTATTCTGACAATTTTATCTGGTGGTACTCTGACCTGAAGAACGGTAGAGTCTTCGGGGATACTCACGGATAGATAAGTATCGTTACCTAGGGCTTCCACTATCTCAACCGTAACCATCAAGTTTTTGGGAGCAGGAGCACTGATACTCATATGTTCCGGACGAACTCCTAAGGTTAAGGATTGACCATCATACTGGTGCAGTATGGGTTCCCAGACCTCTGGGAGGGTCAGGCGGAACTGAGAATTGCATACTACCCGAGGGGCTTTCACCTGAACCGGGATAAAATTCATCGGTGGTGAACCAATGAATTCCGCCACAAACCGGTTAGCCGGTTGATTATATATTTCTAGAGGAGGAGCAATCTGTTGGATGCGACCGTCTTTCATCACCGCGATCCGATCCCCCATAGTCATCGCTTCCGTTTGGTCGTGGGTGACGTAGATCGTAGTTGTACCCAACTGCCGCTGTAGTTTCACAATTTGGCTGCGAGTCTCTGCCCGGAGTTTAGCATCCAAATTAGAAAGGGGTTCATCCATTAAAAAGACCTGGGGATTACGGGAAATTGCCCGTCCCAGAGCAATCCGTTGTTTTTGTCCCCCAGACAGCTGCTTTGGCAATCGATTCAGCAAGTGTTCTACTTGTAGCAACTTAGCTACTTTGCGAACCTGCTGATCAATCTTTTTCTCTCGTTCGGACAGGTATCGCAGTTCCCGAGGAAGCGATCGCGTCATTGTGGTTAACACATTTTCCAGATTCGAGCGAACTTCTCCATTCAACATGCCTGTAGCCACAAGCCCTTGCTTGATTTGGGGTGGCAGATTCTTGCCCCAATGCACACTATTAGAGTTCCCATTAGAGTCTTCTGCCATGTTCACTTGCCCATAGCCAGTTCGTCTGAGTCCAAAGGCAATGTTTTCATAGACACTCAGATGGGGATATAGGGCATAATTTTGAAACACCATAGCGATGTCTCGTTCTTTGGGTGGTAAGTCATTGACTTGTCTGTTCCCCACCCAGATTTTGCCCGCAGTCAATTCCTCTAGTCCAGCAATGATCCGCAATAGAGTACTTTTGCCACAGCCTGAAGGACCAACCAGCACCATAAACTCGCCATCGTTGACTTCCAGATTTATGCGCCGCAAGATATTAACGGTTTTAGGTGTCTGTCCAGACTTTTCTGCTTCAAGGCTTGGTGACTCTTCGTTGTTTGTCACCTTAGGTTCCGTTGTTACTGGTGCAACAACAGTATCCCCTTTGCGGGCGGGAACACTTTTAAAAACGTTTTCCAGAATAACCTGTGCCACGTTGGTCAATATCCAATTACGCTTAATTTTTTCTTTACTGTGATCGTTTCCAACTCTGATGCCGTAATTTTTCCATACTTAGGGTTACCACCCCTAACGTTACCAGAAACAATCCGATAATTTCCTGTAACCCTAAACCTTGTTGAATAATCGCCACGGCTAAGACGGTAGTTAACACTGGTGCTGTTGACCCGATAATCGAAGCTGGACGCCCACCAATGAGCCTGATGGCAAAGTTTTGCACCAGATAGCTCACTAAGGTGATTACCCCCAACCCCAGACAGCTGAAGTATAAAGCAAGTCTGTGGCTGGGTTCAACAAAAAAGCGCCAGGATTGATCTAGGGGAAATGATAAGCTCAGGCTAGAAAATACCAAAATTAATGTAAAATTAATAAAGCTATAAGGAATCGGGTTGAGCTTTCTAGCACTGACTTGGGTCAGAATAATGTAAACAGCGAAGCTCAAACCCGCACCAGCAGCAGCTATAACTCCCAATTCAGAAGAGGGCTGCTTAGCTGCGAGACTAGGCAGGGAAATCAGCAACGCTCCGCCCACCACACCAACCATGACTAGACCACGAACTAGATGTGGGCGATATAGATCGGAGGGAAATAGATGTGTGCGATTACCAAACAGCAATCCTGTCAAGATCACCGTCACAATGGGATATATAAAAAAAATCGTGATTGCTACCCCTGGTTTAATAAGACCTAATGATAGGTATAATAGCACTTGGGATAAAAATAGAAATAAGCTACTCGCCACCATCTGGCTAAATAAAGGCAAGTCCCCCGAGTGAGCACAACGCCTAATATCTCGCCACACCGATGGGTAGAGTAACCTAGCCACAAATGCCATCAGCGGTACTACCACCAACATCTTTAGCCACAGAATCAGCAGGGAGTTGCCTAAACCAGGAGCCATCAAGCCTCCCACTTCAACATTCTGTAGACCAAAGGGCCAAGATTGATTAAAGATTACATATATAATTATATTCTGAAACGACAACATTAGGCAAGAGAGTAAGGCCAAAAGCACCCCAATGGAGATTTTCTTTGGGATTTTCTTTGACATTTTTTGCGATCGCGTCAGCTGTTGTGGGATAGCTTGATCAGCAGCACTCCTCTGTTTTGGGGATACCATAAGTTTCTTGGTGTTGGCAGGGATACTTTAGAAGCATTACAGTCAAGGGATGCTGTATGCTAGAGAGTCCCTGAAAATGAATTGATCATAAACCCATGAATACCACAATCAAGTCTGCCACTGATTCCAACCAAGGTCTAGAATCGGTAAACACCGCTGATTCCTCTGGCACTGGCCTAACGCGATCGCAATATCAGCAAAAAATGCAGCGACGCAAGGAAATACAGGAACAACGCCTAGCTAAAGCCTCCAAACAAAAAGGTCTGATTGTGGTTCATACCGGCAACGGCAAAGGTAAGACCACAGCTGGCTTAGGCATGGTCTTGCGATCGCTTGGTCATGGCTACCGAGTTGTGATTGTACAATTTATCAAGGGTGCTTGGGAACCCGCCGAAAAAGCTGCCTTAGAGCACTGGACAGTAGCCACTGATAACAATCCCCCTCAATTAGAGTTCCATGCCATGGGCGAAGGCTTTACCTGGGAGACTCAAGATCGAGAGCGAGACATCGAAAAAGCTCAATCCGCCTGGGATGCCGCCTTAGGGTTTATCCGTAACCCTGACATTAAGCTAGTGCTATTGGATGAGATTAACATAGCCTTGAAACTCAACTATCTAACCATTGAGCAAGTTTTGGCTGGACTAGACCAAAAACCCACTGATTCCCATGTCATCTTAACCGGTAGGGGAGCACCAGCCGCCCTAATTGAACGAGCTGACCTAGTCACAGAGATGACATTAGTGAAGCATCCTTTAAAAGAGCAGGGGATTAAAGCACAACCTGGTATTGAGTTTTAATGCTGTTATCGAGGGGAGTAGGGGAGAAATTTTTGAACTATTTCTCAACGGTCTACAATCCCCAAGTTTTATGCTTTTAGGCTTTGGATAGTTTGTACACCAATAGCGTGCGTGATCCCGAAAAATTATGGTGTTTTCTGCAAATCCGGTCGCTCTTCTGGTATAATAGCGCCCTCAACTGGACAGACTTCCACGCAAATGCCACAGTCAATGCAGCTAGAAAAGTCAATCCAGTACCAGTCACTCCCCAGGGCATTTTTCCCTGGTCCTGGATGAATGCACGCCACTGGGCAACATTCAACGCAATCAGCAATTCCTTGGCAAGTATCGGTAACAATCGTGTGTGGCACAGTGTTTTCTCTAAGTGCTAGTTGGTCGGATGTGGATCTTCCTTAATTCTATAGTTAGCTAAGTTCGCCCTAGCCAACTCCAACCAATTACTTGCCATTATTCAATTAGCAGTAGCCGTTCATGGCGCGTGTCTAGACATCACGACCCCAATGAGTTCGGTTATCTCACTTCAGAATATCTATCTATTTCCTGATTATTGGGTGATTATTTTAATGGAGGGTGTGTGTGAGGCTTAATCTCGGAAGCCCCACTAAAATCCCAAGTCCAACCAATGTAATCTACTGACTCTGTCCCTATGATATTGCTATTTTTTCGTCAAAGCAAACAATTGTTGAACCTTTTCACCTTTACCGGGGTCTAAATATGTAATACAATGGAGCTATATTGAAATCATAATGACTTCGACTTAATTCCAAAGTGTCTAACCATTACTAAAGGGGATTAACCTAAACACCTTAAACCACCGACGGAAGTAGGGTTGCTGCCAGGGTAGTAGCAAACTACTACAGGAGTAAGTGCTCTGCGGAGCCAAACCTCTGGAGGCTGTGTAAGACCAATCTGTAAAGACGTTATATATAAGTATATATCAAGTATAGATACTTATATTATAGCTACAGGGGGGCAGCAGCAGATGAAACATCGAAGCCCTCAAGCCCACATCTTCGATTTGGTTGCGGGTCCAACACCAACGCCCCAAGAGTATGAGCTAAGCGTGCCTGGTAAACTTGTAGGATTACCTAAGCTGGGGAAACCCCCAGAAAAAACCTAGAAAAACTTGACTTAGTATACAGCGTCAATGTTACCGTTAAATCTCTTTCTAACGAAGGAGGTAGGTGGTTAATACCTCTTGTAATAAATGTAATGCAATCCATGGCGCAATGATCTCAACGGAAAGAGATTGTAGTTACTTGATGGAGTAAACATCCGCAACAGAATCTACTATACTGCTTGTTTTTGGAGTTACCACTCACCCATGCCCACTTCTAAGACCAAAACCAAAACTACTAAGCCGACTAAGCCGACCAAGCCGACCAAGCCTAGCTTCTCAGCAGATATGGTTCGTACCTATCTTCATGAGATCGGTCGCGTACCTCTGCTGACCCATGAGCAAGAAATTGTTTATGGTAAGCAAGTGCAGCAAATGATGGCACTCTTAGGGGAAAAAGCCACCTTGGAACAGGAGCTAGAGCGCGAACCGACAACTGAAGAGTGGGCTTCGTACATTAATAAGAGCGAAGCAGAACTGAAAAAAGCCATAGACCAAGGTACTCGAGCCAAGCGCAAGATGATTGAAGCGAATCTGCGCCTAGTAGTAGCGATCGCTAAGAAGTATCAGAAGCGCAACATGGAATTCTTGGACTTGATCCAGGAAGGTACCTTGGGCTTAGAGCGAGGGGTTGAGAAATTTGACCCAACCAGGGGCTACAAGTTTTCCACCTACGCCTATTGGTGGATTCGGCAAGCGATCACCCGTGCGATCGCTCAGCAAGCTCGTGCAATTCGGCTGCCTATCCACATTACTGAAAAGCTCAATAAAATTAAGAAAGTACAACGGGAACTATCCCAGACCCTAGGTCGCAATGCTACTCCCACCGAGATTGCTAAGGAGTTGGATCTAGAACCAGCTCAGATTCGGGAATATTTGAGCATTGCTCGTCAACCCATCTCTCTCGACGTTCGGGTGGGAGATAACCAAGACACAGAGCTGTCTGAGCTGCTAGAAGATGATGGTCTAACACCGGTTAACTACACCACTCAGGAGTCCTTGCGGCAAGACCTAAATCTGCTGTTAGCAGAACTCACCCCTCAACAGCGGGAAGTGCTAGCGCTACGCTTTGGGTTAGAGGATGGCAAAGAGCTGTCTCTGGCTAAAGTTGGTAAGCGACTTAACCTCAGTCGTGAACGGGTGCGCCAGTTAGAACATCAAGCTTTAGCACAGCTACGGCGTCGCCATGCTAATTTCCGGGAGTACATCGCTAGCTAGCTAATGGTTGACTGTCTTCCAAGCATGAGTGGTAGCCAGAAACGGTTACCACTTCTTTTTTTGTAAAGAAATGTAAAAAACCCCGAAATCTCTGTTCTTACCTTTGGAGTATTTCTATAGTCAGAGCAAAATTCACATCACTGTATAAGTTCACCTATAATTTCACAAAATTTTCACATCAAAACCGGAGAGTGAGGAGGTAAAAAACCTGGGGGAGCCATTTAAGAAGCAATTTCTACCTCAACCTGGACGAAAAATTATTCCAAGGGTTGAATAAAAGATGAGTCTGGACTCACCTATTTCAGCAAAAGGTCACTCATAGTTGCTTAAAGCTTGGGTCAACCAATAGCTGGGAGAAAGCTGATAGTCAAGCTTCAGCAAAATTTCAGGCTATGACCAGCGCCAAGTGTGACAGTTGATAAACCGATCAACAAAGGAACAAACCAAAGCATAGTTTAGGCTTAAATAGGTTTATAACCTCAAGAGTCAACATAACTCTGGTTTAAGAAAAATTAACTTTTTCTGATTGATTATGGCTTCATCAATTGACGGTCTAAACTCTCAGAATTTTTGCTTAGGGTGTCTTACAGTTTTTTTTCAAAGGGGGTAAGTATGATGCTTAACCAATTAACTGGATCGTTCTTGTCAGCACGTCAACTGCTAAATCTTAGAAAACTACCCCTAACAACGCTATTGCTAACGATAGGATTGGTAACTACCTCATCAACTATAGCAACACCAGCACCTCAACCGCCAGATCAAGCCATTGATACTACAGCTAGAGCCTACACTCAAGCAACGAGTCGAAATGCATCAATGCCTGATGATGGCATTTACCTGTATGGTGAATCCTCACAACCAGGACAGATTGGTAAAGAATATCTAGTATTTGAAGCGAATCAGGGCAACGTACTTGGTGCGGTATATATGCCTCACTCAGAATATAGCTGTTTTTACGGCACCCTAGATTCAAAACAAATGGATTTGACGGTTATTGATCCCTACAACCAAACCGCTTTGTCCCATACCATTTCCCGTCAACAGCACTCACCTATTGCTGTAGTTGGTGAACGGCTAAGTCTTGACCATCGCTATAGCGCTATTACTTATCCTTACAAAGTTGGACTAGAAGGATATCAACCCATTAGTTCTATTAGTGATAGTGACCAGGAAATTTTGAGGGTTTGCCGGGATAACTACCAAGGAAGAGTCACCGAGTGATTAATGCTCCCTAGGACTAATACTAGTTGCTAGGTAATTCAAGTTTGACTTGACCATTAACAACGTTGGATTAGGTATAAGGCTTGCTGTAGGGAGCATTAAATCAAAAATTCAATCTCTAAAATTTAAATGCTATGCTAATTAAACCATAAAATTGGAACAGTTACTCATAACCCAGCAACCAAACGATTTAGCTCCGATTGCATTTGAGTAGAAACTTGCTCGTAACAAGCATCAACATAATCTTGATCGCGAGCAGCAACACGACCATAGCGCTCAAAAACAATCGGAGGGCAAACACGAGTTGTGATGGGTATGGGCAAGGGTATATTGGGTAGAGGACCAATCGCCAATCCCCAAGGCAAACCGAGATAAATTGGGAAAACTTGTGGGTCAAGACCAAATAACCAGGGTATCCCCAACTCGTGTAGTTGTCGTGCCTGTTCATAGCAGTCACCTAAGACAATCAGGGTATCATGGGCACCGTTGGATATAATCGGAACAATGGGAACCTTTTCTCGTAGTGCCAGTTTAATAAAGCCCTTACGTCCAGCCAATTGAATTTGATGACGCTGGCTATGGGGACGGAATACATCTTGGGCACCCCCTGGATAGACTAAGACACTAGCTCCCTTACGAAAAGCAGCGATCGCCATTTGGGGATGAGCCATGATTGCCCCGATCTTTGCCGCTAGCTGCGCCAGGGCTGGATAAATTTGCCAGGCATTGGAATGCATCAGACCATAAACTGGACGCTGGGTGCCAAAGCGGCGAAACCAGTCATACATCATCATCACCATATCAGGGGAAGCTAATCCACCATTGTGGGAACCAACCAACAGCACCTTACTCTCAGGAATGTGCTGCCAGCCATCAGTTTTCACCCGAAAGTAGTAGCGATAAAACCATTCCCACTGGGGCAGATAGGATTCAATTACTTCTGGATCTCGCTCTTCTAAAGACCAACCAAACCGATGCGTCAAGGCTATACTATTGAGTGAACTACAGTTCAATCCTATTCCAAAAAAACCTGAGCTAGAGGTTAAGTTGATGACTAAAAGGTCTTACCAGGGATGCGACTGTATTGGTAAGCATTCAGCCGTCAGCCGTCAGCCTTGGCCAAAGGCCACGCTACGCGAATGGCTGATACGCGACACGCTGATAGCTGATAGCTGAATGCTTACCTGTATTGTTTGTTATATTGTTACTCTAGCGCTTACTGTATTAATTTCCTCTTGCTCCGGGTCTCGGTCAAAAATAAGTATATATTCCATCTCAGGCATCAGTCTGCGCAGAACTTGTAGATGAGCCTCAGCGTCAGTTCGGCGACGAAAGCGAGCGACAATAATTCGCTGCATTTTAGGAAGTGGCTTGATAATACACCATGGGCTTAGTCGATCACGGTAGGTCATAGCACCCTGCTCCATCATGTTTGATTGATTATTTTGATAAAATCGATAAATAGATTAAATCTCTTTGACTAAACCTACAGTTATAAAACTACAGTTATAGCCGTTAGAACCTTAAGCAGTTGAACACTTCAAGACAGTGCTTTTAGCGCCTCTATTTTCTACGGTGATCTGAGCACGGTTAGATCACCTTAAAAGTCTACTTGCAGTTGATCTGCTTGTAGGGATGTCCAACCCTCCGACCCTATCTATAAAAGCAGCTACGAGAGAACACTGTGTTGCCAAATTGCCGATTTAAATAAAAAAGCTTCCGTTATCTGTTAGCCATTAATATCATGTCAGGATAATTACCCTTAATAAAAATCCCCCCATCTCCCCATCTCCCCATCTCCCCATCTCCCCATCTCCCCTTAATTATGGGTATTCAACCAGACTTGATATAACCATTACCCATCCCCGATTTGCTGTTGATCATAAGCACATAGCAAATTCCTAACTACCTGGGGAATCTCCTCAAAATGCTCCAAGAGAAAATCCATCAGGGCAAGATGGCGCAAATCAATGGGCTGGGGACGGCGATAGTTGTGACCGCTGGAAAACCAGCGCTGAACGGTGGCAGTTGAGCGAGAGCAAATACTAGCGATTTGTTCGTAATTCACATCCCATTTATGATAGAATTGTCTAGGAGTCATACCAAGTTGACAGTTGCTGTAGAGTTCAATTAGATCTTGCTCTCGTTGAGTTAGAGTCCGGGGAGGGGTTCTATATTGATCATCGAAACGGTATCTCCCAGAAGGAGTTCGTAGCACATTGGGGGATTTCAAATAATTTCTAGGGCCAAGAGCCTCAGTGCAAGTCCAAGAATAGGAATCTTTATAGTTGGTTGTTACCCTACCCTTAGGATGCCGAGGTTCAATGTCTTCTTCCCAAGCTGTGTCAGCAACGATCCAAGCTGCACTAGGAGAGTCTTTGTCAAGCCAGATCAGGTAGCAAATTGCCCATTGGCTTTGATGCCTGGCGTAGGCGTAGAAGAATCCGATCACAACACCCCAGTCCATTTGACCGTTTAGAGGTCGCCACCTAATCGGTGATCCTGTTTGATAACGGGGTGTTGCTGTAGGGTTCCAAGTACCTGGGGGGTCTATTGATGGGGGCGCGATTTCTGTTTTAATGGGGTCAAACAGTATATCTGAGTCTCCCTGGCGGATCGTATTTAAATAACTGGCTATCAGTTTTCCGGTCAGATTCTGAGTTAGGTGCTGGATAAGGACGGTAGCTAGAGTTTTTAGTTCTGGTTCTTCTATATCCATTGACTCTGCATTGAAGTCAGCATCCCCGTAGCTTTTCAAATGGGACAACAGTTGTGTGATGCCGAATTCATCTAAGGCTTGCTGATAGCTAGGAGGCTGATCGCTTTTTTCTCTAACTGTTTCTACCATAGGAAACTTGCTGGTAATTACATCAATATTATACTATTATGTATATAAAAGATACGTTTTAAGTACAAATAAGGTAAAATTTTACATCAAATAACAGGTGAACTTAGAATAGAGATTATGAGCAAACGTATACAAGTAACCTTACCCGACCGGATTGCAGACGATTTACAGCGATGGGCTGATTACGATGGACGCCCTCTATCGAACCTTGCTGCTTACCTTCTAGAACGTGCTGTTACCGAGGCCAAGAAAGAAGGTGTTGAATGGGACAAAGAGTCTTGATCTCCACCAACGGTTGATTACCCCATGAGCCAGAGCGCGCTAATCGCGCTTTATTTTAATAACTAGTATGGCTCAAGTAATCGAAGCTAGAAATCTCAGCTTGTAGGGTGGCCAAAAACAGTTTTTTTTGTGAGTATTCTAGATTATATTACTTTGCCCACCCTACTTGAATTGGTATTTTTTGTAAACGCAAGTCTCTAATCGAAGCTAGAAATCTCAGTCTGTATAAATTCGATGATAAGTTTAGGTTGCAACACCTTAATAATCCTCATTAAGGCATTGCTGAATAGAGTAATCAGCAACGCCTTAAAACCAAATACTTTAGCCGCAACGTTAATCCTCTGGTAGATTTTCTCTCACCCATTTACGCCAAGCTAAAATCATGGTAGTGTCATCCTGGGTTTCTGCCTGCTGCAAAAACTGATTGATAATTTCTACAGAGAGAATCTCAAAGGTGAAATTGTCCTGACAACGAACATAGTCTCCATTTTGCAGCCGGTAAATTTCTACAGTTTGTCCTATATAACGCCAAACTTCAGGTACTCCTATCTGCTTGTAAATCCCAAATCTCCGACTGGATGAACTGGTAATATCGACTTCAATCACCAAGTCTGGTGGAGGATCATTGGCTAAATCTACTGTCCTGCCTTGAATATAGTCAACATTGCCGATGTAGTAGCAAGAGTCAGGTTCTGCACCATGCTCTAAATCCTCCCGATTCAGGGTTGTAGAAGCAAACCCTTTGACCCGAAGATTCAGTTCTTCGGTTAAGGTATTCACCATCCGTTCTAGCAGCTGCTTGTATGTCTCATGGCGATCTGAGGGCATCGTGATTTCTAGCATTCCTTGAGCATAGGCAAGACGCGAGGCTCGATGATCTCCTAAGTCTGCCAATAGCGCCTTGTACGTCTGCCAACTGACGTTTTGTAAGACAATTCTCTGGGTAGTTTTAACAGGTGAATCCTCATCTGAACTAAAAGTACTGGCCATTGATGCAGTGATTGTGGTGAAAACGCGAACGCACAAATCCTTAACAGCGACTTAATCCAATTGGTCTGGATTAATACCTAACTCACGCAGTCGCGCCGCCAAACGTTCTGCTCGTTGCTTAGCTTTTATAGCTTCGAGCTGAGCTTGTGCTAACTCCTCGCTTGCTAGAGGAATTAAATTCCCCTCAAGGGTCATCCAGCGTAACCATAATCGGGGGATATCGCGAAAACTGCCACGCCACAACCCTAAACTTAATCCCAACTCCGGCATCAGTAACCTGTCCTGATTTAGCACTGCGGGTTTGTAGTGATCACCAACCAGATGAAACCCTTGTAACTCGTTGGTATAGCGACTAAAAATTACATAGTAAGGTACTCGCAAAATCTGCTCATAAACCTGCCACTTAGTCGGAGGTTTTCCCGGTGCGCTCACGGTTTGACCATGATCTTCATCTTCGGTGCCAGGAGACAATAACTCCACCACTACAAATGGACTGACTTGTTCTTGCCAGATGACATAACTTAAACGTAGGTCTTTGCTTTCATAAAGCCGAGGCACACCTACTACACCAAACCAATCCGGTCGCTTATACCAACCGGGATGGTTGAGATCATAGTAAAGATTGAGGTCACAAGCACTAAAGACTAACTCTGGGTTGGAGTTGGCAGGGGCAAAGGTTAACAATAATAGTAGGGGTTGAAAAAAATGAAATTCGTCAGGCAAACCAGGTTCTTTGGGATTTTCGCTGGGTAAGTCATACATTGTCGGCAAGGTTTGCCGAGGTGAAATTAGTGGCTGTGATGGATAAGGAAGAGAAGTCATAGGTATTGTCGATTGTGAATAACTCGATGTGTCTGGTGTTCGCGCAGTGTCTCCTTTGGAGAAAGGAGAAAGGAGACATCGCGGTGTTCCTCACACAGAACCGAAACCATTCGCGACTGCATTAAGACAACAACTTAATCCAATTGGTCTGGATTAATACCTAACTCACGCAGTCGCGCCGCCAAACGTTCTGCTCGTTGCTGAGCTTGTGCCAACTCCTCGCTTGCTAGAGGAATCAAATTCCCCTCAAGGGTCATCCAGCGTAACCATAATCGGGGGATATCGCGAAAACTGCCATGCCACAACCCTAAACTTAATCCCAACTCCGGCATCAGTAACCTGTCCTGATTTAGCACTGCGGGTTTGTAGTGATCACCAACCAGATGAAACCCTTGTAACTCGTTGGTGTAGCGACTAAAAATTACATAGTAAGGTACTCGCAAAATCTGCTCATAAACCTGCCACTTAGTCGGAGGTTTTCCCGGTGCGCTCACGGTTTGACCATGATCTTCATCTTCGGTGCCAGGAGACAATAACTCCACCACTACAAATGGACTGACTTGTTCTTGCCAGATGACATAACTTAAACGTAGGTCTTTGCTTTCATAAAGCCGAGGCACACCTACTACACCAAACCAATCCGGTCGCTTATACCAACCGGGATGGTTGAGATCATAGTAAAGATTGAGGTCACAAGCACTAAAGACTAACTCTGGGTTGGAGTTGGCAGGGGCAAAGGTTAACAATAATAGTAGGGGTTGAAAAAAATGAAATTCGTCAGGCAAACCAGGTTCTTTGGGATTTTCGCTGGGTAAGTCATACATTGTCGGCAAGGTTTGCCGAGGTGAAATTAGTGGCTGTGATGGATAAGGAAGAGAAGTCATAGGTATTGTCGATTGTGAATAACTCGAT